>NZ_JADGIA010000085.1 GCF_019683635.1 Thermogemmatispora sp. | reverse complement strand
GCGCTGGAGACCCCACTCGCTTCCGCCTCCACCGGCTGAGAGCGCCGCTTTCTTCCGGGCCACCATGCAAACAATCGAGCCAGCCATTGAGAGAGTGTTTGCGCGATCATGGGAGTGCCCTCTATTCATATCAGGGCGCTGGCCGCGCCCGGCTAACCAACCAGGAAAGACGCGCCTGATAGCTGCTGAGTTGCCTGCCAACCTTTTGAAAACGCACGAAAAATAAATGAAGCCCAAGAGACATAGTAGCATATCGTCATGAAGACGTCAAACCACCTTGCAATTTTCGCGCCCGCATGCCATAATCAAAAAGGCCAGGCGGCCAAAAGGGCAGCCCTGGCCTGCAGATGGGAAGGCACGCCTGCCCATACGCACGCATTCCGCTCCCGTCAGAGACCCCACGGCTCAAGCCGGGGGCTTGCAGGGAATCTTGCAAGCCCGGCTCTGACCAGCCCAAGCGGTTGAGCCGAAGGACAAGGCGAGGACGCCGCTCCGTTGCTGGCAGGCCAACGACCCACTCCGGGATGCTTCCCCAGTTCCGGACCCTGGAAGCTCCGGCTGCAGACAACCTTCGGGGTGTGGGCGAAACGGGCCGGAGGAGACGCCCGGCCAGCAACATGGGCGAGGGGAGCGGTCCGGGAGAGTCCGCCCGGACCCGTCACCGGCCCCGTAAGGGGTCCCGAAAGGGAGGAAAGGATCATGGTGTTTGTGCTGGACAAGCGCAAGCAGCCGCTCATGCCTTGCCCGGAGAAGCGAGCACGATTGTTGCTGGAACGCGGACGTGCCGTCGTTCACCGGCTCCATCCGTTCACCATCAGGCTCAAAGACCGGCTCCTTGAGGAGAGCGTGCTGCAGCCCGTCGGGCTGAAGCTCGATCCAGGGAGCAAGGTCACCGGGGTGGCGGTTGTGCGCCGGCAAGAGAGGGAGAATGGTCCTTGGGATCATGCCTTGCACCTGGCAGAGATGGCTCATCGTGGGGATGCTGTGCGAGAACGGATGCAGAAACGGGCGGCATCCCGCCGCCGGAGGAGGAACGCCCATCTGCGCTTCCGCGCTCCCAGGTTCACCCATCGCCGGAGGGCCAACGGCTGGGTCCCGCCGTCGTTGCGAAGCCGGGTTGAGAACGTCCTCTCGTGGGCGAGCCGGTACCGGCGCCTGGCCCCCATTGCTTGGATCGAGATCGAGACCGTCCGGTTTGACACGCAGGCGCTGCACCACCCGGAGATCTCTGGCGTGGAGTACCAGCGTGGCGAGCTGTTCGGCTATGAAGTCCGCGAATACTTGCTAGAAAAATGGGGACGCCGCTGTGTGTACTGTGGCGCGGAGAACGTGCCACTGGAGATCGAGCACATCATTCCGAAGTCGAGGGGGGGAACTGATCGGGTCAGCAATCTGACCGTCGCTTGTCGAGCCTGCAACCAGGCCAAGGGGAACCGGACGGCGGAGGAGTTTGGCCACCCGGAAGTGCAAGCCAGGGCGAAGGGGCCGCTGAAGGACGCCGCGGCCGTCAACACGACGCGCTCCGCGATCCGGAACGGTCTGTGTGCCATGAGCCTGGAGGTTCGCTCATGGACGGGCGGGCGGACGAAGTGGAACCGGGAACGGTTGGGACTCCCGAAGACGCATGCGTTGGACGCCCTGTGCGTGGGCGATCTTGCCGGGGTGTCCGGCTGGCATGCCCCGGTTCTTGCCATCAAGGCACTGGGACGCGGGCAGCGGTGCCGGACGAACGTGGACGCCCACGGGTTCCCGCGCGGATACAGGATGCGTTCCAAGACGGTGCGTGGATTGCGCACGGGGGATCTGGTGCGTGCGGAAGTACCGAGGGGCAAGCGCACCGGAGTCCATGTTGGCCCGGTGGCCGTGCGCGCCTCTGGATCGTTCCGGGTGGGAAAAGCGGATGGGATTTCGTGGAGGTGGTGTCGCCTGCTTCAGCGGGCAGATGGCTACGGGTATACGAAAGGAGGGTGCGGCGCCTCCTCCCCAGGCGGAAACGCCGGGGCTTCCGGCGCCGCATGATTTGGTGAGAGGGTCAGGCCAAGAGCGCAGAGCCAAGCCGACAGCTGTGCGCCACGTAGCCCTGGCCCACGCTGCTACCGGGTGATTGTGACCTTTGAAGCAGAAAGAAAGGCATGTGTCGGTCATGCAGGAAGACATCCTTGGGACCAGAAGGACTGCAATATCGGATACATATGTCAACTGCTCCAGGTGCAATAAGGCAACACGTCTGCGCTACGCGCGCATCATCCAGAGCGACGTCCTCTCAGAGAGCCATTCAGAATACGAATACCTCTGCCCGGAGTGTCAGAAGGCGCTGGCCAGCGGCGAAAAAGATCTTCCTCTGCTGTAGTCAGCACGTGTAGCATCCACGGGGCTGTACGGAACGTCTTCGCCCTCCCCTGCTCCATCCACCTCGCCTGAGAGACAGCGCCGCAGAGCAGATTGCAGGAAAGAATCAGGGGCCGGGCGGAACGCCCAGCCAGAGCAGCGCTGTTGCATTCACCAGGGGAGGAGAGAAGGCAAAGGGGCGCGAGCGGGTAGGGCAGGCGAGACTGAGCCAGACCTGCCAGGGTCCAGTCTAGCCCGGGCCGCGCGGATTTGTTTGTCTGCCCGTCTATGTGCCGGCTCGTGGCTGATCGTTAGTCCTTGTGGCTCGCTTTACCTTTCTAGCAGACCAGCAACCGACTCGCAAGCTCAGGGAGAGAGCACCAAACAAACCGAGAGCCAGCCAGGTATGGAGGGACCCAGACCAGGGCAGGCGGCCAGACAGCGGACAGCCGCCCACATCGATCGGCAGCCCAGCGGAGTCCAGCAGGCCAACGCTCATAAACGAGCAGGGAAGCTACATGTAGGTCACGCCTCACGATCCGTTTGAGGAGAGTGAAACGAGGTAAACCAGTATGCGGATGCGCTACCGCTCTGTGACCTATCGCTATATCGATGGGTCAGGGCAACAACTGCAACGCCACTATCGCCAGTTGTTGCAGGAAGTTCTCTGGCAGAGTCAGCAGGCGCTTCTCCAACACTCGGAGGTCTGGCGTCCTCCCGCCGATATACGCGAATCGGCGGAGCAGGTCGTCGTGAAAATAGAGCTTGCAGGCATGTCAGAGGATGAGATCAATGTCACACTCTACGAAGACGCGCTGGTGGTCAGCGGCGAGCGGCGAGATGACAATGAGGACCGCGAGAACCTCTACTATCAGGAGGCGCAGATCCGCTATGGACCTTTTCGCGTTGAGGTCTTCATTCCCTCGCCCATCGATCGCGAGGCAGTGACGGCACGCTACGAAAACGGCTTTCTCTGGGTCACGTTGCCCAAGCTGCCCGCGACCCGCAGCGAGCCTCAGCGCGTCCAGGTTCGGCAGAGTGCCACGGAGAAGTAGCAATTAGCGAATGAACCGAACGAACTACTGACTGAGAAAGGTTTATGGAAAAGGATCAGAAGAAGCGCGGGCTTATGCCTGAGCAGGCGGTCGAAGAAGAAGAGGAAGAACAGGTTCAGGGGAAACGAGATGAAGAGGAGACTCAGGCGAAAAGTGCTCCTGCGCGGCGGCGCCCGGCGCGTGGCGGGCGAGCGGCCACCGCTAGCTCGCCCTCAACACGTCAGAAGCCGCGGCGGCGTCAGCGGCGCGCGGTCGATGAGGATCCCGAACCTTCCCGTGAAGAACGCTCGCACCATCACTATCATCACTACTCCGATGAGCGGGAGGAAGACGACGAGGAACGGTTCTCGATTCCCGACATCCTGCCGGTCCTTCCCCTCAAAGATGTCGTGGTCTATCCTTTCGCCATGCAGCCGCTGGCGGTTGGTCAGGAGCGCTCGATTCGCCTGATCAACGATATCATGCCAGGCAATCGCCTGGTCGTGCTGGTAGCCCAGCGCTCGGCAGAGATCGAGCAGGCCGGGCCGGACGACATCTTTAAGATCGGTACGGTCTCGCGCGTGGAACGCATGATTCGCATGCCCGATGGCACGATCCATATCATTGTCAAAGGGCTGGAGCGTGTGACCATCGGCGAGTTCGTTCAAGAAAAACCCTACCTGAAGGCGCGCGTGACCCTGCGACCTGACATCCAGGAGAGCGACACTGAGACCGAGGCCATTAAGCGCAACGTGGTGAGCTATTTCCAGCGCATGGTCGCTCTGGTCCAAAATGTGCCGGAGGCCGCGGCTGCCGCTAACCTCAACCTGGAAGAGCCGCGCCAGGTGGTCTACCTGATCGCGACCTTCGTCCAGATGGACCTGCAGCTGCGCCAGAAGCTGCTGGAGCTTGATTCGGTGCGCGCAAAGCTCAAGGAGCTAAGCAGCTTCCTCGCCCACGAGCTGGAGATCTTCGAACTGGGCCGCAAGATCCAGAGCCGCGCCCAGGAAGAAATGAACAAGATGCAGCGCGAGTACCTCCTGCGCGAGCAGCTGAAGGCCATCCAGCGTGAGCTGGGCGAGGAGAGCGAAGAGCAGGCTACGATCAACGAGCTGCGCGCCAAAATCGAAGAGGCCAGGATGCCCGAGGAGGCCCTCAAGGAGGCCAACCGCGAGCTGTCGCGCCTGGAGAAGCTGCCCACGGTCTCGCCTGAGTACAGCATCATCCGTACCTACCTTGAGCTACTGGTCAGCCTCCCCTGGAGCAAGAGCACCGGCCAGACGATTGATGTCCAGAAGGCGCGTCAGGTCCTCGATGAGGACCACTACGATCTGGAGAAGATCAAGGAGCGCATTCTGGAATACCTGGCCGTGCGCCGCCTGAAGGAGGAGCGCATGGCCGAGCGGGCCAGGCGCGAGGAGGAGGCCGCCGAGGCCGCCGCAGAGGGAGAGGCCGACAAGCGCCGCCCGACGCAGCCGCTGCACTCGGACGAGGCCAATCGCCAGCTCAACCGCGAGCCGATCCTCTGCTTCGTCGGCCCACCGGGCGTCGGTAAGACCTCGCTGGGTCAGTCGATCGCCCGCGCCCTGGGGCGCAAGTTCGCGCGTATGTCCCTGGGCGGCATTCGTGACGAGGCCGAGATCCGCGGCCATCGCCGCACCTATATCGGGGCCATGCCCGGGCGCATCATCCAGACCCTGCGGCGCGTCGAAACCAACGATCCTGTGATCATGCTCGACGAGGTCGATAAGGTTGGGGCCGATTGGCGCGGCGACCCTTCTTCTGCTCTGCTGGAGGTGCTTGACCCGGAGCAGAACTACAACTTCCGCGATAACTACCTGGACCTGCCTTTCGATCTGTCGAAGGTCTTCTTCATCGCAACAGCGAACTCTCTGGAGCCAATCCCGGCGCCGCTGCGGGACCGCATGGAGATTCTGGAGCTTTCGGGCTATACCGAGGAACAGAAGATGCACATCGCCCGCAACTACCTGCTGCCGAAGCAGATCGCGGCCAACGGGCTGCGCCCGGATGAGCTGATCGTCGACGATGAGGTGATCCGTCACATTATTCGCGGCTACACGCGCGAGGCGGGCGTGCGCAATCTGGAGCGCGAGATCGGTACGCTTTGCCGCAAGGCGGCGCGCCAGATCGCCGAGGGGCGTCAGGCGCCGATCCATATCACCACGGAGCAGCTGACCGAGTACCTGGGGCGCTGGCGCTTCTTCGAGGAGGCCGCCGAGCGCATCGATCGGCCCGGCATCGCCACCGGCCTGAGCTGGACCCCTGTCGGCGGCGAGATCATCTTTGTTGAGGCGGCGGTCATGCCCAGCAAGGAGAGTCAGCTGATCCTGACGGGGCAGCTGGGGGATGTGATGAAGGAGTCGGCAATGGCGGCTCTCAGTTACGTGCGCTCGAACGCCGCCGCCCTGGGTCTCCCCCCTAATGTTTTCGAGAACCAGACCGTGCACATTCACGTTCCCGCGGGAGCTATCCCCAAGGATGGACCATCGGCGGGCGTGACAATGGTGACCGTACTGGTCTCCCTGGCCAGCGGGCGTAAGGTGCGCTCGGATGTGGCCATGACGGGCGAGATTACTCTGCGCGGGCGCGTCATGCCCATCGGCGGCGTCAAGGAAAAGGTGCTGGCCGCCTACCGCTCCGGCATCCATACGGTGATTCTGCCGCGCAAGAACGAGCAGGATCTGCTAGAGGACCTGCCACGCGAGCTGCGCGAGCAGATGGAGTTCGTCTTCGTCGATGATATCAAGCAGGTGCTGGCTGTGGCCCTGGAGGGCGGCCTGCCCTCTCCTCACCCTGAGAATGCCGCCGGCGAGGGAGATCAGGACCGCAGTCAGGACCAGACTGGCCCACAAGCGGCGCCAGAGGCGGTCGTCCGCGCTAGCTGAGTGTTTTCGCTTTCAAACGGCTGCGATGGGACTGGGAAAGGTCTTCCTTTCCTGGCTTCATCTGGACGCTTCCCATCGCAGCCGCTCTGTCTTCTACCCCCTCTGTCTCCTTTGCCCCCTGCCTTGCCTGAACCCTGGACCTCCCTCCTCTGCCAGGTCGATCGATCCCTTCTAAGAGGCATCAGCAAGACCGGCAGGTTGCCCGGACCTGACTGACCAGCCCTACCAACGGAGCTGCTCCTTCAGGCTCACATAGCGCTGCTTCCCGATTACCAGATGATCGATCAGCTCGGTATCAAGGAGATGCCCGGCGGCCACCAGCTGCTCGGTAACGGCGATGTCCTCCGGCGAAGGCGTCGGGTCCCCACTCGGGTGATTGTGGCAAATGAGAATGCTCGGGCAATTGCGCAGGATCGCAGGCCGGAAGACTTCCGCCGCACGCAGGACCGAGCTGTTGACCGTCCCCTTGTAGCGCTTCTCGATCGCCACCACCTGATTCTTGGTATCCAGCAGCAGAATCCACATTTCCTCATGCTCCAGATAGGCCATCTCCATCATGACCAGGCGCGCCGCATCCGCCGGCGAGATGATGCGATAGCGAGCCTCCGGCTGCTCTAGCTGCAGCCGTCGACCCAGCTCCAGCGCCGCCTTGAGCTGGGCCGCTTTGGCGGCACCCAGCCCATGCTCGCGGCAGAGCCTGGCCAGATCTGCCCCCATGAGTCCACCAAGCCCACCGTACAGCACCAGAAGTTTCGCCGCCAGCTCCACAACGTTGTTGCGCCTGGTCCCAGTACGCAAGACGATGGCTAACAGCTCGGCAGTCGAGAGAGCCTGCGGCCCGTAGGACAGTAGACGCTCGCGTGGTCGTTCATTGCTGGGCATATCATGAATAGTAATATGGTACTCTATTCGCTCGCCACTCTTCTCCCCTTTGAAATGCTTGGTTTCCATTAGCTTTTCCGGTCAGTTTCCTTTCCTCATGGTAATAAAGAGATACCGATAAAAGGCTAAAGCTATGATAAATGCTCATATTCGATCAGACAATAGCCATATTTGGAAGCAAGCGGCGTTATAGACTCTCCATTCCACTGCTGTCAATTTATTGATAGGGGATTGACAAGATTGAGGCTTTTTATCAGGCGAATTGCCATAGAAAGTTAACACAACCTTAATAGAGACCTGTAACACTAGCAGGAGCAGAAAAGAGGAAGGCAGAATAGCCTCAGCCAAATGTATCAGTAGTAGTGTGCTCTTGCTTGACTTGATTCAATCTTCCTCTGTCTGAGCATGAGACGTGGGGGTCATGTATGAGGACAATAACGCTGGCGTCGAGAGCTACGAGCTGGGAGGATGGTGTTCCAGTGGATCATGGCGCTCAGCATCATGGTACTGCTTTAGAAGCAGTAATTGGAGGGCAGCCTGTCGCGAAGCACGCGGCGATGCTGGCCAGCCCCAGGCGCCGACCAGCAGGGATGGTTTTCCTGGTATGCCAGCCACTCAGGGGAGGCGCTCCAGGCGTGCATAATCCAGGCTCAGACGCTTCTTGCCATGCTTCCCCTGAAACTGCACCTCGACAAACTCAGAGCCGCTTTCCAGCTCACTTTTGAGCACAATGCCCTGCCCAAAGAGGTGGTGCAGCACGCGATCGCCAGGCTGGAAGCGCGGCGCTGCTGGTGTCGATGAGATGTCGGCGGATGGCGGGGTGAAGGTCGCGTCGGCAGGCACGGAGCGGCGCGGACGGGAACCAGCGCCGCCATAGACCCCACGAGAGCCATAGCCGTAGTCGTGATCATCGCTCTCGTAGCGTCCCCCCCGTTCCCAGGTTGAAGACTGGCGCAGCGAACCAGAGCCGGGACTAGAGGCAAACAGATCGGGCGGGATATCAGCCAGAAAGCGCGATGGCTCCGTATAGACCACGTCGCCGAAATACGAGCGGCGACGGGCGCGCACCAGGTAGAGACGACGCATCGCGCGCGTGAAGCCAACATAGGCCAGGCGACGCTCTTCCTCCAGCTGTTCGGGCGAATCGATGGAGCGCCCATGTGGGAGAATGCCCTCGTCGAGACCTACAATGAAGACCACCGGGAACTCCAGGCCCTTGGCCGCATGCAAGGTGATCAGCGTCACGGCATCCTGATCCTCTTCGTGAAGGAGGGTGCCCTCTTCGCCTGTCTGAGCCACGTCGGCCCCGCCGACCAGAGCCACGTTCTCTAGAAACAGCTCCAGGGCCAGCGAAGTCTCAATCTCCGCGTAATCCTCAGCCACGCGACGCAGTTCCAGGATGTTACTCCAGCGCTCCTCACCTTCGGGAGAGGCGCGCAGCTCAGGGCCATAGCCTGTGCGCTCAGCCACGCGGTCGAGCAGCTCTGGCAAGCGCAGCTCAGCCACGGACGCGCGCAGCTCTTCCAACAGGTGGGCGAACTGCTGCAGGGCGTTCTTGGCGGCGCGCCCCAGGGTCGGATGGTCCTCGCTGCGCTGCAGGGCATCGTAGAGCGAAAGCTGCTCCTCGCGAGCCCAGCGCTGCAGCTCGCCCAGCGACTTCGGGCCGATCTTCCGGTTGGGGACATTGATGATGCGCTGCAGGCTCAGGTCGTCGTGAGGATTGAGCAGCAGGCGCAAATAGGCCAGCATGTCCTTGACTTCTTTGCGCTCGTAGAACTTGCGGCTGCCGATGACTTTATAAGGAATATTGGCCCGCAGGAATTGCTCTTCGAGAGCGCGTGACTGGGCGTTGGTCCGATACATCACGGCAATCTCGCCGCGATGGGCCACCTCGCCGCGCGCCAGCAGCTTAAGGATCTCATCGGCCACGTATAGCCCCTCGGCCTCGTCGTTATAAGCCTCATGGTAGATCAGCTTCTCGCCCTGGCCGAGGGCGGTCCACAGCCGCTTCTCCTTGCGGGCCGTATTGCGCCGGACGACGCACTGAGCGGCATCGAGAATGTGCTGCGTTGAGCGATAGTTTTGCTCAAGCAGGATGATGCGCGCCTCGGGGAAATCGCGCTCGAAGGCCTGGACGTTTTCGGCACTGGCGCCGCGCCAGCTATAGATCATCTGGTCATCGTCGCCAACAACGCAGACATTGCCGCTGCCGCCGGGCCGCTCGTAGCTGCCCCGTCCCAGCAGGCGGATCAGCTTATATTGCGGCACATTGCAGTCCTGGAACTCGTCGACATGGATATACTGCCAGCGCTGCTGGTAACGCTCCAGGGCCTCGGGTTCTGTACGCCAGAGCTGCTCGGTGAGCATCAGCAGATCATCGAAGTCGACGCTATTGTTGGCGCGCAGCAGCTGCTGATAGCGGCGATAGACCCGCGCGGCGATCTCTTCGGTATAGCGGCGAGCCTGCTCGGCCATCTGGTACGGGGAGAGCATGGCGTTCTTGGCGCGCGAGATCAAGGCATGGATCAGCGAGGCACGATACTGCTTCTCATCGAGATCGAGGTCGCGCAGGGCCTGCTTGATAAGGGCGGCCTGGTCATCGGTATCGAGGATGACAAAGGAGCGCGTCAGGCCGAGCGGAGCCAGCAGATCCGCCTCGGCGCGCAGCACACGGGCACAGATAGCGTGGAAGGTGCCAATATACATCTCGCGGGCCTCACTCAGGCCCACCAGCTTCTCCAGACGCTCCTGCATCTCGCGCGCGGCCTTATTGGTAAAGGTCACGGCCAGAATATGCCAGGGCCGCACGCCACGGCAGCGCACCAGATAGGCGATGCGATGGGTGATGACGCGCGTCTTGCCGCTGCCGGGACCAGCCAGGATCAGCAGCGGCCCCTCGGTAGTGGTGACGGCCTCCCGCTGCGGTCCGTTGAGGCCGGCCAGTAGCTCCTGTTCCAGGTCTGTATGCTCAGGCATCAGTACGGTCCAGCTCTATCTGTCTGTCTGTCTGTCGTGCAGATGAGTTTGCTGTGAGCGACGGGCGCTGATTGTGATCGCCTTAGCCACACTTCACGAGCACCACGACTGGCGCCCGACTCTGTGAATATCAGCGCATCGGGCTTTTATTGTAGCGCATTCTGCCCACCGGTACAAGCGTGGCCAGGACCCCCGTGACTTCTGGCTCTGGCCACCACCTCCCTCACCCTTTGCTTCCCTGGCTGCGAGCCGGTGCCTGATCCTGACCACCATGCGGAAACGTCATTGAATAGCGGCGTCCAGGATCAAATAGAAGGTACCGTCAACTCCACAGGAAACCAGGTGCAAGGCCCCACGTAGACCTTCCACCTTCTCACAGATAGAGGTTACGGAGCTGGAGGCCTCTTGAAGAGTCTCTGAGACCCGGCAGCTCGCGGCCTCAACGGTCAGGGTCCGTACAACGGTCCCCTGCTGATCCTGCCTGAGAAGCCTATCCTGGTCGATATAGATCAGGGTCGCCGCCTGGCATTGCTGATAGGCATGCAGGAAACAGGCCCCTGCACGCATGGTCTGCCTGGTTTCTGAGGCGTTCTTGCTCAATGCTTCTGTACTCGTGACAGTACCACAAGCAAGCGCCGATGTCGAATTCCGCGGCGGCTGCCCACAGGCCGAGATCACGATGAAGATAAGCGCTAACGCACATAAGAGCGTGAAGGGCAAAAATGCCGGGCTGTCGGCGGTCCTTACCGCCGGGGATGGGTGAGCTTGCTTCTGCATAAGAGCCTCTCTTTTCGCGCTTGTGTTGTGCCTCGTAGCTGCACGAGCCACGCAGCCACGAGAGTGTCAGGGACCAGGCTTGTTCCAGCTTCCTTGACTCAAGGTTTTTTAGCAGCCTGGGAAAGCGAAGGGGAAGGCTCTGAGCCGGAAACAGTCTCGTCGCTCCTCTGCGGTAGCACACCTGTGAGCCATTGCCAATCGTTAGCTGGCAGCCTTCGTTATATAGAGACTGCTCTCCCTCGCGCTGAGTTCCCCAATGCTCCTTCCTTCCAGCCGTGTCCGCAGGGGGCACACTCCTCGCACTTTGCCCCTTGACAGCTTCGAGAAACTGTATTATCAATATATTTGATAGTAAAAATATTAGTCTGTAAAAAGGAAGGGAGCGAGTCGAGTCATGGCCAGCGAACGCCTGGTAGAAGATCTGCTGGCCTTGTGGAGGCTGCTGAGGCGCAGCACTCACCCGGTCAGGCGGGCAGAAATGACGCCGGAGCAGTACTGGCTGCTCAAAAACCTGAGCCGGCGGGGGAGCTGCAGCGTCGGCGAGCTGGCGACCGCCCTCGGACTGAGCGGTAGCTCTGTGACCAGCGCCTGTAAGCGGTTGGAGAAGGCGGGCCTGGTGAGGCGTGTGCGTCAGGGCGATGGAGGCGACGAGCGGGTGGTGCTGGTCGAGCTGACGGCGCGCGGTATCGAGCAGGTAGCGGCCTGGCAACGAGAACGGCGCGCCGTGCTCTCGCGTATGCTGGAGCCGTTAACCCCTGCAGAGCAGGATGAGCTACAGCGACTCATTGAGCGTGTGCTGGAGGCAGCCGAGTCCGCAGGGGAAGGGGCCGAAGGCAGGCGCGACGAAGAACCCGGGCAGGAGCAAGACACCCCTGGTCAGGCCCAGGTTCTCAACGAGCAGGAGAGCGAGGGCCACGGCTCCAGTCCGGTGGTCACTGCCATCCCTGCAGGAGAGGGAGGTCAGGCCGAATGAGGCCAATGATTGAAGTCGAAGATCTTGTCAAGCGTTTCGGCGATAAAGTCGCCGTTGATCACATCACGTTCTCTATTCAGGAGGGCGAAGCCTTTGGCTTGCTTGGCCCCAATGGGGCGGGCAAGACTACCACTATTCGCATGCTCATCACCTTGATTCCGCCGACCAGCGGCCAGATGCGCATCGCGGGGCTGGACGTCCAACGCCATAAGATGGTCATTCGGCGGCTGCTGGGGTATGTCTCGCAGTCGCTGTCGGCGGACAGCACGCTGACCGGCTATGAGAATTTGCTGGTGGTGGCCAAGCTGCTGGGTTTCCCACGCCAGGAGCGTGAGCGGCGCATCTGGGAGGTGCTGGAGCTGCTCAATCTGCGCGACGCGGCCCACAGCCTGGTGCGCACCTACTCGGGCGGCATGGTCCGGCGCCTGGAGATCGGTCAGGCCATTCTCCACCGTCCGCGCATTCTGATCCTGGATGAGCCGACCATCGGCCTTGATCCGACGGCGCGACGCTCAGTCTGGGAGGCGTTGGAGCTGCTGCGCAATCAGGAGCAGATCACCCTCTTGGTGACCACCCACTATATGGAGGAAGCTGACGCTTATTGCCAGCGCGTGGCCATTATGGATCAGGGGCGCATTGCGGCGATCGGTGAGCCGGCGGCCCTGAAGGCCAGCCTGAATCGGCCCGGTGCTACGCTTGAGGACGTGTTTACGTCAGTGACAGGCAATACTCTGGAATCGGGAGGCAGTTATCGTGAAGTCAGACAGTTACGTCGGCGCGCTCAGCGTTTCGGATAAACCCCAGCGAGAAGGAGCCGCCCTGGAGGCATTGCTGCGCCCGCCTTCGCCCTGGGAGATGGTGGTAACCTATGTACGGTGTGTGCTGGTCGTGGCAGAGATCGAGCTACGCAAGCTGCGTCACGATCCGACCGAATTGCTGACGCGCGCCGTGCAGCCGGCCCTGTGGCTGGTGATCTTCGGCGAGGCCTTCTCTCGCCTTCGCGCCATCCCCACCGGTTCGGTCAGCTATCTGACGTTTATGACGCCAGGCATTCTGGCCCAGTCATTGATGTTCGTCTCGATCTTTTACGGGCTGAGCATCATCTGGGAACGCGATGCGGGCATCCTGCAAAAGTTTCTGGTCTTGCCGGTGCCGCGCGCGAGCTTTGTGACCGGCAAGGGGCTGGGAGCCGCCGTGCGCTCGCTCAGCCAGGCAGTAATCATCTTCCTCCTGGCCCTGCTGCTGGGCGTCCACCTACAGTGGAGCCTGATCGGTGTTATCGGCAGCCTGCTGGCGGTCCTGATTGCTGCCAGCTTCTTTTCGACGCTGTCGATGTTGATCGCCATTCTGGTAAAGACGCGCGAGCGCTTCATGGGCATCGGCCAGGTCTTGACAATGCCGCTCTTTTTCGCCAGCAATGCCATTTATCCCTTGGCCATCATGCCCGACTGGCTGCGGATTCTGGCGCAGATTAATCCATTGAGCTATACTGTGGACTTGTTGCGCGGCTTCCTCGTGGTGGGCGCGGTTCCCGATGCTCTGCTGGATTGGGGCGTGTTGCTGTTGGCGGTGATTGTGGCGCAGGCGCTGGCGGCTTCAACTTATCAATCGATTGTGCTGTAAGGGCGCCTTTTCCCTCTTGCGATGTGGCCCACTCTGGTGTATGATAATAGCCGGTTCGCACTCTCCTCGCGAGAGTGCTAATCGGCTGGGCGCCACGCTGCCAGGTCGAGACGAGGCAGGGGCAGGCGTGGCGGCTCTGTTTGTTGTTGCCGTCTCATGCTATCTGTCTGTGCAAGGGAGGTAGAGTCTATGTCCACCGCAGGTGAGAAGGTTCGCCCACTAGCTGATCGTCTGCTGGTAAAGCCTGTCACGCGCGAGTCGGTGACGAAGACCGGCATCGTGCTCCCCGATACAGCCAAGGAGAAGCCCCAGCAGGGCCTGGTCCTGGCGGTTGGCCCGGGCAAGCTGCTCGATAACGGCCAGCGCGTGAAGCCCGAGGTGAATGTCGGCGATCATGTGCTCTTCTCAAAGTATTCTGGCACCGAGATCAAGATCGACGATGAGGAGCTGCTGATCCTGCGCGAAAGCGATGTGATGGGCGTGGTCGAGGAGTAGGTGACCGGCGGCCTCTCTCGCTCTACTCCTCTTTATTCCTTCTTTCCTCTTTCGCCGCTTTCTTTCTTTTATTCTGCCTCGATATGCCTATCATATGCGATGATTCCAGTGCCTATGAGCGCGTATGGCACTGGAATTTTTTCATTCCTGCTGGCTTGTGCCAGGCCAGTCAGCCTGGCTCGCGAGACGGCGAGATGAGTCGTCGGCCCCCCTACAGGTTATCACGCTCGTACTCGCAGGCCCAACAAGAAAAAAGCTGGTGGACCGTGTTCTCTGTCTTGCGATCCACCAGCCTGTTATCTCGCCATATCAGGAGAGCCACCGCCCCAGGAGGTGTCGCCCTGGCGCGGTAGCCCCGTTCCCTTTCCCTTGCACCGTCATCAGCGCTACAGTGTCGCCGCGGCCTTCAGCGCCAGATCGACCAGCCAGAAGGGCAGCACCGTTCCCAGCGCCAGCGCACCCAGCGCCGCCAGCCCCAGACCGAGCCAGGTTGTCCAGCTCAGCGAGCTACCAGCCAGCGCTCCCTCCTCAGCGGCCTGCTCGTGCGTCTCAGGCGCCTGCTCGACTGCCGGAGCACGCCGCGTCGTCGCCTGGGCCGTCGTCTTCACCGCCACCGCCGCGCCAGCCGTGCCAGTACTGGCCCCACTGGCGCGCGTCGACGCCGCCCGCCCCAACGCTCCGGGGACCCGCGGGGCCATGCCTGCGCCCGCTCCCGCGCCTGCCACTGCCAGCGCAGGCGTCGCCTCTAACGGCTCCGCCTGCGCCTCACGGGCCGGCTCCATGAACATCGCCGCAATCAGGCGCAAGTAATAATACATTCCCAGCACACTGGTCAGCACACCGATCAGCAACAGCTCAGGATGGCCGCCCTGCAGTGCCGCAAAGAACAGATAGTACTTGGCCGCGAACCCGGCCATCGGCGGGAAGCCCGCCAACCCCAGCAGGAAGAAGGCCAGAAAACCCGCCAGCCAGGGCCGTCGGAACCACAGCCCGCGCAGATCCTCTCTATCACAGCCACTGTTATCGAGCCGCTCCAGAGCGCTCAGCGCCCCGAAGGCCCCCGCATTCAGGAAAGCATAGCAGAGCAGATAGAAGAGGATAGCAGCCAGACCGGTCGCTCCTCCCACCACCACACCGATCAGCAGATAGCCCGCATGAGCCACACTTGAGTAAGCCAGCAACCGCTTCGCATTGCGCTGCACCAGCGCCAGCAGATTGCCGCCAACCATCGTCAGCACCGCCAGCGCCCAAACGACCGCCTGCCAGTCTGCCGCCACCGGCGCCAGCACCACCGCGAAGACCCGCGCAAAGGCGACCAGCGCTGCCGCCTTTGTCCCCACGGACATAAAGGCCGTCACCGGCGCCGGCGCCCCCTCATAGACATCCGGCGTCCACATCTGGAACGGAATCGCCGACACCTTAAAGGCAAAGCCCACCGTCAGCAGCCCAATCCCGATGAGCAACAGCGTTGTACTCTGCGGATGGGCCTGCAAAAACTGCAGCACACCCGGAAAAGCGCTCGTTCCCCGCGCCCCGAAGCGCGTCGTCCCCGTGGCCCCATAGATCAGCGCCACACCATAAAGCAGGAAAGCCGAGGCGAAGGAACTCAGCAAAAAGTACTTCATCCCAGCTTCCTGTGAGCTTTGCCGGCGCGTCACAAAGCTACAGAGGATATAGAGCGCCAGCGATAGCGTCTCCAGACCCAGGAACAGGGTCATGAAGCTGGTCGCCGCCGCCAGCAGCATCATCCCAAGCGTCGCCGCCAGGAAGAGCGCATAGTACTCGCCCTGATGCACCAGCTTCAGACGCTTCAGGTAGGCGGGAGAGAAGATAATACCTAAACCGGCAGCGCTCAAGATCGCCAGATAGGCGTAGAGCGATCCCCAATCAGAGCCGACCAGGCCAAAGAACGCTCGCTGGCCATCGCCAACCACGAAGAGCACGATCGTGGCCGCCAGCGCGCCGAGCACCCCAAGCAAGGCCAGAAGGGGCAGCACAAAGAAGTTGGCCGCTCCTCGCTCGCGGGGCGCAGATCCCGTCTGCGGCAAGAGCAGATCGACCAACAGGATCAGCAGCGCTACCCCGGCCAGCACCAGCTCAGGCGCAATGCGTGCCCAGTCGGCAGCCGATGCGATGTACGTAAACGACATAGCAGAACCTCGCGACAAAACCTGTTCCCGCTCCCTTCCGCCGCCGCCCTTCCTGGCTCCCTCACTCCTCAGCTACCCTAATGCTCCACGAAGAACGTCAGCGGCAGCGGATGCACACCGATATAGAAGATCAACACCAGCAACGGCAGCAGTACCAGGAATTCACCAATATCCAGATCAGGCAGACCTCCCTTGCGCTCAGCCGCCACCACAGGGCCGCCAGCCGGACGCACACCCATCATTGCATTCTGCACCAGCCGGATCATATACCAGGCCGCCGGCACTACCACCAGCGTTCCCAGTACCCCGAAGACCGCATTATTGCGGAAGACCCCCAACAGGGCCAGGAACTCACCGGCGAAACTATTCAGGCCAGGCAGGCCCAGCGACGACAGGCAGGCGATCATCAAGACACTGGCCATAATCGGCAAGCGACGCGCCATCCCGCCGTAGTCCTCCAGGCGCCGCGTCCCCGTGCGCGCTTCCAGGAAACCCACAATCAAGAAGAGCGCCGTGATCGTAATACCATGATTGACCATCTGCAGCACAGCGCCGTCAATGCCCTGCTGACTGGCCATCCCCTGTGCACTGAGGGCAAAGATCCCCAGCGTGATCACCCCCAGATGGCTGATGCTCGAATAGGCCAGTAGCCGCTTCATGTCGCTTTGCACCAGGGCCATCAGCGCACAGTAGAGAATGCCAATCACCGCCAGCGTGCTGATCAGCGGCGCCAGGCGATGGGCCGCATCCGGGAAGAGCGTCAGGCAGTAGCGCAGGAAGCCATAGGCCCCAGCCTTGGCCATCGCTCCAGCCAGCATGGCCGTCACCGGCGCGGGCGCCTCGCTATAGGCATCCGGCAGCCAGCTATGGAAGGGCACCAGCGGCGTCTTGACAGCAAAGGCTGCAGCAAAGGCCAGGAAGAGCCAGAGCTGCACAGTGCTGTTCAGGTGGGTCGAGCTATTCAAAATAGTCGTCAGATCGAGCGTATAATGCCCACCTGTGCGATAATAGTAGCCCAGGGCAATGATCCCGGCCAGCATCAGAAAGCTGCCCACCGCCGTATAGAGCACAAACTTAATGGCCGCATAGACGCGCCGCGGGCCACCCCAGCCACCAACCAGGAAGTAGGCCGGGATCAGCATCAGCTCCCAGAAGACGTAGAACAGGAAGAGATTGGTCGCCAGAAAGACCCCCAGCAGACCACTCTCCAACAAGAGCATGAAGGCCAGGTAGGTACGTAGCTTCTGCTCCACGCGGAACGAGGCCGCAATACAGACCACCGTCAGCAGCGTGGTCAGAGTCATCAGCAGCACACTGACGCCATCCACTCCCAGGCTATAATTGATGCCCAGGGCTGGCAGCCAGCTCAGATGCTCCTGCAGCAGGAAGGTGACACTGGCCACCGTCGGCGAGGCTTCACCCACGACCAACGGCACCGTACCGACAGTGATGGCTGTCGGATGCGGCTGGGCATAGGCCAGCATCACGCCGAGCGCCAGGAGCAGATCCAGCCAGGCCACCCCCAGCGCCGTCCAGCGAATCACATTGACGCGCTCGCGGGGGAGCAGCAGCACGACAATGCCGCCCAGCAGCGGGAGAAAGATAATCGTCGATAACATCGGGAACATGCCGGCTTACCCCCTCACGACATAGTAGAGAATAATCAGCACCACGCCGATCAAGATCGCCAGCGCATAGTTGCGCACATAGCCAGTCTGCAGGCGACGTCCACCTGCACTCACCAGGCTGAAAGCTCTTCCCACCAGCCGGCTGCCCCCATCCAGCAGCCCACCCTCCAACAGGGCCGAAGCCTGACGCCCCAGCCATAGCAAGGGATTGATCAGGAGCGCAATGCCGATCTCATCAACATAGTACTTGTTGTAGGCCAGGCGATAGAAAGGATTGCGGCTCTCCTTGTAGACAAAGCCTTGACCGTAGCGCCGCCAGGCGATCAGCAGCCCAAGCAGAGCAAAGACCAGGCTGGCCCCGGTCGAGAGCCAGAGCAGACGTAGATTGCCTTCCGGCGCGCTACCCAGCACCGGCGCTAAAAAGGCGTTCAACGGCTGCCAGCGGCTGTAATTGAAGAGCGCAAAGGAGCCGACCAGGCCACCGATCGTCGACAGAATCGCCAGAATGACCAGAGGCACCGTCATCACCGCTGGAGCCTCATAGATCTCATAGAGAGCCGACTCTCCGCGACGGCGCCTTCCTCCCGTCGTAAGCACCTCCTCCGCTTCCTCTTCTTCTTCCTCCTCAGAACCAGCATGACTGTGCTTCAAGGGGCCAGCCCCGCGGTAGCTCCCCATGAAGATGCCGTAGAAGAGACGGAACATATAGAGGGCCGTCAGACCGGCGGTCAGGACGCCCAGGCCCCACAGGCCGTAGTACAGGTAGCGCACAGCCCCGCCCACGCTGGTCGCCTGCGTCAAGAGGGCGCTCAGAATATCATCTTTGCTCCAGAAGCCGGCAAACGGTGGAATACCGCTGATCGCCAATACGGCAATCAGGAAGGTCCAGAAGGTAATGCGCAGGCGGTAGCGCAGGCCCCCCATCTCGCGCATATCCTGCTCGCCGCCCAGCGCATGAATCACGGCCCCAGCGCCCAGGAAGAGCAGGGCCTTGAAATAGGCGTGGGTCGTCAAGTGGAAAATGCCCGCGCTATAGCTTCCCGCACTCTCACCCATGAACATATAGCCGAGCTGGCTGATCGTCGAATAAGCCAGCACCCGCTTGATATCGAGCTGCGTCAGGGCGATGGTCGCCGCAAAGAGGGCCGTCAAGCCCCCGATCGCGCCCACAATCGGCAGGGCATAAGGCGAGAGCGTAAAGAGCACGTGCGTGCGCGCCACCAGATAGACGCCGGCGGTCACCATCGTCGCCGCATGGATCAAGGCGCTGACCGGCGTTGGGCCCTCCATTGCATCCGGCAGCCACATATAGAGCGGCAACTGGGCCGACTTCGCCGCGCAAGCCACAAAGAGCAGCAGAGGAATCGCCAGCGAGACCAGCGAGCCAAGCTGCTGGCAGGAGGTCGCCGTCAGCACCCCGTAGCCACTGGTGCCCGGAATGCAGTTCGGGCCGCCGTAGCCATAGTCGACCGTATCCAGGTGCTTGAACAGCAAGAAGATGGCCAGCATCAGGCCAAAGTCGCCGATCACATTGATCACCAGCGCCTTGCGCGCGGCAGCCACTGCCGCCGGACGCTGGTACCAGAAGCCGATTAACAAGAAGGAAGCCAGGCCCACCAGGCCCCAACCCACCAGCAGGAAGAGCAGATTATCCGCGCTTACCAGCAACGTCATCGCAAAGATGAAGAAGTTCATATAAGAGAAGAAGCGCCAGAAGCCCGGATCATCCGCCATATAGCCCGCCGAATAAATATGGATCAAGAGGCCGACCCCGGTGATCACCAGCAGCATCGTCGCCGAGAGCGGATCAAGCAAGAGGCCAAAGTGGACCTGCAGGTCGCCGGCGATCGCCCAGGTGTAGACCGTCGCATCGCTCACGCGCTGGCTATCCGGGTGGACACCCAGCAGCGACAGAAAGGCGCTCAAAGCGAATAGGAAAGAGAGGGCGACCGTGCCCCAGGCAACGGTCAGAATCGCCGAGCGCGGCAAGGTCCTGCCAAGCAGCCCCAGGATGATGAAGCCCAGCAGCGGCGGGATCAGCACCCAGAGAAGAAGACTTGCCATCGCGTTACCCTCGCAGCAGATTCATCTCGTCCACGTCGATATTACGCCGTGTTCGGAAGATCGAGACGATGATCGCCAGCCCGACCACCACCTCGGCGGCGGCCACTGTGAGCACGATAAAGACAAAAACCTGACCATCCGCCGAATCCAGATAGCTTGAGAGCGTGACAAAGGCCAGATTGACCGCGTTAAGCATGAGTTCTATCGACATAAAGATAATGAGCGGATTGCGCCGCACCAGAACGCCAATGGTGCCAATGGTGAAG
>NZ_JADGIA010000084.1 GCF_019683635.1 Thermogemmatispora sp. | reverse complement strand
CCCAGGGCCAGCAACTGGCGCGGCGTAAACAGCTGCTGCCAGCTCTCGAAGCCGTAGAGAGGGACGCGAATGCCCAGCGTCTCCTTACTAGGCAACGGCTCGCTCGGGAGGCCGAAAGGAATCGCCTCGAACACAGCGGGCAAAGCGCTGGCGGCCTCCTCAGCCAGGCGGCGCTCCTCTTCCGTCGGCAAGCGATACTCTTTTCCCTGTTCGCCCTCGACCACCACCGCCGTCAGCGTCGTCCCCAGGCGGCCCGCCATCCCCTCAAAGCGGATATCCTCCATCTTGATCACCGTCCCGCAGCAGGGACAGGTCACCCCCGTGCGCGACATCGTCCCCCCACCCACACGGCGCTCGAAAGCGCGCCGCTCCTGCGCCGTCCCCGTTGGCTTCGGCACGTCCTCCCAGATCGCGAAGACCACCCCTGTCCGCTCAGCATTCGGCTCCAGCTTCAGCGCCACCCGCTGGCGCTCCGTCCGCGCCAGCCAGCGCGTCTTGAGCAGCGGCACCGTCGCCCGACAATTCTTACAGCGCATCGTCCGCGCCCACAGATAGGCCACCGTCGTCTTGCCCTCTGGGGTCGGGTAGTAGCGCGCCAGCGCGGCGCTCGCCCGGCGCAGCACCTCCTCACCCCAGGCGCGCACGTGCCAGGACAGGTCGGCCTCCAGACTGATCTTCTCCATCAGCCCCGTCAGCGCCTGCTGCTGCAGCTCCTCCATCTTCTCGCCATGCCTGCCCTCTCCATTCAGCCCCAGGCGGGCCAGCTCAGCCTTCAGCGCCGCCCCTTTCATGCCCTGGGCCTGCAGATAGTCCTTCATAAAGGCGTGAGAGCCTAAGACAAAGCCCGGCAGCGGGCGCCGCTCCCCGGCCAGGCGCCAGGGATATTCCAGCGTGCATTTCAGCAAGAACCAGGCCACCGGATTCAGGTCGATCGCCGTCACCTCGCAGCCCAGGCGCATCGCCTCCAGCGGAATGGCTCCCCCACCGGCGAAGGGATCAAGCACCCGCGGCGCCCGCCCGCCGAAGGCCGCGCGAATCTCCTGGCGAAACGGGGCCAGCGCCTCATCCGTCTCGCGCCCCCAGTGCAGTACCCCACCTTCCGTCTCCTCGGCATGCTCATCCTGCAGCCTGCCAGCCGAGCGCTTCCGCCGCACCGGATCTTTCAGGCGCCCGGCGATCCGCTCCAGCAACTGACGCCGCTGCAGCTCTGTGGCTGGAGCCGGCAGCAAAGCCGACAACAAGGCCGCCCGGCAGGCCGCCAGCGGACGGCGCGCCGGCCAGATGTGCAGCGTTGACAGATGCCCGTGGCGCACATTCTTCTCATGCACCGCATCCAGCGACGTCTGCTTTAACGGAAAATCGACCTCAATCAAGCGACTCTCTTCGTGCATAACCATATTCTCTGACAGCAATCTAGAGGATAAGAAATAAAAAATAAAACAAAATAGGGGAAGATCACTCACTCCTCGGCGGCGCGCTGAATATCCGCCGGCGCAAACTGCACGCTCCCTTTCGGGTAAGGGATCAGCTTCGCGCAGGGATTCTGCACGCGCCGCAGCACCGGAGCCGCCTTCTCACACTCGAAAACGCAGTAGAGCCAGTATTTTGCACCCAGATTCTGCGCGCGCCGGTATTCATTTTCCGTCATCTCAATTGGACCAAGCCCGACGCGCCCCTTCACCTCGATTGCTCGCTCCTCGCCCGCAGGGCGCCGCGAAAGCAAATCGAAGCCTGGCCACGGCTCCAACCCGGCGGCCCGCGCCTTCTCCGGCGTCGACACATCCCAGACCCTGGCCCCACGCTCCTCCTCATAGGCGCGCGCCACCCGCATGGCGATCTCCTCCACCTCTGCAGCATAGCGCTGCTGATCCTCGGGATCGGCAGACGGCAAGACCAGCGCCTGCGCCACAACCGTCACCTCACTCAGCGTCAACAGCTCCGGCTCGCGGCTCAGCGCCGCCAACGCCGCCGCCCGTCGCGCCTGCAGCGACTGCTGCAGCGCCCGCACGCGCGTCAACTCAGCCTTCGCCCGGGCATTGCCGGCCTGCGCCTTCTCATACAAGCGGCGGCGGCGCTCAGCCAGCTCCCCCTCCTGGTAGGTAAAAGCGCGCTCCAGGAAGACCTGCCGCTCCTTCAGCGTTCCCAGCAGAGCCGCACGCCGCTCCTCGACCAGGCGCCTTCCCACCGTCCCCTGTACAAAAGCCTCCAGCGCCTCCACATACTGCGGCCAGCGCGGCAGCAGCGAGCGCCAGACCCGCTGAGCCTCCGGCGCCTGCTCGCTCCTCCCCGCGCGCAAGAGCAGCAGCTGCTCCGCCGGGCACTCCTGCAGCGTCCCATCTTCCTCCCAACGCAGGCCAACCAGCTGTACCTGCACCCGCTCGGGCCGCTGCAAAGCTCGCAGACTGGCATCGGCCTCACGCAGCACCTCCAGGCGCAGCAAAGAGAAGACATACGGACGGCGCGCCGTCGGATCAACGAAGACCGCCCCGCGCTCGGCCAGCTCGCCGTAGCGGACCCAGAGCAAATGATACAGCTGATCAAAGACCGGCTCCCCCGGATAGAGAAAGATCGCCTCCTCGCCTTCGCCCGGCGGATAGACCGTCAGCCGTCCGCGGCGAGCGGCTGGATAGCGCTCCAGCCTGGTCAAGGCGCCAGAGCCTGGCACCTGCTCGCACAGCCTGAACGTCCCATCGCCGTTATCCTCCACGCGCAACCCCAGCAACGGAGCCGCCCGCTCCACAAAAGCCCGCACATAGCCCGGCAGCAGACGACGATAGCGCTCACGCTCCAGCTCCTGGCGCACACGCGGCAGCTCGCGCCTGATCGCCTCGCCTGCCGAACCACTCAGCCCATAAAGCCGGCGCTCCTCCTCCTGCTCAGCCCGTACCCGCTGCGCCGTCAGCGATTCCTCCAGCCGTCGCCCGATCTCCTCCGTCGCCTCCGCCGGCCCCAGCACCACCTGCTCCATATACTCGCGCAGTGACACCCCCTCTAGCAGCCGCCCGATCACATCAAAAACCTTATCGCTCCCCAGCTCCTGGCGGATCGCCTCCAGCTTCTCCAGCAGGCGCTCCATCACCCGGCCCTCGCGCGTATTGGCGGCCACCAGATTGACAATATGCACCGAATCGTGACGCTGGCCATAGCGATGAATGCGCCCCATGCGCTGCTCCAGGCGGGCCGGGTTCCACGGGAGATCGTAGTTCACCAGCAGCCAGGCCACCTGGAGATTGACACCCTCGCCGGCGGCGTCCGTCGCCAGCAGATAGCGCGCCCCGCCCTCCTCCACTGGCCTGCGGAAAAAGGCCACCGCCTGCTCACGCTGCTGATAGTCCATACCGCCGTGAATCACCGCCAGCTGGCCGGTGAAGCCCAGCGCCTCCAGACGCCGCTGCAGAAACTCCAGCGTATCGCGATGCTCCGTAAAGATAATCAGCTTCTCCCCGGCAAAGCGCGGATCGCGCAGCACCTCGCGCAGCTTCTCAAACTTCGCCTCTGAGCCGCGCTCATAGACCCGGCGAGCCTGCTCCAGCAGCGCAACCACCTGCGCGCGCTCCGCCTCCAGCTCCTGCAGCGACGAGGTCAGCACCAGGCGCAGAATCTCCTGCTCTACCTGCTCGTGCTCCTCCTGGCCCGCAGCGCTCTCCTCCTCATCGGCGGTCTTCGTCTCCAACGGATCGCTCAGATGGGCCGAGGCGGCCTGCTTCTGGAGCTGGCTCAGGTGCGCCGTCAGCAGCTCGCCCCGGCGCACCCGCTCGATCAGCTCATCGAGACGCGCCAGTCGCCGCTCCAGCGAGCGCAGCAGGGCATAGGTCGAACTGGCCAGCCGCCGCTGAAAAACGCTCATCGCCAGGCGCGCCGCCTCGCGGTTCAGCAACTGAGCACGGTTATAGGTCGTGCGGATGTACTCGGTCGTCGCCTCATACAGCTCCTGCTCAGCGGGAGTCAGCTCGTAGCGCAGCGTTGTCGCCATGCGCGGCGGATAGAGCGGGCGCCCATCGAGCGTCACCAGCTCCTCCTTGACGCGGCGCAGGAAATGCTGCTGACGAGCCTTGGGCGGATACTGCTCAAACGCCTGCATCGTCGACAATAGCTCTGGCTCCAACAGGCGCCAGAGGCAGTAGTAAGCGTCCGCCTTTCCCATATGGGGCGTCGCCGTCAACAGCAGGAGATGATGGCAGCTCCAGGACAGCGACCAGCGCGGCTCGTCTGACGGAATACCGGCCAGCGCCTCAGCCAGGCGATAGCGGTCCGTTGCTCTCAAATGCCCATCGCTATCGAAGCTCGCGCTGAGCTTGTGGGCCTCATCGAAGACCACCAGATCGTACGGCTCGACCTCCGGCTCCTGGAGCCGCCCAAAGAGACGCTCGCCAGCCAGCGTATCGACGCTCACGATCAGCAGATCGCTCCCTGATCCCAGGAAAGGATTGCCCCCGCGCGCCTCACTGCCCAGGACAATGCGGAAGGGCAGATTGAAGAGCGTGCGCAGCTCGCGCTCCCAGTTTCCAACCAGGCCCGCCGGCGGCACGATCAGGACCCGCCTGATCAGGCGGCGACTGAGCATTTCACGGATATAGAGGCCCGTCATGATCGTCTTCCCGGCGCCGGCATCGTCCGCCAGCAGAAAGCGCAGGCGCGGCTGCGGCAGCATATGCTCATAGACAGCGAGCCGCTGGTGAGGGAGGGGGTCGATCAGGGCCACCTCGGCGGCGAAGGTCGGATTGAAAAGATAGGCATGCGAGAGCCGTTCACCCTCCACCAGGGTCCGCACTACCTCCGGGTCGGCAGTGAAGTCAGGCGGCCTCTCCTGAAAGGGTTGGTCTAGAGGGGCTAGGACCTCTGGGCTAGAAGGAAGGCGATGGGGACCGTACCACTCAATGAGCTGTTGGCGCAGCTCTGGCGACAGAGGAAAGAGGCCTTCCTGAATGCGTTGCACAAGATCAGGATGAGAAGCAAACCGTTTTGCCAGCTCTTCCTGTGTCCAGCCTCGCCGTCGGAGCCAGCGACGTTTCCCAGAGCCGAAGGCATTGGGGTTACCAGGGCCACTGCCCGTATCACTCAAGGGGTTGCTCCTTGCAGGACATCCTATGCATCACAACCATTTCGCCTGCCGCCAATTGTACTATATTGGCCTCTACTGATCAAGTAGGCCGGAGAAGTCAGCTCGGGCCTGTGTTGAGGCAGAGCACAAGCGGCGGGGCAGCGGATCGCCGCCTTTCATGAGAAAATTCTCATCTTTCTCCAATCTTTTTTCAAAAGAAGGCTCCTATGCTAAAGGCGATAGATAGACCTGGGGGCAGGCGCCGATAGAGAGAGGCGCCCAGGCGGGTGGCAACCCTATCCCCAGCCATCCATCGTCGGAGCAACCTCGCCGAGGTGCTCCGACGCCTGGATGGCACAGTTGCAGCAACGAAGCGAGCACGCGAAGACCGCATCAGACATAGATCAAAACAGCAATCAAGCTAAGTAAGCAAAAGGAAGCGAAGCACACGAAGCAGGGAACAACCGAACAAGAAAGAGGAGAGACACCATTGATCCTGCTAGAACGGCCAGCCGGTGAACCCACCAGCGGCCCTGCTCAGCAGAGCATAAACCCGGCGCGGAGCAGAGAGAGCGCGCGTCTTATACCTGAGCCACGAGTGACCATAGCCAGCCGTCCGCGGGCCGGCCAGTGCCAGCCACAGGCAGAGCAATCCCGGCGATCCCGGACCATCCAGTCCCTGCGGCCCACGCGGCTCTACCGGCTCACGCAGCCGCAGCCAGGGCTAGGAAGAGCCATTTCCCTGGCTCTCCTGCCAGCCGATCAGGATGAAGAACTCATCGTCAACCAGGAGCAGGCGAACCAAAGTCAGACCAGGGCAAGCGGTGATCGGCGCCGCTCGAACTGGAACGTAGGTCAGCTCCTGCGCTTCGCCATCACGGGCGGCCTCAACACCCTGGTTGATATCCTTGTCCTCAACCTTCTCGTCTGGCTCCTGGCCGTCAGAAGCACGCCACTGCTGCTGGCCTGCAACATCGTCGCCTACTGTGTTGGAGCCATCAACAGCTTTATCCTCAACAAATACTGGACCTTTGGCAAGCGTGAGCCAGTCACGAGCGGCGAGCTCCTGCGCTTCGCCCTCATCACCATCAGCGGCAGCCTCTGGAGCAGTGGCATCCTCTGGCTGGCCGGCCTGGGCCTACAGCATATCCTGGTTAACCCGACGCTATGGACCAACGCCGCCAAAATCATCGCCATCGGCGGCACGGCTCTCATCTCCTACCTGGGTTTACGGCTCTGGGTCTTCGTCCAGCGCCGCCCTGGCCAAAGTGTGACAGGCATGCATCTTTCAGTCGGGCAACAGCGTTGCTCACAAAGGGGACCGTCGCCCGCCGAGGGCCACGGTCCAACACCTCTAACACCGCACGCTTATCAAACCCTGTCGAAGAGGAAAGGACCCGAAACGCTATGATGGGAATACCGACCCCGGCTCCGACTCCGGCGCTCCCGGAGGTCGAGCAGCCGCTGGCCCCCGATACAACACCAACAGCGAGAACAAAGTGGGACTGGCCACCGCTCTGGCGACGCCTTGCCTTAGCGGCCATTGCCCTGCTGTCAGTTTTTCTCAACTTCTACCAGCTCGGCGCCAACGGCTTTGGCAACCTCTACTACGCCGCGGGCGTGCGCAGCATGCTCGATAACTGGCACAACTTTTTCTTCGTCTCCTTTGATCCTGGCGGCTTCGTCACCATCGACAAACCGCCCCTGGGCTTCTGGCTGCAGGTTGCCAGCGCCAAAATCTTCGGCTTCACGGCCTTCAGCATCCTGCTGCCCCAGGCCCTGGCGGGTGTCCTCTCTGTCCTGCTGCTCTACCACCTGGTGAGGAGACATTTCGGCACCACCGCCGGTCTGCTGGCAGCCCTGGCCCTGGCCATCAGCCCGATCAGCGTCGTCACCAACCGCAACAACACCATCGACAGCACGCTGGTCTTTGTCATGCTGCTCGGCGCCTGGGCTGTCATGCGGGCCGCCGAGACCGGCAAGCTGCGCTGGCTACTGCTGTGTGCTCTCTGTATCGGGCTGGGCTTCAACATCAAGATGCTCGAAGCCTACCTGGTTGTGCCAGCCTATGGTCTGCTCTACCTGCTGGCCGCCCCGCGGCGCATTTGGGTCCGCATCGGCCATCTGGCCCTGGCCCTCGTCGTCCTGCTGGCCGTCTCCTTCTCCTGGGCCCTGGCCGTCGACCTGACCCCGGCCTCAGCCCGCCCCTACGTCGGCTCCAGCCAGGACAACTCGGAGATCAGCCTGGCCCTGGGCTACAACGGCATTGAGCGTCTCCTGGGGCAATTCGGCTTTGGTCCCGGAGCCCGAGGTAATTTCTCGGCCTTCGAGCGCAGCATCAATGGCACGAATAGCAGCAGCTCTAGTAGTGCAAATAATAATAGTGGCAATAACGGCACTAATCCACCGTCGCCAGCGAGCAACTACTTCCAGCCTGGCAGCAACAATAGTAACGGTAGCGCGCCGGCTACTGAAGCGAGCGCTACCCCGGGCTACAACAATGGCACAGGCAACGGGAATGCAGCTGGCACCCCTGGGCAGGTGCCCGAGGGCTTCCAGGGCGCGCGCAACGCCGGTGGCAACGCCGGCGGTGGCGGCATGTTCGGCACTGGCACGCCTGGTCCTTTCCGCCTCTTCAACGAGCCACTTGGCGGGCAGATCGTCTGGCTGCTCCCGCTGGCCCTGCTGGGCATCGTGGCCGTCGCCTGGCAGCGGCGCCCGCGCTTCCGGGGCGACCCTGAGCAGCAAGGGCTGGTCCTGTGGGGCGTCTGGCTGCTGACCACGGCGGTCTTCTTCTCGGTGGCGGGCTTCTTCCATCAGTACTACCTGACGACGATGGCCCCGGCGGTCGCCGCCCTCTTTGGCATCGGCGTTGTGGTCATGTGGCACGATTACCGTCGCCGCGGCTGGCGTGGCTGGCTGCTGCCGCTGGCTCTGCTGCTAACAGCCCTGGAGCAGCTGCACATCATCACCAGCAATCCGGCCTGGGGCACCTGGCTCATTCCCCTGATCGCCGTGCCTTGCGCCCTGGCGGCCCTGGTTCTCTTCATGGCGCGCTTCATCCCCTTCCTGCGTGAGCGCGCGCAGGTACTGGTGCCCGCCCTGGTGGTGGCCCTGATCGCGTTGCAGCTCACGCCGGCGGTCTGGTCCTTCATTCCTGTCCTGCGCGGCGAGGCGGCCAGCCTGCCAACTGCCGGCCCCGGCAACCAGTTCGGCGGCCTTGGTGCTGGCGGCTTCTCGGCCTTCGATAGGGGCAATGGCAACGATGCCGCACGCTTCCGCTCCTACTTTGGAGACTTTGAGCGCGCTGCCAGCGGACAGAATGGAAGCGGTGCCTTGCCGGCCAATGGGCAGGGTCCTAACGGCGGAGACGGGGGGGTGACCGTCAATACGGCCCTCATCAACTACCTGGAGGCCCACCGCAATGGCGCCAAGTACCTGGTGGCGGTCATGAGTTCGAACGAGGCCGATTCGATCATTCTGGCCACCAATCAGCCGGTGATGGCGATGGGCGGCTTCTCTGGCAGCGATCCGATCCTGACGCCGGCCAAACTGGCCCAATTGGTAGAGAGCGGCCAGGTGCGCTTCTTCCTCATCAGTGGCAGCGGGCGCGGCTTCGGCGGCGGTGGCCAGAGCGACCTGATTAGCTGGATTACCCAGCACTGTAAAGAGGTACCGAGCAGCGCCTGGGAGTCCTCTAGCACCGGCAGCACGAGCACCGGCGGCTTCGGTGGGGCCCAGCTTTACGAGTACACCGGCAGCTAAACATAGCAGATAACCCGCGAGGCAGGGCGTTCGGCCTGGCCCTCTGCTCGGGCCTGCCGACGGGCGCCCCGTCTCGCGCTCCCATTCACCTGTCCTGTCCTACCTCGTTCCAACGGGCCTGCTCTTCCTGCGCTGGCAGCAGGGCAGGCCCCTCCTTCTTCTCCCCCTGTACTCTCCTGGACCTATCTCATTGTCTTTGTTTCAGGCGCCATTACCTGCTATGGTACTTTATGGCACTCTCTGAAAATAGATGAGCTTTTTCTTAAGAAAAAAGTCCAGAACTGGACTCACAGGATGGGTATCTGTATCAAGACTACCTGCTTTGGAAGCAGTGAGGGTGATAATCTTGACGACCACGGAAAGATTTGTTATTGTGAGATAGCACATTTGATTTTGTCTATGCTGTAGCACAAGGGCGAGAGCCTCAATATTCTTGATGTACTGATTAACCGCGGTGCCCGATTAGTAGCCCTGATAGCGTCCTGTGCTGCAGCGAGGAGTGGAAGGCTCCTATTCAGCAACTACCTGTCAAGGAGGAAGATACGCATGAGGCGTATTCTCAGCAGGAAGCTATTCTGGGTAGTAATGATCACGCTGCTCGTCCTCGTGGGAGGTGGGCTAGCCTTAGTGCCCGTGTTCTTGGGGACACACACGGCGGCGGCGGCGCCCGTCGACCAGCTCGTCGGCTATGGAGCCGGTACCACTGGCGGCGCCGGCGGGAGCGTGACCACTGTCAGCACGCTCTCTGCTCTGCAGAACGCTGTCAAGGGGTCCTCGCCCAAGATCGTCTACGTGAGTGGTACGATCACGGGCGACACCGATGTCGACGTCGGCTCCAACACCAGCATCATTGGCGTCGGCTCCACGGCCTCGCTGGTCGGCATTAGCCTCTCCATTAAGGATGTCAGCAACGTTATCATTCGCAACCTGAGCATCTCCTTTGTGCGCGCCGACGGCAACACCAGCGGGGATGCCATCCATATCGAGCACTCTCAATATATCTGGGTTGATCACAACAATCTCTTCTCCGATATGGACCACGGTAAGGACTACTACGATGGGCTGATCGATATCACCCACGCCGCCGACTACATCACGGTCTCCTGGAATCGCCTGCACGACCACTACAAGGTCTCGCTGGTGGGCCATTCCGACTCGAATGCCGCGGAAGACACAGGCCATCTCCATGTCACCTACCATCACAACTGGTTCTATAACGTCAATTCGCGCCTGCCCAGCCTGCGCTTTGGCACTGGCCACATCTACAACAACTACTACCAGAACGTGGATGACAGCGCCATCCATTCGCGCATGGGAGCCCAGGTACTGGTTGAGAATAACGTCTTCCGCAACGTCGATGTGGCTCTGACAACGACCGGCGATAGTCCCCAGGATGGCTTCGCCAACGCGCGTGGCAACGACTACGGCGGCGCGACGGTCGACATTACCCAGGTTGGAACCTTTACAACGGCTCCCTACAATTACACCCTTGATCCGGTCAGTGATGTCATCAACGAGGTGACGACCTACTCCGGTGTGGGAGTCGTGAGCGGCAACGGCTCCAGCGGCAGTGCGACGCCAACGCCGACAGCGAGCGCGACGCGCACACCAACCCCGACGCCGACGCCAACGGCAGCAGCAACGCGCACACCGACGCCGACCCCGACAGCCTCCGCTGGTACGGCCTGCCGTGTCAGCTATGCGGTGACGGCCCAGTGGCCAGGCGGCTTCACAGCCAGCCTGACAATCACCAACACGGGCACGACAGCCTGGAACGGTTGGCGGCTGACCTTTACCTTCCCGTCTGGGCAGACGGTGACCCAGGGGTGGAACGCAACCTTCAGCCAGTCGGGCAGCACGGTGACGGTAACCAATGCCTCCTATAACGGGAGCGTGGCGCCCGCTGCGAGCGTCAACCCGGCGCCCGGCTTCAACGGAACCTGGACGACCGCCAATAGCAAGCCGACGTCCTTTAGCGTCAACGGAGTGAGCTGCAGCCTGGCCTGAGTAAGTGCCAGCCAGTTGTCCATCCGTGTCGTGTCTCAACGCTCTTCCCTTCGAGCAGCCTGGTCCCGGTCCAGGCTGTCGCAGCAGCCCGCTACCGCTACCGCTACAGCTGCAGCGCGGCAGCAAAGGAGCAGTGCCAGAGAAAGAGCAGCAGCAGCGTAGTGTGGCGCCGCTTCTGACTGGCAGTCAGTTGAGCGCAACCGCATCGGCAGAGCTGGCCCCCGTGCCGGTGTGGTTCCTTGCCTTCCTTCCTTCGTCCTCGCCGCAGCGCCGGGCCTGGCCTGAGCCTCTTCGTGTCCCTCCTCGCGCACTCCTGTTGGGACTCCTCTGGTCTCGGACGGTCCTCTCTTAGAAGCTGGTGAGAGGTTTCTCATCTTCTTCCAATGCAATTCTCATCATGGCGTGGCATAGCTAAGGATGAGTCATAGAACGTTGATACGGTAGAGGTCGACCGGACAGCCGAGCCTCCCTGCGAAGAATAGCTGAGGCGAGCGTCTGAGTGAGAAGCTTCTCATCTTTCTCCAATGAAGGCCCAAGAAACGGTTGGTAAGCTAGAGGTTGTCAAGTCTGATGCTTTACTTTCGCGAGGCGCTCTACACACGAGAGGTGAAACCATGCACGATGAGAGAAATGATCGAAACACCGGGGCCAGAGGAAGCAATGGTGGGGCTTATGGTGGAGGCATCTACAGCAGTGGAGCCTATGGGACCTATGGCAGCTATGGAGCTGACGGCGGTCTCACCGCCCGCCCCAACGCCATCCCTGACATCTCCCCTGGCTATCCTGGGGGGACAGGAGCGGCAGGTACTCCCTACTTGCCTTCCTATTATCCTCCCTACGGGGTTGGCCAGGAGAGACGAACAGGCTGGGAGACGATGCCCATGCCCGCAGCAGGCAGCGCCTGGCAGCAGCCGCTCTACACCCGCAGCATGCCGGGAGCCGAGAAGCTCACGCCCCCGGCGCGGAAGCCGTCGGCTACAAGAGCTGCCGGTGCCGGAGCGGCGTCCTCGAAAAAGCGGGCCAGCATGCCCAAAGAGCAGGCTCAGCGCCTGGCGCAGCGGCTGAAGCGCTGGGCTGTGGCGCTCGCTGTGGCGGGTTTCGGCACTTTTAGCGCTCTGGTAGCCTTCCACCAGGCCAGCGCCAGCGCCAGCGCCTCTCAGACCAACGTCAATAGCTCCTCGTCCTCCGGCTCACAATCGCAGGTCAACACGCCATCCAGTGGTAATAGCTCGTCGTCATCATCGTCATCGTCGACTAATGCCAACAGCAATGGTGCCAGCTCATCCTCATCTAGCTCATCTTCCCAGTCTTCCAGCTCGACGGGCAGCAGCTCAAGTCAGGACAGCAATGGCTTCTTCAATCAACAAGGAGGGGATAACTTTGGCAGCCAGCCGACTTTCGGGCAGGGCCACAGTGGCAGCGGCGTCTCCTGAGCCTCAGTATGTGACACCGCCGGGGATGCTGCGCGGCAGCTTTCAGGCGATGGGAACCACCGTCAGCTACCTGCTGCCTCTTGAGGGGAGCGAGCAAGGAGCTGAGCTGATTGCCGACCTCTTTGCCCGCTGGGAAGCCATTCTGAGCCGCTTTCGCCCTCAGAGCGAGCTGACGCGTCTTAACCGCAGCGCTGGCCAGTGGGTTGAGGTGAGTGAACTCCTCTACGTAGTGCTTACGCGGGCTTTAGAGGCCGCGGCAGCCAGCGATGGCCTCTACGATCCAACGCTGCTGCCGCAGCTCCTGCAACTGGGCTACGATCGCAGCTTTGAACTGCTGGAGCAGGCGGGGGAGGCAGCGCGCGCTGAGCAAGAGGAGGAGATGAGCACCCGGAGGGGCGAGCCTTTGGAGAGTTTGCCTGGCGGGGCCTGGCGTCGTATTGAGGTTGATCCGGTGATGCGGCGGGTGCGCCTGCCAGCTGGGGTGCAGCTGGACTTTGGTGGCATTGCGAAAGGGATGGCCGTCGATACAGCTCTGGGGGCCTTGCGCCGCCGTGGTCTGGGGCCAGCCCTGGTCAACGCTGGCGGCGACCTGGCCGTGGCCGGCCTGCCCCCCGCTGGCGAGCACTGGGCCATTGCCATCCCGGGACGCCACGGTGGCTGGACCGTTCCCCTGCGCCGTGGCGCCGTGGCCACCTCCGGCATTGCTCGCCGTCGCTGGTGGCGAGACGGTAGCCTGCGTCATCATCTGCTCGATCCACGCACGGGCCTGCCCGTCGCTAACGACCTCTGGTCGGTGACTGTCGTCGCCGACCGCTGTGAGCAGGCCGAGGTGGCCGCCAAAGTGGCTTTTATTCTCGGCCCCGAGGAAGGCCCGGCCTTCCTGCGCCGCCACAATCTCGCTGGCCTGTTTATCCACGAAGATGGAAGCTGGCAGAGCGTCGCACCCTGGCCGACTCATCTCATGACCGCCTGGCAGGAGGAAGCCGGACTGCCAGCAGCGGAACAAAGGCAGCTATAGCGAGGAGTGTGAGCGCTGTCTGCATGGGCCATCGATGCGAGATAGCGGCGCGGCGGTCACTCATCCGCTGAAGAATGAAAAAAGGAACGCACTTCCCCTCTCTATAAAGAAAGAGAATGTCTATGTCAACGATCTGGCAAAGCGTAACCTGGAATGTGGCGCGGGCGGGTGGTCTGACAGCCTACCTCCTGCTGACGCTGGCGGTCTGCGCCGGGCTGGCGCTCTCGGCGCAGTTGCAGTCGCCGGCGCGCTGGCCACGGCTGGTCAACAATGAGCTGCACAATTTTCTGACCCTGCTGGCAACCATCTTTGTCGGCCTGCATGTCCTGGCCGTCTGGGTTGACCCCTTTACACATTTTGGCTGGAACGAGATCCTGATTCCTCTGGCCAGTCACTATCGGCCCATCTGGATGGCGCTCGGTATCTGCGCCCTCTACCTGGGGATCGCCATCGGCATCAGCACCTTGCTGCGTCCCCATATCGGCTATCGCTGGTGGCGTCGCTTACACCTGCTCACCTTGCTGCTCTTCGCTCTGGCCACCCTGCATGGGCTGGGCAGCGGCAGCGATAGCCAGAGCTGGTGGGCGGTGGCCCTCTATGGTGGCAGCCTGTGGGCGGTTGGCTGGCTGCTCTGGAGGCGGGTGCAGGTCGCGCGCCGCAGCAGACAAGAGCGGACCCAGCTACAGACGCGGCTGCAGGCCCAGCAGGCCCAGATGCAGCCGGCTCAGACGGTGGTGCCGCCTCAGTTCCAGAGGCCAGGAGCGTGGGGGACTGGCACGGGCACGGCGGTGACGGTCAGGCCACCAGCCCAGGGTGGCACCGCTACCCCTCTTGCCGAACCGTGGCGGGCGTCCCAGCCGTCGCAGCCGTTGCGTCGCTACTAAAGGTCGGGGAGATGTCAGGCAGGTGAGATGTTTGCTCTGCTGTGGCCTGGGTAGGACCAGGACCAGGGCCAGGGTCGGACCGCCTGCCCTCTCTTCCTGGCCTGACCCACTTTCCTTACTTCCTTAATATATGGGTGACGGGCGAGCGAACGGGTGAGTGAAAAGCAGCGTTGACAGAACGGTTCTCCCTTGTTACACTCGCTGGTAGAGGACCAGGTTAGAGCCTGGTCTGGCGGAGCAACCAGCGTAGCGCGTCGGCGAAGAAGAAGAACCAGGGCCAGTGATGCAGCCCGATCCAGCGCGAGCGACCAGGCACGAGAGTAGCCTACGCCTGCTAGCCAGCCTCATGCTGATGGTGATTCCTGTCAGCGGCGGCCTGGTTGTCCTTTCTGCCTACCTCAGCCCGCTTGTGCCCAGACTGGCCCTCGATAGCGCCCAGCAAGTCACCCTCTCCCTGCTCCTCGCGCTCTGTGTTCAACTCATTGCAACCAGCGCCCCACTCGGCTCCTACCTCGTAGCCCTGCTCATCACTGCGGCTTTCTATCTGGCGGCTCTGCAGACTGCCCTTGTCACCCAGAGCTGGCCCCTGTTTATCTGTCCCCTGGCCTTTGTCCTGCTCAGCCGCTGGGCTTCGATGCCGACGCCTCAAGCTGCCGTGGCGGGCAGCTTCAGAGCTTTAAGACTGGTGGTCGTTCTCGTCATGATTGTGCTGGCCGATCTGCTGGCGCGCTGGTGGCAGCCTCCACTTGTGGGCCTCCTTCTCGGCATCCCGGCTATCCTGCTGGTCTGGCGTCTCCCATGCCTGGAGGATGACAGGCGCCTGATCATCACGCGCGTCATCCTGCGAGCCACGACTCTCCTGATAGTCCTCTCTCTCCTGGTGGGCCTGGGGCAGCTGGTCAGCTTGCCACGCGGTCTGGTGGCTCTCTTCTGCTGCTATCTGAGCACCGTCTGGGGTGCTCCTACTCTCAGCGCCCGTGATCGTCTCGCTCTCTGGCTCACCCTGGTCCTGCTCCTCCTCTGCTGCTCCTACTACCTCGCCAGCAGCAGAGTCCCCGAATCGCTCAGCTGGATCTTGACCCTCAGCAGCCTCATTTGCCTCCTGGTGGCCATGCTCACCCTCTGGCTACTGCCGCGACTGCACAGGCTAGCCCGGCCATAATCTTCTCTGATCGTGCTGCGCGCTAGCAGACGTTAACGGGAGGGAACTTTCGACGCACCGACTTCCGTTTGCGTGTCAGCCGCCTCCTCTACAATCCGCGGCACCTGCCGCAAGGAGATGATCAAAGGAGCGAACTGATCATCCACCAGACTGGCGGCCTCCTCAACGGAGAAGAGTTCAAGGCCGCCCTTGACCGGGTCTGAAGCGGGCAGGCCGGGCGCGGGCTAGTCCGATGCTGACGGAGAAGCCTCGGCAGCGGGAGCGTCTGACACCGAAGCGAGAGCTGGTCTGGCCACGCCCAGCCAGCGCGCCACCAGCGACACCGTCGTCCCCTGCAACAGCACCGAGGCCAGCACCACAAAAAAGACCAGATCGAAAAGCAGTCCGGCGCGCGGCAGCCCGGCCAGCAAAGGAAAGGTCGCCAGCACAATCGGCACGGCCCCGCGCAGTCCGACCCAGGCCACAAAGAGCTTCTCCCGCAGCGGCATACGCCGCAGAGGCAGCAGAGCCAGCAGAACTGCCAGCGGGCGAGCCACAAAGACACTCACCAGCGTAATCAGCACACCGGCGAGGGCCACCGCTGGCAGACGCGACGGGAAGACCAGCAGGCCCAGGATCAGAAACATGGCGATCTGCATCAGCCAGGCCAGGCTATCGTGAAAGCGCCCGATGCGTTCAATGCCCTCCACCCGGCTATTGCCCAGCAGCAGCCCGACCAGATAAACCGCCAGGAAGCCACTGCCGCCCAACAGCGCCGTAACCGCGTAGGTAAAGAGCGCCAGCGCGATCGTCAGTACCCGATAGAGGCCCTCCACGTCCAGATGCAGCCGTCCGATCAGCCAGATCGCCAGACCTCCAATCACCAGCCCCAGCGCCAGGCCGATCCCCATCTGCTGGACAAAGAGCAGCAGTATGCTCAAAGGTGGGGTCTCTGGCTCGCTCAGGAGACGGATCAGGCCGAGTGTCAAAAAGACTGCCATCGGGTCGTTCGTGCCAGATTCCAGCTCTAGCAGAGGGAGCAGCTGGCTGCTCAGGCGCAGATTGCGCGCTGCCAGCACACTGAAAACCGCTGCCGCATCCGTGGCCGAGATCAGTGCCCCCAGAAGGAGGCCATCCAGGAGCGAAGCATGGAGCAGCCAGACTGCGAACAGGGCCACCACAAGAGCACTCAGCAGCACGCCAAGCGTCGAGAGTAGGAGGGCCCCGCCGAGGGCAGGCCGCACCGCTGACCAGCGCGTCTCTAGTCCCCCGGCGAACAGAATCAACACTAACGCTACGATACCCACCGCCTGGGCCAGTTGGGCATCGTCGAAATAAATACCGCCCGGACCGTCCGAACCGGCGAGCATTCCCAGGCCCAGAAAGAGCAGCAGGGCCGGAATCCCCAGCCTACCGGCGATCTTCCAGGCCAGCACGCTCAAGAGTAATAGCAGCGATGCGACCAGCAGCGCGCTCTCGAAATGCATCGGCTCCTCCCGTTGCCACACTTGCTGTCTTGCCAGCCGCCGACGCTGAGCAGACAGCTTCTTTGCCTGCTTCTCTTCTCTCTTTTACGATAGCAGCGGGAACAACCATGACGCAAGGCAAAGGGCTAGAGCGGGCCAGTGAGCGCGCTTCCCCTTACTGGGGACGCTGGCCGTAAACTACATAGAAATTACAGTAGCTACGGTACTGTTCGCACTCATGCAGCCAGGCGGTGGCGAGCTGCTGGTACTCCTCGATGCTGGCGCCAGTGGTAGCAGCTACCAGCGGGGCAATTGTCTGATTGCCGGCGGCGAAATCCGTGCGCGCCATATTGCCCAGACGTCCCCCCCAGTCACCGATAGGGATAGAAATGACCTGGGAAGTGACGTGCAGCAAGCCGGCCTCGCGCAGCATTGGCTCCAGGCGCAGGGCCATCTTTAGATCGATGCCGCGGCTCTGGCAGGCGGCTACGATCAGTTGGAGCATGCGCGTTGTTGCCGGGCCGCTGCGCTGGAAGAGGGGATCGACCTCGACCAGCTCCAGCCAGCCGCCCGGGCGTGTGACGCGCACCAGGTCCTGGATCACGAGCGGCCAGCGATCTGCCGGTAGAGCGAAGACGAGCAGGCGCTGATGGACAAAATCGAAGCTGCCAGCGGCGAAGGGGAGGCCGTCCAGCAGGTTTCCCTGACGGAAGGTACAGTTCGGTGGAAACGAAGGTGAGGCGGGCGGCAAGTTGAGGTCGAGGCCAATCAGATGAGCTTTGGGGAAGAGCTGCGCCATTTCAGCCAGCCAGCGCCCAGTGCCGCAGCCAACATCGAGAATGCGCTGCGGCTCTACAATGGGCGCCAGGTAGTTGCTGCGCAAGGCGTAGCGTAGCATGTAATGCTGGAAATCCAGACGGTTGACCTCGCGGTCGTCCTTGGGCAGCATATAAGGAACGGGTACGTTATCCTCAGTCAGGCTGGCGGGTCGGTTGACGTAATCGTAGGTATTGGTGGTGGGTGGGCGGGATTGCGCAGATTTGCGGCGAAACCACCTTAGCATGTCCTATCTCTGCTTCCTCTCCATTGATGATTAGGGTTTCTCAGACGAGCAGGTGATTGGGATGGCTGTCTCACATGAGCCATTCGCGCATCACTCTCCTACGAGTAGAATTATATGGACATATAGGCCAGCTGTCAAAAGAAGCTGACCAGGAAAAGGGCGCAAGACGGGAGAAGCCAGACGACTTGAAGGCCGTTGAGTCGAGTTGTCTTATCTTCTTTCTGACGGCGACAACCGTCGCTGTCTTTGCTCCTCGGCTGTTGAGAGCCTCCTATAGTCATACTATTCAGCTAGCTCTTCGCCTCAGCTGGAGGTTGGAATCCTGCTCCTCTCCTGGCTGGCAAGCTGGTGATTGGGCATCTCGTGGCCATGCTTCACTGCTCTCGATCCGATCCCCAGCGCTATGCATGGTGAGCTGCCAGGCTGGCCCTTAGCCGAGGGGCCGGGCGACAGATGAGCTGAGCGGGTCGCGGTCCCCTCGGGAAAAGACCTGAGAGAAAAATACGGGAGAAGCCTCATGACAGCAGAGAAGGCGCTCTTGTATAGTCAAGACGGCGGCAGCTGGGGCCATCGTGGCCTCTCGCAGCCGCCAGTAAGCTTGCTCATGAAGGGATGGTGAAGGAGATGAAGAAGGAGGAAGAGAGAGTGGACGTGCTGGGACAGCAGCTGACTACGGTGGTGCTGCATATCCCAAGTCTGCGCTGTGGGGGGTGTCTCAAGCGCGTCACGGAGGCGCTCCGAGCCTTGCCTGGCCTGGAGGTGCTTACCGCCGCTCTACCGACCAGGACCGTGATCCTGCGCTACGCCCGGCAGCAGCTGGAGCCGGAGCGGATCATTGAGGCCGTGCGGGCCTGTGGCCATGTGCCGGGTGAGCTGAGGGAGGCTGACCACGTCGAGGGAGAGTAGAGCGCTACCGACCTCGATGGCTAGTCGCTGGTGAAGAGAGGCGACAGTCCGACAATCCACGCCGGCTGTCGCCTCGATCGCTCTCCACATGAGGCGCTGCCCGGCCAGGCCTGGCTTAGCGCAGTGGAGACTGCCAGACGAAGAGGCCGCGCGACGCTAACGGGCCGTTGTAGGACCAGGCTGGTGGCGTCCACGCCGGCTCCGGCTCGGCGGCGCGCAGCAGTCGGGCTGTCGAAGGGGCGAAATCGACGCGCAGCAGCGGCGTGGTCCCCTCTTGTTGATAGACCAGGGGCACAGCGTAAACGGCTCGTCGGGTGGGCCGGCGGACTGTTCCTTGCACCTCGGCAGGGAGCGCCTCCAGATACTCCTCAATGCCCTCCAGCAGCTTGAGCACGGTGGCCGGGTTGGCGGTGGCCTCACACAGGATTACCTCTTGCCACGAAGTGGGCTCGGCCTCCCGCTGAGGCAGCGCCAGACAGAGCAGGAGCATCTCATGTCCATAGAGGGAGATTCTCTCAAAGTGACCCTCGACCAGCTGATAGAGACTCAGGCGCCAGCCTGGCCAGCGGCTGGCTCCAGGGCACTCGCAAGGGTTGCAGTCGCAGGGGTTACAAGGGCAGCTACAGTCGCGGGCGCCAGCCGCGTTGCCCTTGAGCAGATAAGACGCAGGTAGGCGGGTTTGCACGGTCTGCATATGGCTCTTGAACTCCTCTCCAGAGAAAGGCAACGACAAGACAAGCGCTACAGCGGTCGCTGAGTACCTCTCTGTTCGGGACGAGATAACATCGGCGCATAAAACGAGCGGACAGGAGGCCCGGCCTCGTTGCCGTCACCAGCGGCTGGCAGCCGAAGCGGGGTGCGCATGCTTTCGCTGGCTCAATGCTGGCTCGCTATGCGTGTGGTCGCTCACTTACACCTCACACCTCCTTAAGCATCACTAAAGCAACCAAACGATAATAAGTCTCTCTATAGAGAGTATACGCTATAGGTGCGCAGAAAATCCACCCGTATCTTTCCTGAGATACTGCCAGGGAGCGCCCCAAGGAGAGGAGCGGAAGGGGGCCTGAGCGTTAAGTCGTTTTGGTCTGCATTGTCTGCTGCCTTCTCCTGTTCCTCTCAACTGAAAGCAAAGTCGACAACACTTGACAGGCAGAGCTGTTCTTGTTATACTCGCAATCAGCAGGAGCCTTTCGGGGGAGAGCGATCAGAACAGGACGCATGGAAGCAGCTCTGTACCTGTAGTATCCTTCTCCATGCGAACTGCGTTGAGGCTGTCGGTGCCAGGCTGAACGGCGTTGTTTGCGGTTATCCTGTATTTCCGTTGAGTGCCAATTGTTCCTGAGACCTGACCCCCTGCCCCGATCCCTCCCTCTCTCAGGTGTTGCTTCTCTC
>NZ_JADGIA010000310.1 GCF_019683635.1 Thermogemmatispora sp. | reverse complement strand
AGGAGCAGGCTGCCTGGCGGGCCAGTCAGGCCGACAGGTGGGAGAGGGAAGAAGAAAGTGGAAGCAGCTTCCAGTGAGAAGCCGCTGAGAAGCCGCTGAAGGTAGCCGGAAGGCAGAGCCATTCTTTCCTTCCGTTTCGGCTCAGACACGAGCCTGCTGGCCTTGCCGAGCTGCGCTAGAAAGGTGTGTTGATGACAGAGCAGACCTCACCTTTTGAGAAAGAACCGCGTGAGATAGACGGGCTCCAGCCGGGCTATGGTGATACCCCCTACTATGAGTACTCGCCTCCTGGTCTCCGTTATCAGGAGCGCAACGACATTATCTATCCGCTCCCCTCGGAAAGGCTGGCTGCTCCTGCTGCGCCGCCTGCGGGACCTGGAGGAGCCAACGGGTCGAACGAGTCTCTCATGACTGAGAGCAGGGCACTGCCCAGGCTGCCGTCCTTGGGTCCTGGGCTAGAGGGGCCGCCCGTCATACCGGGTCAATCGCCGATTCTTCCGCCGACGGCGCCGCGCACACCTGGTCCCTGGCGCTTCATCATTGCTATCCTCCTGATTGGCCTTATCCTCTTTGCTGGTGGGATAGCGACCTATCTCGCCCTTGCTGCTCGTGGGGGCAGCAGCTCGACTAGCTCACAGCCAACGGCGAAAGCGAGCGTCGTCGTCACCCCAGGCGCCGCAACCAGCAGCTTCCACACGGGACCCTGTCCTTTTCAACCGGGCAGGGGCATCGTTCAGGGGCGCGATCTGACCTGTGGAGTCTTGACTGTGCCTGAAGACCGCAGTCAGCCGCAGGGCAACACCGTTCACCTGGCGGTAGCGATCTTCAAAGCCGGCACTGCTCAGACTGATGCCGCTCCCTTCCTCTATCTCTCTGGTGGACCGGGCGGGGCCACCCTCAGCGAGCTAGGTCCCTACATCAGCCAGGCCAACCTTCAAGCTGTGACGCTAGGACACACCTTCATCCTCTTTGACCAGCGGGGCACGGGCTACTCCACGCCCTCGCTCTATTGCGGAGAAATCGACCGCTTCACCCAGGCCACCAAGGATGAGAACCTTAGCCGTCAGGCCAATGATGCTCAGTATCTGCAAGCCATGCGCTCCTGCCACGATCGGCTCACTGCCGAAGGCATTCACCTGAGCGCCTACACCACCATCGCCGACGCCCAGGACGTCCACGATTTAATCCATGCCCTCGGCTATCGGCAGGTCGATCTCTACGGCGTCTCCTATGGCACGCGGCTGGCTCTCACTGTCATGCGTCTCTTCCCCCAGGACCTGCGCAGCGTCATCCTTGATTCAACCGTTCCCACTCAGAGCAACCTTTTCACCTCTTTTCCGGCTGCGATGCAGCATGCTTTTGACACCCTCTTCAATGGCTGTCGGACAGATGCCCTCTGCAACGAGAGCTATCCCAACCTGGAGGCCACCTTTTATCGTCTGGTTGATCGCCTCAACGCCCACCCGGTGACCTTCAACGATCTCCAGTACGGCCCTGTGCTGCTGACGGGTGATGGCCTGGTCCAGTGGGTCTTCACCTCTCTCTATGTGACCAGTTTTATCCCCGATCTGCCGCGGGCCATCAGTGAGATTGATCATGGGCAGTATACTCTGATCTCCGAGACCTATGGGCAGCTGCTGCTGGCCAATGACGTTAGCTATGGCATGTACTACTCTGTCGAATGCGGCGAGGACATGCGCTACACCTCACTTCAGGCGCTGGACAAGACCATCCTGGTCCTGCGACCTGAGCTGCGGGCCGGTATGCAGGATAGTCTGGAGTCCGACTATCGCGTCTGCCAGCTCTGGAATGTTCCGCCAGTGCCGCCCGAGCAAAAGCAGCCGGTCAAGAGCGATCTGCCGACGCTGATTCTCTCGGGCGAATATGATCCAATCACACCAACCAGCAATGCCATGATGGCCCAAAAAACCTTGAGCCATAGCTACCTCTTTGTCTTTCCGGGCACGGGTCACGGCGTCTTCCTGACCAGCTCTTGCGCCAACCTGATCATGGGGGAATTTCTCGACAACCCGCAGATTCAGCCGGCCAGTTCCTGCATCTCCAGCATGGGCGAACCAAACTTTACCTGAAGATCGATGGAGCGAACCCATCATCTCAGATCCGAAGGAGGCGCGAGGCACGCGTCAGCAGCCTTGAAAGAGCCAGCGCGCGCCCCACGTCTCCCCTGTGGCTAGCCGAGAGGGCCTTCTGACTGCTCATGGTCCCAGGCGGGGCCGCAGCCGGCTCCGCTCAGGCAGGTGGGCGGCTGGGATCGTACTCAGCGGGCAGGCCGCGGCCTGGGTGGGCATCTCAAGCCGTCACAAACGAGCGTCCGATGGCCTGAGCCACTGCCTCTGCACGCGGCATCAGTTCGGCAAACTGCTCGGTCGTCAGCGACTGTGCGCCATCCTTGAGTGCGACCTCGGGATTGGGGTGAACTTCGATCAAGAGGCCATCGCAGCCGGCGGCCACCGCCGCCAGCGTCATCGGCGCTACCAGGTCGCGCCGGCCTGTCCCCTGGCTTGGATCGGCCACGATCGGTAAATGCGAGAGCTGTTTCACCAGGGGAATAGCGCTCAGATCCATCGTATTGCGTGTACTCTTCTCAAAAGTGCGGATACCTCGCTCGCAGAGAATCACCGCACGGTTGCCCTGAGAAAGAATATATTCAGCTGCCAGGAGCCATTCCTCAATGGTCGCCGCCATGCCCCGCTTCAGGAGCACCGGCTTCTGAACGCGTCCGACCTCATCGAGGAGCATATAGTTCTGCATATTGCGCGTGCCGATCTGCAGAATATCGGCATACTCGCAGACCAGCGGCACGTCGGCGGGGGTCATGACCTCGGTCACCACCGCCATGCCAAACTCGCGCGAGGCCTTGGCCAGAAGTTTGAGGCCCTCCTCGCCCAGGCCGCGGAAGCCATAGGGGGAAGTCGAGGGTTTAAAGGCCCCGCCACGCAAGATCACCGCGCCAGCCTTGCGCACAGCCTCAGCGGTCGTCATTAGCTGCTTCTCATTCTCTACTGTGCAGGGGCCGGCCATCATTACCACGGCGGGACCACCGATATGCACCGTGCCACCTGCTACACAGGCGACCGGCACCTCGACCACCGTATCATCAGGATGGAATTCGCGGCTCGCCAGCTTATAGGGCTTCGAGACGCGGAAAACCCCTTCTACCTCGGGGAAGGCCTCCAGGGCCTCGCCCAGGGCCGGGGTGATCATTCCCTTGCCGGGAGGGTTCTGCACATTGACCGAGCCGATCACGCCGATCACTGTGCGTTCCACTCCGCGCGAGAGATGGCCGGTGAACCCCTCCTGCTCCAGGAAGCGCAGGACGTGCTCAATAGCTGCTTCACTACAGTTAGGCTTCATTACAACGATCATGACTCGTGGCTCCTTCATTCTTTCGGCAGACGTATGCAGGCTTCGAAATCTGGCTTGAAGCGCGTGCCCACCCCATCCACTTGCGGTCTGGCGGAGAAGAAAAGCAACGCTCCGCACCCATGCATTGACCGTTTGGCCTGGCTTATCCTGGCCGCGAACCGGGCTAACCCTGGTCACTGGCTGGGCCGCGCTTTCTCATGCTCAATCAGCGGTCAACTCAGTGTGTTTACTCTGCTCTATTGAAGCCTGGCCTGCTCCACCGACTAGCTAGCTCGTGAGTTGGTTGAGTTGGTCGGCTGGATTGGCTGGTGGCTGGTTGCTAGGGCGCGCAGCCTCCCAGCAAGAGGAACTGCCCTGGCCACGCAGCGATCCCCTTCCTCCATCGCGACGCCTTCGTCGTCATGATCGAAACCGGTGAGGAAAGAGCGCAAGGCAGAAATGG
>NZ_JADGIA010000007.1 GCF_019683635.1 Thermogemmatispora sp. | reverse complement strand
CCTTGATATAAAATACTCCTATGTATGGATATGAATTTCCGGGCTAGCGATTATGATTTCTCCGCGTAGCACAGCTGTCATATTTGTCCTGCTTCTGGTGGCTATCGTGTCGCTGGCCTGCATCAGCCCGCTCGCCCTGTTCAACCCAACAGTTACCCAGGGGCCAGGTGTCGAGCACGCCGATGGCAAAATTGTGGCGATTCAGCAGGCCGATATGAGCTTTGTGCTCCAGACCGCCAGCGGTCAACGCCTGCGCTTTCTCTGCGTAGAGCGCTGTCGTCTGGCGCTGCAGCATATGGAGCGGCATCTCCGTGAGAAAGCACATACCGATGTCTATTATTATCAGCAGACCACGGGCAAGCCTCCGGTTGCCTTTCAGGTAGATTAGCTGTCACCGTTGGTTCACTGGCTCTCATGCCCGTCTCAATTGAGGCTTTCGACTTGACAGCTTGATGCCTGAGCGCTCGAAGGCAATGATCTGCAGCGGCAGTCAGTACGGTGAACAGGCAAAGCAAGAGCCAGGGAGCGAGAGCTGTGAGCCTCCAGGTGGGTGGGTTGAGAGGATGCATTACGTGAGCGGGGAAGGGAACATAGGACCTCGTCGCTGGAGCCGGGGCCGGTCAAAGGCCAGGGCCTGGCCAGCGTGCCAGAGGGCAAGAAGCTGGTCACACTCAGGTGATGAACTCAGGTGATGGGTGAGTACAGATAGAGGAGATATGAGACAGGATCATGCAGGTCACCGGGCACCCTTTTTCAAAGGGACTGATCAGCCCAGTATTGATCGGGCCGATATTGTGATTGTTGGCAACGGCATCGCTGGTTTGACCGCGGCCATCCAGGCGCGGAGCTTCGAACCTGATGCCCGGATTGCTATTATCAGCGATCAGAACCATCCCACGATCAATACGCCCGCGCTCAAGCAGTTCGCCGTTGGCAAACTGACCCGTGAGCAGCTTTTAGCCTACCCCCCTGGTACAGAGCGCCAGGAGCGCATTCACCTGATCCACGCGCGGGTTGAAAAAATCAGTGCCCAGAGCAAGTCAGTGACCCTGGCCAACGGCAGCGCCTTTGGCTACGGTGCGCTGCTGCTAGCCACAGGTAGTACGCCGACTGCTCTGCCCTCTCAGTTGCCGGGACGCGATTTCGATGGCGTACTGACCTTGCACCGTCTTCAGGACTATCTGGATCTGCGGCGCCGTCTGCCCGAGGTCGAGGAGGCTGTGGTGATCGGCGGTGGCGCTCATGCCTGTGAAACAGTGATGTGCCTGCTGCACTGGGGCATCCATGTCCACTGGTTGATCCGCAGCGCTGTCCTGCTGCCGCGCATGCTGGACGAGACCGCTTCAGAGATGGTGCTGGAGCGCATCAGGCAGGCCGGGGCGACCGTCTACACTTCTACTGAAGTAATTGGCATTGTGGGCCGCGTGGGCAGTGTCATTGGCGTGGTAACCAATCATCAGCAGTTTATCCCCTGCCAGCTGGTCGTGGCCTGCACTGGCACCAAGCCGGTGACGACTCTGGCGAAACACTGTGATCTGCCCCTCAAGCACGAAAATGGCATCCTGGTCGATGACCGTCTGCGCAGTAGTGTCCGTGATATTTATGTGGCCGGCGATGTGGCGGCCCTCAAAAACCCGCTCACTGGCCAGTACGAGCCACGCGCTCAGTGGTACGCCGCTGTGGAGCAGGGCCGCATGGCCGGAGCAATGATGACTGGCCATCGTGAGGTCGTGCGCCCGTTCGGTGTCCCCTGGCATGCGACGCACCTGGGCGACCTGTCGATGCTCTACGTGGGCAATCCGCTGCAGTCACCTCCTGGAGCCTACGTGCTAACCGATACCAGTCGCGGTGGCTATCGCCGTCTCTTGCTGCAGGGCGATCGCCTTATTGGCTACCTCTCGCTCGGCCCGATGCAGCCCGATAGCCTGGCAATCAAGCGCATCATCGATGAAGAACTACCCGTGCGCGATATTTTGAAGGGCCTCTTGAAAGGTGAGTTCGATGCCCGCCAGTATTTGACACGCCAGCGCACCTACACCGCCCAGGATCTGGTAACCAGCGGACGTCTGGCCAGCGTGAAGCCCCCTGCTGTTCCGACGACCGCGCAGACCACACCCGAGCCAGCTCCCGCCTCTCGCAGCCTTGCTCCGGCTGCTGCAGCAGCTCAGCTTGAGCCTCGCCTGCCAACAACCGAACAGCTACCCCCACTCTCTACCGGGCCAGGTGCCGCATCTCAGCCAGCTCCGGCTTCTGCTCCTGCTGCGCATGCTGGCTCTCGTTATCCTATTTTGCGCGAAGAGGAGGAGATCAGTCCTTTCACCGGCACCTTGCCTGCTCTACCAGAGCAAGGGCAAGGACAGGCAGGGACACGCTTGAACTCTGGCAACCTGCTCTCTCCTCAAGAGCAGGGCCGCGGAGGACGGCGCAATCTGTGGGCTTACAGCGATCCTGCTCTGCCCGCATTCTCTCGTCAGAGTCCAGCGCAGATGCAGCATAGTCGATCCTACAGTGAGAAACGGGAGGGAGGACGTTAAGTGCGTAATCCTGTCCTTTTACATAAAACCGCTTCTCAGGTTCAACAGGAACTTGAGGCCTGCATTGGCTGCAACGAATGTCTGCTTGCTTGCCCAGCTCTTGATGAACCCCTAACGATCGATGTCCTCAATCGCGAGACCTTCGGCGGTCCGATCTCGGCTCCGGTTGCGCGCTTTGCCCGCTCGTGCTATCAGTGTGGTGCTTGCGTGCCTCCCTGTCCAGTGGGCCTGCACCGTGATGCCATGATGATGTGGCTGAAGATCCGTCTGTACCGTTCTGGAGAGGAGGATTGAACTGATGCCGGCTTCGCGTTCTTCCTCGCCCTATGATTATGCCTCCGATCGAGAGTGGGCTGGTACGAGAGGCTATCCACTCTTTTTCGTGTATATCAAGTCGCGCAATTTACTGCGGATAGCGCTCGGGTTGCTCATCATCGTGGCTGGGCTGGCATTCTGTATCTGGTATAGTCGCAATGGGAGCGATCCGACCCCTGATAGCCTTGTAGGTCTGACCTACGCCGTCCTGGGCACCGTTTTTCTCCTGTTGGCCGGCCTCCTCTATAGCTTGCATCGCCGCTCGCGGAAGAGCAAAAAGGTGATTGGCGGACTGCGCTCGGCCCTGGGCTGGCATATGTTCTTTGGTCTGACCGGTCTGGCTCTGATCTTCTATCACTCCTTTGGCAATTTTAACCCGCGCTCCGGCACCTATGCCCTCTATGGCCTCATTGCCCTGGTCATCAGCGGCATCATTGGACGCAGCCTTGATCGAATCATGCCGCGCCTGATTGCGAAAGAGGCCAGTAAGGCCCTGACTCAAGAAGGAGAGGATCGCATTGAAGCCATTTCGCAGCAGCTGCAGGCCATTGTCGAGCATAATATGCAGCGTGTGCGCGGCCTGACCCCATCGCCGGCCTCGGCCTCGCCCGCTATTTCGGCTCCCCCAGAGCGCGGAGGAGGCGCTGGACGCGGGCGTACCCTGCATGGTCCCTGGGACCTGGCCTATCTGACACTGGAGGAGACGCCCCAGGAGCTGAGCCGCTATGAACAGAGCTATCGCCTTGTACCCGATCGTAAGAGTCCTCTGAGCCGTCCCGGGGCCTTGCTACCCGGGGCCCAGGAGCAAATGGCGGCCTTGCGGGCGGTCGAACATGCCATGAGGCGCGAGCATTTCTATCGCTATGTCATTCGCTACTGGCGCATCTTCCATATCCTCCTGGCCCTGGTCACAGCGGGCCTGGTCATCTGGCACTTAGAGTATGCCGCCTCCCTGGTGATCCCCACGCTGTTCCATTAGGCTCATCCTGCAGCAGTCACAGACAGCAGGGCGGGCTGCCTTCCTTCCCTATCTGCCTGCCTGCTGTCTGGAGGGCCCGGATTGGGGAGAGCAGCCTGCCTCGCTCGCCATCACCCCCTCGTGGTCTCTCGGCCTGGAAAACCCCGGTAGCGCTTGCTACGTATTAAATAATGGAGGGAATGCTATGTCGAGAGAACTGCTTGTGCCTGGTACGCGCCCGCGGCGACTGTGGCCGAGGCGCCTTGATCTACTCTTTCACGTCATCAAGACCGTTCGCTTGATTGTCTACCTGCTGCGACATAAGCGTGTCGGAATTGGGCGAAAGGTACTCTTTGTGGGCGGTTGTGGCGTCTTTCTCTTGTTGCTTCTCTTCCCTGATGCCTTTGGCGAGCTGGTAAGCAGTACGCTGCTACCTGTAGTGGGAACTATCCTGGGAGTGCCTCTTGATGCTGGATTCGACTGGCTGACGCTGGTGCTTGTTCTGGTATCTCTCTTGCGCGTCTTCCCTGCCGAGATAGTAGAGGAGGGCTATCGTCGCATCTTCATTCAGCCAAAAAAAGCGCAGCCCTGACCGCCATTACCGAAGGCGCTCGCCCACCGGCTTCTCCGCCGATGCTGCACGCTAGAAGGCCGAAAAGACTATCAAAAAAACAGCAAGGCCATACTGCGCCGGTGGTGTCATCACCTCCGCTCAGAGCAGTATCCTGGCTCTTGTGCTAATCTTATCTGTGCTGTTCTGTTCCCCTGTTGTGATCCTCGATGGACCTGTGTCGCCTTGCCTGGTTAGGGAGGCAGACTAAGCTCTTCTCCCTGAGATCCCTGGAAGACAAAAACGGTGGCTGGTCCGTGGCTCTTTCCCTGCTCAGAGATGGATTTTGTCATTGGCATCAGACGGCCTGAACTTTGTCCCCGTGTTAATGAAAACAATGTTCTGATCGCCGAGGTGGATGATCATGTCAGGCTTGCCATCACCGTTGACGTCCTTGAACTCCAGGATTGGGGGAATCTGGTCGACATTCGAATTGGTGCCATAGAGATAGGGGCCGCCGTAGGTAATGGCTTTCGCAGGATCGCCAGCCATCAGCTCAACAACAATGATGTGGCCGTGCAGGTTGATGGCGATAAAGTGGCTCGGATGCTGAGGACTGTCGCCTCCATGACCAACGACGGCGTCAGTCTGATAGGTGCGCGGATTGCCATAACGGATGTCATCAAGGCGCTGGGTGCCCCAGGAGATCAGCCAGGAGGTAAGAACCCAGAGAGCCAACATGGCGAGCATGCCAACGCCGATAAAGAGCAGCCAGTGGATACGCCGATTTGATACTTTCTCTCTCGCGGGGAGGGGGCTTTTGTAAGGAGCTTTCTGTGAGGTCTGCGGCGCTGGCGCTGGTGTAGCTCGCATGCGCGCCGTGATGGCCGGGCTGGCCGTGGTTGTCACCGGCTGCTGAGCGCTGCGTCGGTAGGTGTAGGGCACCGGCATCTGGCGCGTGGTCGATTGCGGGCTTATGGCTCGCTGCGTCCCCGTGAGACGAGGGTCGTTGAGCCGAATGGCACTACTACCGGGCCGCGGTGGTCGTGATGCATCTGGATCGTCTTCTGCAAGATAATCGAGCGGATCTGGTGGTACATAGCCACCACGGCGTGTCTGCGTTGTAGGGAGGGGCATTTCGTCTCTTCTGAGCCGGACGGATCGCTTCGTTGTTGTGTATTGCTGCCTCTCTTCTCCAGACATTAGCTCTCCCTTTCTCGATCAGTTTTTCCTGGGCGCTGCGCACAATGTCAATGCACATTGCTCGACGAAAGCACCAGACGCACAAATTGCAAGCCCCAATAATTATGTAAGATAACCTGCCAGGTTGTCAAGGATAGATGTATATCAATTCAATGCAGACGTGTTTTGAAAAGAAAACGGCAGTTCCCTGCTTTTTGATGATATCTGTATCAGCATGAAGAATGTCTTTCTCCAGTAAAGGACGAAGAACCCTCACTGTGAGTATCAGAGTGAGCCGCGGGCGATGCCGGCTGACTTGGGGTGGAAGAGGTGCGACGTCGCTCCAGCCAGCGCCTGATGCTGGCCTCGTTGCCCTGCAGTCCAGGCTCGTAGTAGCGCCTTCCCTGCAGATTCGCTGGCAGGTACTCCTGCAACTGCACGGCTGGTGGTCGAGAAGGATCGTCGCTTTCCTCCTCAAGCTGGCGGTAGTAATCATGGGCATACTTATAATCTCTGCCGTATCCCAGCTGTTTCATCAGCGTAGTGGGAGCGTTGCGCAGAGAGAGAGGTACCGCTTCCTGACGCTGCTGGTGCACATCATCGCGCGCTCGCCCGTAGGCCAGGTAGAGGGCGTTGCTTTTCGGGGCGCTGGCCAGATAGACCACGGCCTCCGCCAGGGCCAGATCAGCCTCGGGCAGGCCCACGAACTGGACCGCCTGTTGGGCGGCCACACACAGAGGTAAGGCCAGGGGGTCGGCCAGGCCCACGTCTTCCGTGGCGATCCGAATCAAGCGGCGGGCAATAAAGAGGGGGTCCTCGCCCGCTTCCAGCATGCGCGCCAGCCAGTAGAGGCTGGCATCGGGGTCAGAGCCGCGGATGGCCTTATGCAGAGCCGAGATGGTATCGTAGTGTTGGTCGCCGCTTTTATCGTAGAGCAAGGCCCGCTGTTGCTGAGCCTCGGCCACCGTTTCCGCGGTGATACGTCCCTCTCGGGCGCCGGCGGCGGCCAGCTCCAAAACATTGAGTGCCGTGCGGGCATCGCCATTGGCGAAACGGGCGATCTGTTGCAAAGCCTCGTCGTCGATCTCCAGGTGATAGCGGCCCAGGCCCCGCTCCTCATCTTGTAAAGCTCTTCTCAGGAGCTGGATAACGGCCTCCTCGCTGAGCGGGTTCAAGGTAAAGACGCGGCAGCGCGAGAGTAGAGCGGCGTTTACCTCGAAAGAAGGATTCTCGGTCGTTGCCCCAATCAGCGTCAGCAGGCCCTGCTCAACGTAGGGTAAAATAGCGTCCTGCTGGGCCTTATTCAAGCGATGAATCTCATCAACAAAGAGAATGGTGCGCTGTCCTCGCAGCTGGCGTAGCCTGCGAGCCTCCTCGGTCACACGGCGCAAATCGGCCACCCCGGCGGCAACGGCGCTGAGCGTCACAAAGTGAGCGCGAGTCAGCCGGGCAATCAAGCTAGCCAGCGTTGTCTTGCCGCTGCCGGGCGGTCCCCACAGGATCAGCGAAGGGACGCGGTCCTCCTCCAGGCAGCGCCGTAGCAAGCGCCCCTCTCCAAGCAGATGTTCCTGTCCCACAAACTCATCAAGTGTTCGGGGGCGCAGGCGGGAAGCCAGCGGCTCAGCAGCTCTGTTTTCGCTGGCGGTGGCACTGGTGCGCGGCGGTGTGCCCTTCTGGCTGGATGCTGGATCTGGAAAGAGCGATGCTTGCTCCATCATAGCGCTTGGCCTTGTCGGCGCTCGCGATATCCTCCCGAGTGATGAGCGGTTTCTCCATTCTACCACGCGCGAGGTGCTGGCGTATAGCGCCGGTGCCCTGTCTGTTTGCCTGCTGACCTGTCTCAGGCTTTCTCGAAAGGAACCTGTTGGCGACTGGGGAGGGGGAGAGGATTAGTTAGCCGGCATCTGAGCCTCGGCGCTCGGCCAGGCGTTTCTCCACCTGGTCAGGGGAGGGGATACCGCGCGTGCCTACGGCTTCCACCGAGAAGGACGCCACGCAATTGGCAAAATCGACTGCGGCAGCAGGATCGCCGGAGCGGGCCAGCTGCACCAGAAATGCAGCTGCGAAAACATCGCCGGCCCCGGTTGGGTCAACCTCGCGCGCGGGATAGGCTGGAAAATGTTGAGCCAGGCCCTGGCGGAAGAGCGTGGCCCCCTCGCGGCCTGCCGTTGCCACCAGCAAAGGTACCAGTTGGCTCCAACGGCGTAGAATCGCCTCGGCCTCTGCCCGGCTGCCGTTGGCAAATGGCAGCAGGTCGTCATGGCTCAAGATAAGAGCATCCAGATGAGGCAGGACCTGCTCGGCAGCCTCCCAGGGCGTAGGCCAGATCCTACCATCGCTATCCCAGCGCCGCAGCCAGCCCTGGGGAGTGGCGGCCAGGAGGCGCCCCTCGCCGCGCGGGAAAAGAGCAAGCATCTCAGGGGTCAGCTCTTGGGCCAGGGGGGCCAGGAGCACGATCGGGGCTGCACGCCAGGGGAGAGGAACATCCTCGGTCTCCAGCGGCTCGCTGCGCGCGCGCAAATACTGGATGCGGAAACCATCCTGATAGCGATTCTCAAAGGTTGTCGTCGTAGCGGCCATACGAGCGGCCAGACCGATACCGGGCAGCAGCGAAGGCAGCTGCTGGCAGATGTCTGCGGAGGCGCAGGTCACAAGCGCTGCGGGCAGGCCGAGGCGCTCAACGGTCAACGTGGCGAAGGTCACTGTACCGCCGAGGGCGAACGAGCCATCAGGAAGCACATCGCGAGTAATATGACCAATGCACAGGAAAGCAGGTGGCTCAGCGCGAGCAGGCTGAAGGACGGTCGCAGGCATAAAAAGAACACCTCCCCTCTGGCGCGCGCAGCGCTGCACAGCGCAGTTTGATCACCTGTATCTGCCCGCCTGCACCTGAGGCAAGCCATACTTCTCCTGGCCGCTGTCCCTCATGAAGACGAAGGCAGGCAAGCGGCATATTGGCGAGCCGACAATCCCTTCTGATGAGAGGGAGAACCGGACCAGCCAGCCAGGCTGGCCAATCGATAACGGGCTTGGCTTAGGAGCGTCCGGGGCGCTTCAGAGAGATCACTACGCGGCGTGCATCTCCCTCACCAATGCTCTCCGTACTGATATCCTGGCTGTCGGCCAGAGCCAGGTGCACGATGCGCCGCTCGTGGGGAGGCATGGCCTCCAGGGCGATCGAACGGCGGTAATTGCGCACTTGCTGTGCCACTCGCAGAGCCAGCGAGCGCAGATTTTCCTCGCGGCGCTGGCGATAGTTCTCCGCATCGACGATAATGCGCATGCGACGTTTCGTGCGGTGACTGACGATGAGGTTCACCAGCAGCTGGAGGGCAGAGAGCGTTTCGCCGCGGCGGCCAATCAGCAGGCCCAGATTTTCATGAATGCCCTGGATATTGAGAGTAAGCGGATCGGTCGAGCGTACCTGGACCGAGGCGCGGATATTCATGTAGCGCAAGATCTGCTGGAGCACATCGACAGTCAGCTCGATGTCCTCGCGTGTAGGCTGCACTGGCTCCTGAGTGGCGGGTGAGCCAGTAGAGGACTCGGCGGGAGAAGGAGCAACGGGGGCCGAGGCGGAAGCTACACCAGCGGAGGTTGAGCTAACGGGAGGGGGTGGCGTAGAGGTGAGCTGCTCCCCACCAGGCAGATGCTGAGGGCGAGCCGTCGGCTGCACTTCCTGGGAGAAGGGCAGAGGCTCCTCCTCATCCTCGTTCTCATCCTCTGAGAAATCTACAAACTCTTCCTGACTGTCGTAGGCTCCATGAGAGGCGCTTGTGAAGAAATCCTCCTCCTCCTCTTCCCCCGCTTCGACCTGGCTTAGAATGGCATCGGCCATCTCAGGGGTGATCACTGCGCCGCGGCTGGGACGAACCGTCACCCGGACCCGTGCCTCGCGGCTGCCAAGTCCAAAGGCGCCCCGTGAAGGTTCTTGAAGGACTGTCACCTCGACCTCATCTCGGCGCCTGCCCAAACGGAGCAGAGCCTGCTGGACAGCTTCTTCAACGCTTTTACCACTGGCCTCAATGCTTTCCACTGCTTACTTGCCTCCCTTGAAGGTATCACACAATGCCGGGCAGAATGAGAAGCGAGAGCGAGAGCGCGAGAAAATCGGTCAGTTGGTTGCCAGCCGGGGCAGTGGTTCAACCTGGGTAGGGCAGACCAACCGAACCGAACCGGATCTGGGCCGTTATCGTATTGCAGCAGCCAGCCTCTCCTGGCTGACAAGGCCTGCTCTGCTCATCGGCTCTGCTAGTAAATTGCTAGGGTAGGCCAACGCAGCCCAATGAATCCATCCAATCCGCCCCAGCCCGGCACAAGGCAACCTGATCGATGCTGGCTCCTCCTAGCTGGGAGTAGCATTCCTCCTTCGCACAACGCCGCGTCGACGGGCCGAAGCGCTGCGCAGGTGGCGGCGTGATGCGCTCGTACCATTGCGCCAGGCGCGTTCATCCGAGAAAGCTGGTCGCGCCTCCTGTGACTCAATTGTCTCCTCAAGAACACGGGTCTGGGTCAGTTGCTCACGCTGCTTCTCCTCCTCTTTGCGAGAGGGAGAGAACGGGCTGGCTGGGCCTGTGACCAGGTAATACTGAGCCGCCATGATAATGGAGCCGACAGCCCAGTAGAGAGCCAGGCCGGCGGGGAAACTCCAGGCGAAGAAGAGAGTGAACAGGGGCATCACCCAGGTCATGATCTTCATCGTCTGCTGCTGGGCGGCCAGAGCATCAGGGGTGTTGGTGCCGGAGGAAGCCGTTGCAGAGAGAGAGCGATTGTTGCGGGACTGAGTCAGATAGAGTTGGACAAAGGTTGCCAGAGCGGCCAGGATCGGCAGAATGTGGGTTGGGTCGGGTAGAGCCAGCGACAGGTGCCAGGATGGGTTGATGAAGGTGAACCAATCGAGGTTGACGTTGGGGAAATGGCCAAACTTCGGCAAGAAGGGATAGATAAAGCCATTGAGCCGTTCCAACCCCTGATTTCCCTTCAACGAAGCATCATCGATGACCGCCCGGAAGGCAAAGTACAGCCCGTAGAGCACCGGAAACTGCAGGAGCAATGGCAGGCAGCCCGAGTACGGATTAATATTGTAGCGTTTGTATAGCTCCTGCGTGGCCTCTAGCTGGGCGCGTGGATCGTCGCGGAAACGCTCGCGGATGCGGCTGATCTCTGGCTGCAGCTCCTGCATTGCCTTGGCTGACCTCAGCTGCTGCAGCGTCAGCGGGAAGAGAATCAGGCGGATGATGAGCGTCAAGACGATGATCGACAGGCCGAAATCGCCAAAGAGGTGGTACAGCAGCATCAAAACGTTGAAGATGGGCTGCGTAAAGACGACATTGATAAAATCACTGATCCCCACGGGATTTCTCCTGCCTTCCTCGATCTTGCCTACTGGCCCAGGCGCTCAGGAACTGGGTCATAGAGATCTCCATGATAGAACGGGTGACAGCGTGCCAGGCGTTTCACCGTCAGCCAGCCCCCACGAATCAGCCCGAAGCGCTGGATTGCCTCGTACCCGTACTGTGAGCATGAAGGAACGAAGCGACACGAGGGGGGTAGAATGACGGAAAAGGTGCGCTGGTAGACACGAATCAGAAACATTGCAACGTACTTCACGGCTATCGACCTTTATGGACACTCCCTGCCGGGCGCTGCCGCCCAGACGCCTCATTGGCCTGCAGCAATCGCGCTCGGCGTAACAAAACCTGCAGCTCGGCCTTCAACGTCTGTAGATCAGCCTCAAGCGCTTCGCGCCTGGGAATCAGCACAAGGTCCGCGCCGCGCAGCCGCGGCAGACAAGGCCGAATGGCCTCGCTGAGCAAGCGTTTGAGACGGTTGCGCTGCGTGGCCAGCTTGAAGATGCGCCGGCTTACTACAAAGCCGACACGAACCTGATCGCTCTCCGTCGGTGCCCAGGCGAGGACCAACAACCTGGAGGCAACACTCTTTCCCTGCTGCCTGATCCGCTGAAAATCGCGGCTTCTGCGCAGGCGCAGTTCGCGTCTTAATGCCACCGTCTTGATAACTTCTGATCTATCATCTTCACCAACAGGTGAGAGAGAGCGCCTTGAGAGACACCCCAGGAAGGGAGCTACCGCAGGCGGCGAGTCGACGCCGTCGGGCCGAGTACGGCCCGCCTGCGGGGGGCGCTAGACTGTCAAGCGCCAGCGACCCTTCAGGCGGCGGGCCTTGAGTACTCGCCGACCGGCGCGCGTCGCCATGCGTTTCAAAAAGCCGTGTTCCCTCTTGCGGGGGATACGCTTCGGTTGCCAGGTGCGTTTCATAAACCCCTCGTTCTCCTCCACTAAAGGATGTCTTGTAGATTATAGCGGGTAGCGATCCTGGCTGTCAATGACGGGGGGAGGCATAGCTGGCTGCGCTCTGCTGGCAGCAGCTGCCTCCCCGCTTGGGCTCTTCTCTCCCCCTCTGGTTTACGAGGTTTTAAAGCGCAACAGCACGCGGCCCAGCTTGATCTCGTCGTTATCGTGCAGCGGCGTTGGCGTCTTGGGGGCCAGGCGCTGCCGGTTCAGGAAGGTGTAATTGGTGCTGTTCTCATCCTCGATCATGTACTGGCCATTCTGGATGAAGATACGTGCGTGCATGCGCGAGACACCGCCCTCCTCGCCGCCGTGGGGAGTGAGGTCGATGTCGGGAAAGATGTTGCTGACCGCATCTTCACGGCCAATCAGAATGTTGTCCTTCCCACTAATGTCGAACTCCTGGTTATCCGCCTCAACGATCAGTCGGGCGTGCAGGGCGGAACCTGCCGCCACGGGAGCAGGGGCGGGGGCAGGTGTTGCTGGCCCTGGGGAGGCCACGGGAGTGGCTGGCGCCACGCCTGGTGCGCTCACTGCCGCTGGTGCTCCCAGCAAGCTCACGCCGCAATTTGAACAGAAAGCCTCGCCTTGGGGATTCTGCGCGCCGCATGAGGGGCAGGTTTGCATGCCTGGCTGTGCGGCTCCACTGGGAGCAACGGGCGCTGCCGGGACAGGAGCCGCCGGCGCCGCTGGTGCTGCCGCACTCAACGGCTCACCGCATTCGTCGCAAAACGCCGAACCATCCGGGTTCTCATGACCCAGCGAACAATAAACTGGCATAATTCTACTCTCCTCCTCTAATCCTGTGTTACCCCTGAAGCACGCCTTCTCGCCTCTGCGCGCGTCGGTGGCGCAGGCGACCGACACCTTCAGTGAATCCTCTCGTGCTGTTCTGCTCTTTCTGCTCTGTTGCGTACTGTCAGGGCAGGATGTCGTCTAGGCGTTGCGTCAGCTTCCTCGTCTTGTTACCAATCGATTTGACTTGCTCTTGAGAGATCTGCTGTCCCTTACTGATCTGCTCAAGCGCCGCTTGTGTCTCTTCATCAAGGATGCGCGTCACATTGGGTGCCAGGCGGGTTGTTACCTTGCCTGTGCGCTTATACTCATCAAGGATGCGCGTCACGAGGCGCTGGGCGTTGGCCTTCTCAGCGAAATTCATGACTCGTGCGTTCACCTGAGCCGCCTGGTTAGGATCAGTAGTGAATGTGACTTTAATATCTTCACGAATGCGCTCGCCCACCAGGTTGGCAATGGGCACATCGTAGGACAACTCGGCCTGAGCGATGCGGAAGAGGCCCGCCGGGCGTGGATCGATGAGTAGTTCGACCAGCACGGCCTGGGGTGTCTCCTTCTCCAGGTCGCCCAGGGGAATCACCACCTGACGGTCTGAGAGGACAGACTGCCCGAGATCGCTGATGATGGGTAAGACTTTGACGGCCTTTTTCGGGGTGACGCCTGTTGGCAGGCGCAGGGTGAGGACGGCGTTGCGCACGGCTACTGCGACGGCGCTTTGAACCTGCTGCTGGAAGATGCTCATGGCGTCGGCGGGATTCCTGATGAATTCCGCCGGCATGCCCCCACTGAGCTGGCCAATGTCGTCTAGCAGATTCTCATCCCAGTCCTGTCCAATGCCCAGCGGATAGATGGCGATTCCCGCAGCTGCTGCTTCGCGGGCAAGCTGGCGACAGCGATCTGAATCGCCGTAGGTGACCCCATCCGTCAGCAGAATCATGCGATTGACGGTATTAGGAAAGCTGTAGCGTCGCAGTTCGTTGAGGCCCTGGATCATGCCCAGCGACATGGTGGTACCGCCTCCGTCGCGAATGCGGTCGATGGCCGCCTTCATGCCTACCTTGTCCTGAGCTGGCATGGAGGGGATAATCACCTGGGCCGTGTCGTCGAAGACGATGACGGAGACGTAATCAGTCGGCTCCAGGTGGTCGATGACCATCTTGACCGCCTCTTTAACGTTATGCAGCTTGGCTCCTTTCATGGAGCCGGAGTGATCCAGAACCAGGGCAAAATTCAGGGGCAGACGGACCTGGGCCATCATCTCGGTGGGCTTGGCCTCCAGCAGGACATAGGCGAGCTGGCTCCCACCGGTGACCGGCATATAGTCCTTCCCCAGCTGATACGCCAGCACTACCTCACCAGGCATAGTCTATCAGCTCCTTTCATTGGTGGCAGCCTTCAGTATACCATAGTGTTCAACGTACAAAGACCACAACAGCGCTGATGTTGTCTTCTCCCCCATTTGCATTGGCTGCCTCTATCAACTGGGCACAGGCTGTCTGTGGATCTGGGGCTGCGTTGAGAATGCTCTCGATCTGTGGGTCGCGTACCATCTCCCAAAGCCCGTCTGAGCAACTCAGCAGGATGTCTCCCGGGTACAACTCTTGCTTGAAGAGGTCGATCTGCACGTTGGGGCGATCGCCCAGGCTGCGGAAGATCTGGCTACGCTGCGGATGGGTGTACACTTCGTCAGGTTGGAGCAAACCGCCGGCCACAAGCTGCCCCACGAGCGAGTGATCGGTTGTCCGCTGGTAGAGTTGCCCGCCACGGACCATGTAGGTACGACTGTCGCCCACATTAACGATATACGAGTGGCGCCCCACAATCATAAAACCGGTCAGGGTGCAACCCATATCGGTCTTGTTCTGCTGGTTGATCTGGCAGAGGCGGCTGTTGGCCTCCTCGACGGCTTCCTGAAGCAAGCGCACAAGTTGGTCTTCCTCCGCGGGGGCCGGCGGTTGCTGGCTCTCCCTTTCGGCGCTCAGTGGGGCCGCCAGCAGGTCGCGGACAATGCGCTCGGCAATAGTATTGACGGCGACGCGGCTGGCAAGCTGACCGCTGGCGTGTCCTCCCATGCCGTCGGCGACGATGAAGATACCCATTGGTTGGGAGATGGATTCGTGCGAGCGCTCTAGAAGGAGAACCAGGGTGCTGTCCTCGTTCGGCTGATCGCGGCGCAGGATGCCCGCGTCGGAGAGAGCCGCCGCCATCAGATGCACGCCCTCGGGGAAGGGATCGCGCTCGGCCTGCGGCTGCTCAACGGCGTAGGTGCGCCCTCCTTCGATGAAAGTGTTGATGATATGACCGCCGGTGACCTGGGTCTCTGGACTGGTCCGCTCGCCGCTGAATTCGTGCAGAAGGTAGGGCATACCCAGCAATTCGGCGCCGCAGTTGATGCAAAACTCGTCACCTTCGGCATTTTCCTGGCTACCACAGTTCCAGCAGCGCTGGTAGCCCTGTTGGTCGGTGACCTGATAGATGCGCTCGTGTTCCTCTTCTTGTACGAGCTGGTTGATCAGGTAGCGCCCACCAAGGAGGGTGCCGCTCTCTAGTGGCCCGCTGCTCGCTCCTGCCACAGCTTCGCCGCCGAGATTCTCTGCTTGCTGGCTCTGTGACTCCAATTCCGCACTGGCTGCGGAGGTCTGCTCGGCAGCCTCTGGCTGAGCAGGTTGATCTGCTGATGGTTGCTCTTCCACCGCGGTTGTTGTCCCTTCTTGTGATTGTTCTTCTGTTGCTCCTTCGGCGGCTGGCTCTGCCGGGCCCTCAGCAGCGCCGCTGACCGCAGCAGAAGCCGGCTGCTCGCTCTCGACAGGCTGAGCTGCTGAGGCCCCCATCAGCTCGCCGCTGCTTGGCGGACTGCTGCTAGCTGCCGCTGAGCCTGGCTCTGCCTGGCCACTTCTCTCGCCGGTCGCAGCTGCTGATGCAGGGGACTGCTCACTGACAACGGCGCCGCCCGGAGTCTCGGCCATCCTCTCGCCCATTCCCGGCGCAAGCAGAATGGTTGGTAAGTCGGCGACGTCCCTGGTCTCCTGTTCCGGTCTGCTATTCGCTTGCTGTTGCTGCCGTTCGGCCTCCTCTAGCTCACGCTGCCAGCGCTGGCTATGGTAGGCCATCATGCGCTCGGGGGTAAGGATCAGTGTCGGTGCCAGGCTTGGGTCTTCCGGTTCCTGGCTGGCGGCGACGCGCTCCACTCCCTGGGATTGCCCGGTTGACTGCTCGGAAGCGGCGGAACTTTCGCCGGCGGGGGCTTCCCGCGGAAGTGAGCGCCCACAGCTTTTGCAGAATTTCGCATCGTCGCGGTTGGGCGTGCTGCAAACTGGACAGATCATACCTGCTCTCCTCGCTCTCTGAGACGGATTCGATCCTCTCTTCTCCTGGTGTTCGGCTCAGGAGTGGCTGGCGACGATTCTTTCATTCATTCAGGTATTGTTGATGCTCCAGGTCAGGCTCATTACAGCTGCTTTTGTAGGCGCAGCGCCTCGGCGCTGTTGGGATCGCGCTGTAGAGCTTCGCGGAGCATTTGTCTGGCTTCCACCTTTTTACGCATTTTCAGATAGCACGTGGCCATTGCGCTATAGATCTCGGCCCGCTCGGGATCGCGTTGCCGCGCCTGTTCAAGGGCGCTGAGGGCCTGATTCCACTGGTTGGCGCGCATGTGAGCGCGACCCAGCTCATACCAGCCATCCACGTGGGAGGGGTCGCAGCGCGTGGCCTCCTGGAGGACGCGGATCGCCGAGTTGTACTGGCGTGTTTCGCTGTAAAGGCGGCCCAGGGCGAGCAAAATGAGGGCATGATCGGGATTAATCTTGAGACCTTCGAGCAAGTAGCCCTCGGCTTCGCGATGGTAGCCCTGTTTCATGGCCACCTGCCCGAGCTGATAATAGATGGCCGCGTCCTGAGGGGCAATGCGCTGTGCCTCTTTGAAAGCGGCCTCGGCCTTGGGATAAAGGCCCAGGTCGAGATAGCAGAGGCCGAGCTGGAAGTAGGCATCCAGAGCGTTCTGCCGGTTATTGACCGCTTGGGCGAAGTACTCAGCAGCATGTGTCATATTTTCATGAAAAAGCTTCTCATCTTTATCGCGCAGGGACTGGGCGTACTGGCGATACGCTCGGGCCAGGCTGTAGAGTACGTCGTAGGTAGGGCGACCCAGGGACAGCGCTTGCTTGAATTCCTCAATCGCCTCGACGTAGTGCCGGTTGTTGAGATCTTGCAAACCGCGCCGATAGAAGGCCAGTGGGTCGTTGCTGACCGGGGCGCCGACGGAGACGGGACGGGCGCGGATCGGCTGGCGCACAACGCCTGCTGGCAGTGAGGCGTAGGCTTGTGCCTGCATGCGTACATTCGGGGGGACCGCTGCCGCTCCCTGGAACAGGGGTTGACCATCACGCTTACAAAATTTGGCCCCCGGACGGTTCTGCAGGCCGCAGCGGGGACAAATTGGCCCTGGGCCCTGGGGCGCCTGGGGCAGCGGCGCCGCCGGCGCTGAAGCCTGTCCGCCTATGGCCGGCACCACGATGGTGGCGTTGGGCGAGATCGCCGGAATCTGAATGGTGGCGGGCGCCGCCTGACCAGGCAGACACTGCTGCAAGGCTACTCGCATGGCCTCGGCGCTCTGAAAGCGATGGGCCGGGTCCTGCTGCATGGCTTTGATAATCACCTGCTCGATCGGGCAGATGATGCGCCCTTCCACCTGGATCGTGCGCAACTTCGGATTCTTGGCGCGGATGCTGCCAGGAGCCGGCGTCTGCATCGGCTCCGGCTCCTGGTTGGTCAGCAGGTGATACATGGTGGCCCCAAGCGAATAGATGTCCGAGCGGGCGTCGGTTTGAACCAAACGACCGGGGTTCTGAGGTGAGCGCTTCTGGCCCGGAGCAGTAATTGAGCCAAGATGCTCGGGTGAGGCATAGGATATGGTGCCCAGGTTCTCTGTGTTGGTGCGCTTGTTCGGGTTGAAGCGGCGCGCTATCCCAAAGTCGATCAGCTGGACATCGCCCTCCGGCGTGATCATGATATTGCCGGGCTTGAGGTCGCGCAGAATGATCGGTGGGTTACGCGAGTGGATGTAGCTGAGGGCCTCACAGACCTTCATCATCCAGCGAATGACCTGTTCCTCATCGAGCGGCCCTTTGTTCTCTTCCAGGATCTTATCGAGGCTTTTACCGGGCACAAATTCCATGACAAAGTAGTAATTGCCCCGTTCCTGGAAGCTAACAATCAACGAGGGGATATTAGGATGCTTGAGATTGAACATCAAATCAATCTCTTTATTGAAGCGCTCGATAGCGGCCTTGCGCTCCTCTTCTGGCATTCCCGGGTTGATAAGCAGCTCCTTGACAGCGCGATAAAAGCCGGGGCGGTCAACCTGCTCGACCTTGTAGACGGTACCCATTCCACCTTCGCCGAGCACTTCAACAACGCGGAATTTACCATCGAGAATTGTGCCGATCGGGAGAGCCATAGCGCTTTCTTCCTCAACCGCCTTCAGGCCGCCTCGACGCGCACGACAAGGGCTGTGATATTATCTTCGCCCCCGTGTGCGTTGGCCAGAGCGATCAGCTGATCGCAGATGTCCTGAAGGGACTTTTGTTCGCTTAAGGTTTTGCAGATTTCGTCATCGCGGACCATTTCCCAAAGCCCGTCACTACAGAGAAGCAACATATCACCAGGCTGCAAGCGCTCCTGAAAGATGTCTACCTCGACCTGCCGCCGGCCCGCCCCCAGCGAACGGTAGATGAGATTGCGCTGAGGATGAGTGTAAATCTCTTCAGGCGAAATCTGGTGAGCTTCGACCAGCTTGGCTACCAGCGAATGGTCGCGTGTCAGTGGCTTGAGCTGGCCATGACGCAGCAGGTAGGTTCTGCTGTCGCCAACATTGGCGATGTAGGCCATGCCCTGGTAAACCAGGGCCGCGGTGACGGTGCAGCCCAGTCCCCGGGCCTCTCTTCGCTGCTCGCCGTGGTGGATGATGGCGCTGTTGGCCTGCCTGATGGCGTTCACAAGCCGCTCTTCGACGGAGCGCAACAACGGCGTCTCAGGTAGTCTGATCGTCAGTCGCGCTTGTTGCTCCGGGGCGGGTGAATGATGGGGGACGGCTTCGGGGCTGCTTCTCACCGTGGGTTCCTCCTCGACTGGAGGAGCCAGTTTCACGGTCGGCTGCTCCTCTATGGGGGGAGTGAGCTGAATGGTTGGTTGCTCACTAAGCGGCTGGAAAAAGCTGTCGAGGGCCTGGCTGATCGTTTCTACCGCCAAGCGGCTGGCAACTTCCCCTGCACGGTAGCCACCCATTCCATCGGCGACGATGAAAAGGGCTACATCCCCCTCTGGGCTGATCCGCCGATAGGCGCAGTCTTCGTTCTGTTCTCGTTGCCGACCAACATCGGTTTTATCCGCGGCAAGCAGTCTTAATGGCATGGTCGAATACCTCATGCAGGCGGGCTTTTCTGCCTGTATTTCACTGTTTGTTTGCTATAGCATAACTCATATTTATGGGAGAGGTAAAAGGCACAGACCGCCTCTACCTACGTCATTTAAAAAGGGTTCAGGAAGCTCTCATTACTGTATCATCTAGCCTTGACACTAGTCTATACGTGGCATGGGTGCGAAGGTTGTAGCCAGGGGGCGGAGAGGTAGGAGCGCGGCTGCTGGCCCAGGGTCCACCATAGGAGAGCAGCCAGCGCAATCGCCAGACCTATTCCCGCAATGACCAGTTGCCCCATCAGGCCGACAATGACCAGAAGCAGACCGGCAGCCGTTGCCAGCGGGCAGAAGCTAGCCTGATGGGTCGCGGCCTCCGCGACCAGCGGCTTGGCCGAGAGCTGCTCTTCGATTAATGCATATAGAAAACGGGCATCGAAAGGTTTACGTACGTAAAATGTAGTTTCATCTTGCGGAAGGCAAGGCGTTTCCCAATCCCAAGACAAGACGATGGCTGCTACTCCGGCAAACTGCGGTTGAGCGCGCAGGATCTGCAGGAGGGAAGCATCTTGCCTGCGACCTGTATCGATGTCTATGACCAGGAGTCCTGGCCGGCAATCAGGTGAGAGAGAGGGCCAGTGCTGGGGATCGGTCGCGATGACCGAGATCCCTTGTTGTTGCAAGCCCAGGGTGATCAGGCGCCGTAAGGAGGCTTCTGCCTCGATCAACAGTACAGTTTGGGTGGACGAATCCGCCATTGCTCTCTGGCCTCCTACTCAGCGGCGGCTTGTGATGGACAGTCATGCTCAGAGACTGGTTTCCTTCCCGCAGAGTGGCGTCCTCTGTGGCAGCATCTCTATGGGCAGACTATTATCTCCCTGTTAAGGTACGACGTTATAATCCCAAGCGATCTAGACATAAGCCTGCGGCGGCCTCCGTCTCTTCCCCTCGGCTGTAGCCGCGGGGCAGCAGAAATGGACCTGTCTGGGGCTATTACCATCCCTCTAAAGGATACGTTTCGCTCGGGCGAGTGGTTACAGAATGTTGAGTTGAGCGGATGCCCGGTCCCAACAGGCGAAAGTCCGATCTCTATCTTCGCGTTCGCACTCGCAGGTACTTTTGCATCCGGCAGAACAAGATGTTGTGAGCCAGCCAGGTGCGCAGGGGGAGCTTTGACAGGCCGCTGCCTCTCTTCCTCCCAGGAAACAAAGAAAGGAGGCGGGCAGAAGCGGTTCCTTCTGCTCGCCTTGCTTGCGTCGCCTCAGTGCAAAAAGAATCTGCAAAGCGACTGGCAGTCTAGCCAACCAGGTATAATCGTTGACATGGTGAAAACAGGGCTCGTGTCGAGCGAGAACAGAAACCCCTTCCTAGTCTGTTCTCGCTCGTCCCGCTGGCCGGATGAGCGAAAGGAGACTAGCCCTTGCCGACTTTCCCCTTTGTGCGGCCCAGCTCGCCGGGGATATCCTCATTCAGGCCGATGTGGTTCACCACTACGCGCACGCCAGGAATCTGGATCAGCTCATCCTCCAGCAGATACTTCATCTGGCGCGTAGGCACCTCGCCGTAGAGGTGGAGGACGTAGTTTTCAATAAGCACCCGCAGGTCTGTGGCGCCCTCCAGCTTGCCCGCCTCTTGTAGCTTAGCAATGCGGCGGTTGGCCTCGTTGAGGATGGCATCCTCAGCGATAATGAAGTTGCGCACATCGATCACATGGGGCAGCTTACGAATCTCTTCCTCGATGGCCTGCTTCTGAGCCTCCAGCTCCACCTTACCGTAGAGGGCCAGGACCACACCCTCCTGCTCTACCTCCACGTTGACCGGGTGGGCGCTCCAGGCCAGATCTCCGCGCACCACCAGGCGATCGACAATCTCCTGCGCCTGCTCGCGCACCGCCTCGGCTAGCGGACTGACCTCGCCCTCGGCGGTGCCGACACCGAAACCGGGGTAGGCCTCGGCATGAGCATGAGCCTGCGGGTCTTCCAGTCCCCAGCCGACGATCCCGATGAGCGTGCCCAGCGCACCGAGTAAAGCCAGCACCGGCGTCTGATCGATGATCAGCAGGCCGATGAAGGTCACCAAGATTGACACGCTGGCGATCAGCGGCCAGTAGCTAGGAATAGGCAGGTGATGCTCTCCTGCCCCCTCCTGCTCCTCCTCATAGGCCGGGAGGAGCGTAGCGGTCAGGTCACCTGTCGCGAGATTGATGCCTTGCAGGTGAGTTTCCATACTTATCGCATCTCCGCGAAATCTTTCTACTGCAGAATAAATAGCGTACGAGCACGGACAGATTGCAAGAGTCCTCTCCTTTTCTAAGGATAGCAGGAGAGGAACATTCTTGCAAGCCAGGCCCCGCAGCTCCAGGCTTTCAGATAGGGGCGCCATCCTCCCCGTCGCTCTTCTATTGAACGCAGCGCCTCGCCCGTCTGGCCTGTGTGCTACCGCCAGTAGCTCTACACCTTTTCCGTCCTCGCTCGTGCTTGTCCCGTTCTGCTGCCTGCTCGTGCGTGCCTCGACTTCCTGCCCGAAGAGCGAGCCAGGCTGCGCTGGCACTACTCCTTAAGCAGTATTTTCAAGTCGCTTGTTAGCTGAGATGGGTCGAAGTCATCGCTCAGGAGGACGCGCTCGCGTCCCTGTTTATCCAGCACATAGAGCACGGCGGTATGGGATACCGAACCGCTGCTACTATTGGCGGTAGCCGCCTCGGCATCGATACTATAGGCGCTCCAGATAGGCGAGAGAGCCGAGCGCGAGCCGATCAAGAAGTGCCAGTAGGCGGTCATCTTGTGAGTATTCGAAAAGGCCAGAGCGGCGGACTGGGTATCGCCTACCGGGTCGACGCTCACAGCCAGGACCGCCACGCGCTGGGCATCGCTGCCGAGCTGCTGCATGACTGTATGCAGCTTATCGGCGGTCAAGGGGCAGACCGTTGGACAATGAGTATAGAGGAAGGTGATCACCACCGGTTTCCCCTTGAACTCTGCCAGCGAGACAGAACGACCGAACTGATCTGTGAGCTGGAAACCGGGGGCAGGTCGACCATCGAGCAGCGTCCCCTGCAGCCCAGAGCTGCTAGCGGTGGGCTGAGCTGCAGGCTGGCCGTTGGCGCTCCCTCCCTGGCCGGCCCGCAGGTTCAGCACAGCCACCACGAGAACCACCAGCAAGGCCATTGTCAATACCGAAAGGCGCGAAGCCAGACGCCAGTTCAGCCACCTCACGACTCAGCTCCTAATGGAAAATGACGCGATCCAACACCATTGCGGCGAAGATCATCGCCAGATAGCAATTAGAATACCAGAACAACGTGCGGGCCCAGCGCCGTGAGTGTCTCTCCCAAAGGAGGCGCAGAGCCATGTAAACCAGGATGCCCCCCAGTACCAGCGCTGCCGCCAGGTAGAGGTAGCTCATCGCCCGCATGGCGAAGAGCACCAGCGTCACTGCCAGCAACAGCAGCGAGTAGAGGAAAATCTGCTTGCGCGTCTCCTGCTCGCCGAAGAGAACCGGGAGCATAGGCACATGGGCCTTCTCGTAGTCTTTCTCGATCAAGAGCGAGAGGGCCCAGAAGTGGGGCGGTGTCCAGTAGAAAATGATGGCGAAGAGCCAGATCGCTGGCAGCGAGATCGTACCAGTAACCGCCGCCCAGCCGACAAGGACAGGAACAGCGCCGGCGGCTCCCCCAATGACGATATTCTGGGCCGTGGTGCGTTTCAGCCACATGGTATAGACGCCCACGTAGAAGAGAATGGCGCCGCAGGCCAACACCGCGCTTAGCAGGTTCACAAAGAGGGCCAGGATTAAGAAAGAGGCTACGCCCAGCGCGAGACCGAAGATAAGGGCCTGGCGTGGCTGCACGCGCCCGGCGGGAAGAGAGCGCCGTGACGTGCGGGACATGATGCTATCGATATCGCGATCGTAGTAGCAGTTAATGGCATTGGCGCTGCCCGCTGCCAGAGCGCCGCCCAGCAAAGTCGCCACTGTCAAGCCCAGTGGGGGCAGGCCCTGGTAGGCGATGGCCATCGCCGCCGCGGTTGTTCCCAGCAGCAGCACCGTCACATGGGGTTTCATCAGATCGATGTAGCCCGAGATCGTCTGGCGCAGGGGGCTGACGCTCTCGCGCGCAGCGGCCTCAGCGGCCTCCAGTTGCTCCAGCTCAGCGCCCTGGGGAGCAGCGCGCAACTGGCGAGCGGCCAGAACGGCCAGGAGAACCAACAGGCCCCAGACGGCGCTTGCCACTGCCAGGTGCAGACCGCGCATAAAGGTTGCCGCATCCTGATTGGAAATGCTCCCGAAATGCAGCGAGCCACTGCCGAGCAGGGGAATGGTGCCGCCGATCAGGGACTGCAGGACAAAGAGCAAGGCGGCAGCTACAGCCACGCGAGCCTGGCCGGGTGCGACGTGGCGCCGACGCCAGGCTGTATAAAGGGTCCAGGCCACCACCAGCCCTACAATGGTCGCGATCAGCCGGTGAAGCGTATTAATATCTCCCAGGCGCGCCATGCCGGGAAGCGTTTGGCCACACAGGGGCCAGCTCGTGCAGGCAAAAGTCGCCCCGCTGCCGACCACGTAGGAACCGCTCAGCATCAACCCGTAGACCAGCAAAGCCGTTGTCAGTGCCAGGCGCAAGAAACGACGGGTCTGTGCCGGGTGCTCCTGGCTGGGAGAGGGCTGGCCAGCCATCACCGCGATCGTAATCACTGTCGCGAAGATAGCCAGGGCCGTCGCCAGGTGGGCAGTAATAATCTCGGGGGGCAGCTTCCAAAGGACCGTCAGCCCTCCCAGCACAATCTGCACTACCAGCAGCACGGGAGCGATCAAGGCAGGGATCAGTACCTGCCGCTCCTTCCGTGCCCAGAGCAGGGCGCAGATGGCCAGGACCACGATCAAGATGCTGACGATCGAAGCCGTATAGCGGTGTGACTCCTCAAGCAAGGTGCGGATATTAGGAAAGACAAAGGGCCGGCCATAGCAGAGTGGCCAGTCGGGGCAGCTCAGGCCGGCGTCGTTGACACGCACCGTTCCCCCCAGTGCCACCAGAAAATATGTGAAACCAACCGCGACCCATGCGATACGGCGTATAATCTTCATAACAGCTACAGGCTCCCCATCAAGAGTCTCTACAGGTAAATAATAGCCCGCTCTGTCCAGTCAGCTAAGAACACTGTCAGTATTGTCAAACCTGAACCTGATACTGTCCTTACAGGCAGAGAGGCGTACCTTACAGTTACCTGAACGCTGTTGTCGCCACCGCTTTCCCTTGCTATAGTATCTAAGAGCAGTTTGGCGGCAGGCGAGCCAAGCGCTGTTCGGAATTGTCAGATGGAGGGCAGAGCGGCGGAGTAAAGAAAGCAGAGGCGCTGCTCTGGGTCCCTTCAAGGCTGCACTCATTGCGCAATGGAGCGGGGCAATGGACTTCTGGCTGAGAGCCTGGCATTTCATTCCTTCTGTAGTGGTCGGCTGCGTGGCGATTACTGTCCTCTATCTCTACGCCATTGGGCCGCTGCGCAGACAATACGATCTGGGGCCGCCAGTTCAGCGCAGCCGGGTGATCGTCTTCCTGCTGGGAGTACTGATCATCTTTCTGGCCCTGGTCTCGCCACTTGATGAGCTGGGGGATGACTATCTCTTCAGCGCCCATATGGTGCAGCACCTGCTCATCACCTTGGTAGCTCCGCCGATGATGTTGTGGGGCACGCCTGGCTGGCTCCTCACTCCACTACTGCGCAATCGCCTGCTGTTCAGACTGGCCAGGGTGCTGACCTTACCCGTTGTCGCTTTCTTTCTCTTCAACGCAGATATCTTTCTCTGGCACGCGCCGCCGCTCTACGACGCTACTCTTGAGAATGAAGGTATCCATGTTATAGAGCATATAACCTTTATTGCCTTCAGTTTTCTGTTCTGGTGGCCGGTCTTGAGTCCACTGGAGGGCGAGCTGGGACCGCTGCCTTTGCCGGGCCAGGTGCTCTATCTCTTCCTCAGTGGAATGCCGATGGTCTTACTTGGGGCTGGATTGACCTTTGTGCCACCGCTTTATGCTCCCTACCTGGCGGCGCCGCGTATCTGGGGGATCTCAGCGGCCACGGATCAGCAGCTTGGCGGGCTGATTATGTGGGTGCCGGCCAATATCCTGGTGATTGTGCTGATGAGCGTCCTCTTTATTCGCTGGATGCTGGAGCAGGAACGGCGTCAGGAGGAGCGGGAGCGTTTGGCCTGGCAGCGAGAAGAGGAAGAGGAGCGGCTACGAGCGCTTGAGCAGAGCAGTGGTGAGGGTGGTACTGGCCGCCGAAGCGAGGGTGTGAGCGAGAACGAGGGCCGGGGAACGGATGTCAGCCTGTCATCTTCTGCCAAGCGCGAGCGTCCTGGCGAGCAACCGTCTTGACAGCGACTGAAAGCTGACGAGGCGAGGTCTGTTCTGCGGGGAGCTGCATTCAGGTGTCTGTAAGGTTCCCTTTCGGTCCTGCAAGTTTCCTGTCAGGGAAGGACGCTAGACTGATCTGCCAGACTGGGCCTGCTCTGTCGCCTTACTTCCGCTGCGCGCGAGGCGCAGGGGCAAGAGTAAGCCGTCGGGTCGCTGGTGCGCCGGCCAGCGGGCCTGCGGCTGCGGCAGTGCGAGATAAGGCCAGCCCCTGGCTGGTCAGGCTGGATCGAAGAGGAGGAAAGGCAGGCGAGCGGAGAGGCCCGCGCTCTGGTTGAAGGCTCCCGCGGGCGGCCCTATAATTATCTAGAGCGCTAATCTGTGTCTAATTGAGGAGTGCGAGCAGTGAGGATACCGTTATTTCGAGGGAAAACACGTTGGGGGCTGCTGCTCCTGACGTTGCTCTTATCCTCGCTCCTGTTCGCCGCCTGTGGCGGCAACCCCTCGATCCTCAACCCGGCGGGGCCGATCGCCCAGGATGAGGCCAATCTCTTCTGGTTTATCCTGGGTGTGGCCACCTTTGTCTTCGTGGTTGTCGAGGGGATTCTCATCTGGTCGATTATTCGCTTCCGCGAGCGTCCGGGGATGCCGACGCCGCGCCAGATTCATGGGAACACGACCCTGGAGATTGTGTGGACCGTGGCGCCCTCGATCTTCCTCTTCGTGGTGCTGGTCTTCACGATCCGCACGATGTTCCAGGTCGATACCATCCCTACAGGTGGGCAGCAGCTAGAGGTCACGGCTGTCGGCCATCAGTGGTGGTGGGAGTTCGACTATCCGACCCAGAAGGTCATCACTGCCGATGATCTGGTGGTGCCGACGGGGACCGTGATCCATGTCAAGCTCTATTCGAACAATGTGATCCATAGCTTCTGGGTGCCCAATCTGACGGGCAAGACTGACGTAGTGCCTGGCCACAACAACGAGAAGTGGTTTAGCGTCGATAAGCCCGGAACCTACCACGGCCAGTGCGCCGAGTACTGCGGCTTGCAGCATGCCAACATGGCCTTTAATGTGATTGCGCTGCCGCCGGACCAGTTTGCAACTTGGGTGAGTGGCCAGCAGCAGGCGGCGGCTAATAATCCGCAGTATGCACGCGGGCTGGCGCTCTTCAAGTCGAAGGGGTGCACGGCTTGCCACGGGATCGTGGGGGTCAACCTCAACGATTTCAATACGCAGCCGCAAACGCTGGTCGGCCCCAATCTGACACACTTTGGAAGCCGTGATTTGATCGCCGGCGGCGTGCTCAAGAATACGCCTGAAAATCTGGCAAAGTGGTTGCATGATCCGCAGGCGGTGAAGCCGGGGAATGATATGCCCAACCTCGGGCTGTCCCAGTCCGAGATCAATGACTTGGTGGCCTATCTGGAAAGCCTGAAGTAAAACAATAATATAGAGAATGGCTTTTTCGATAGGTCATCGGCCTGGCGAGCACGTGGGGGGCAGTCAGGCTATCAGCCAGGAGCGAGCTGATCAATCGCCGGGCGATGGCTCTGCCTGCCACCGCTGAGCCTGTCAGGGAGAGGGCTGGCCTCCCCGGTTTGCCTGAAGGGGCTGATTGGATATTCGGAGGATTTTCCATGGCAACCAGTACCATTGTTGAGCGTCCTGCTCTGGTCCGACAGAAGCGCTTTAGCGAGACATATATTGGCCAGTGGCTGACGACGACCGATCATAAGAAGATCGGGATCATGTACATGGTCACGGCCTTCTTTTTCTTCGTGGTCGGCGGGCTGGAGGCGTTGCTGATCCGTACTCAGCTAGCGCTGCCGGACGGCAAGGTGCTCGATCCCCAGACCTATAACGAGATCTTTACAATGCATGGCACCACGATGATCTTCCTCTTCGTGATGCCGATGTTCACAGGTCTCGGTAACTATGTGGTGCCGCTGATGATCGGGGCGCGTGATATGGCCTTCCCGCGCCTGAATGCCTTTGGCTACTGGATTGTGCTCTTCGGCGGCCTCTTTCTCCAGTCCAGCTTCGTGTTCCATGCGGCACCAGACAGCGGCTGGTTCGCTTATGCACCTTTGACTGAGTGCGGCGTGCAGGGGGTGAACTGTATCCCGGCGACGCCCTCGATCAACATGGATTTCTGGGCTTTGGGCGTGCTGCTGCTGGGTATCTCGTCGATTGCGGGCGCGCTGAACTTCGTGGTGACGATCTTCAAGCTGCGCGCGCCAGGCATGACGATTAACCGCATGCCGCTCTTCGTCTGGATGACGCTGGTAACGTCCTTCCTGCTGCTCTTTGCTCTGCCCAGCTTGACGGCGGCCTCGGGCTTGCTGCTGCTGGATCGCCATCTGGGCACGCACTTCTATCAGGCGGCCTTCAATGGTGACCCACTGCTGTGGCAGCATCTCTTCTGGTCCTTCGGTCACCCCGAGGTCTATATTCTGATCCTGCCGGCTTTCGGCATCGTCTCGGAGGTACTGCCGGTCTTCTCGCGCAAGCCGATCTTTGGCTATACCTTCGTGGCCTGGTCGGGTGTGGCCATCGGTTTCCTGAGCTTTACGGTCTGGGCACACCATATGTTCGCCGTGGGTCTGCCGGTGGTGGCTCAGGCTTTCTTCGCGACGAGCACGACCCTGATCGCTATTCCGACAGCGGTCAAGATTTTCAACTGGTTGGCGACGATCTACGGTGGTAAGCTCTCGTTCAAGACGCCGATGCTTTTCGCCCTGGGCTTTGTCGCGATGTTCTTGATCGGCGGCCTTAACGGGGTGGCGCTGGCGATCGTGCCGTTCGACTATCAGGTGACTGATAGCTACTTTGTGATCGCACACCTGCATTATGTGCTCTTCGGCGGGGCGGTCTTCGCTATCTTCGCGGCCATCTTCTACTGGTTCCCGAAGATGACGGGCAAGCTGCTGAATGAGCGCCTGGGCCAGATCCAGTTCTGGCTGATGCTGATCGGGGTGAATGTGACCTTCTTCCCGATGCATATTCTGGGCCTGCTCGGGATGCCACGCCGTATCTATACCTACGCTCCCGATCTGGGCTGGAATGAGCTGAATCTCCTGGAGACGGTCGGCGCCTTTATTATCGCGGCGGCTATCCTGGTCTTCTTGTTCAACTTCGTGACAAGCCTCCGCCAGGGTCAGCCGGCGGGCAGCGATCCCTGGGATGCCTTCACGCTGGAGTGGGATACGGCTTCTCCTCCGGAGCCATACAACTTTAAGACGATCCCTGTGGTGCGCAGCCGCCGCCCGTTCTACGATAAGAAGAATCCGGAGACGGCGGACTGGAAAGTGGCCGTCCATTGAGGGCGGGGCGCCGGTGAGCGCCTGTGAGCTGCGCCGGGTTCCGACCGGCGCCCGGACTGACTGGCTGTGCTTCTGGCGGTCCGGCGTGTTGGCGGGAGCCGGCGCGCCCCTCTGGGGAGGGCTATCTTGCCTGTCTCTGGATGAGCTGGCCCGGCGAGCGCACGAGAGAGGCATACTGTGATTAACGAGGAAGAGCAGAAGGATAGGCCTCCAGCTGAGGGTGGGGGCCTGCAAGGTCAGGAGGAGGAGAAGAGAGAAGCTGGCAATCCTGGGAGCGCCGGGGTGCAGCAACAGCTGCAGGGTGAGAGCGGTGAAACGATGCAGGTGGGGGAGGAGAAGCCGCAACTGGAGACTGCTGAAAAGACCGGTGATCAGTCCCAGGGTCGTCCGTCTCGCGCGAGGGTTCCGCGCAGCCCTCATCCCAGTCTCTGGCCCTTCGTGCTGGCTCTGGCCATTGCGCTGGTCTGTTTGGGTGTGGTAACTCATCCGGCGGTGCTGGTGATCGGCGCTTTGCTGATCGTGGTGGCCGCCGTCGGTTGGGGCCTGGAACGCTATTAGGTAAAGAGTCGCCACACAGCGTGGCTTCTTCTTTCGGCTGCTTGATGTGCTCTGGCGCTACGCCTGTGCAGGCATGCGCTGGACGCGCTGTCTATCTACCGCTGGCTGGTATCTGGCGCTGGCGATCGTGCTCGTGCTGGCATCATGCCGAAAGGTTGCCAGGCAGCAAGATCACCTCTGTTTAGCTTCTTGGAGAGAGAACAGTCAGGAGAATTTCGGGGTATGAGTGTTGCCTATCGCGAGGGGATACCTGCCCTAGAGCAGGTGCATGATGAAGGTGGGCGCAGCGTCGGCTGGTGGGGCATGATGTTTTTCATCGCCTCGGAGGCGCTGATTTTCGCTAACCTGATAGCCGCCTATCTCTATCTGGAGATTCGCCAGGGTGGCCATGGCTGGCGCCTGCCTAGCGAGATCTGGTATCCGCTCATCAATACGGTCATTCTGCTGGGAAGTAGTGCACCTATTCACTATATCGCTGCCAAGGGTATCGAGAAGGGCAGCCAGCGGCGCCTAATTTGGGGCTTGTTGGCGACAATAGTGATGGGTGCTATTTTTCTGGGAGGCCAGGTCTATGAGTACAGCTCGCTCATCAGCGAGGGCTTCACACCGCAGAGCCAGCTCTTCGGATCGGCCTTCTTTACGCTGACTGGCTTCCACGGTCTGCACGTGACCGTTGGCCTGATCTTCTTGCTGATCGTCTTTGTGCGTGCTTTGAACGGCCACTTTACGAAGGAGCGACATTTCGCTTTCCAGGCCGGCGAGATGTACTGGCACTTCGTTGATGCGGTCTGGGTCTTCGTCTTTAGCATAGTCTACCTGCTCCCGCTGTTGCGCGGTTAGTGGAGCGGAGAACGGCAGGCACGCTGCGACGATGATTCTCGCGGCCTGGGCTGGCTTGCTGGCTGGTTCACGGAGATCAGCATCCAGAATCAGGCCGACTCGACTGGCACTGGTCAGGGGCAGGCGGCTTGATCGATCTCGCCGTTGCGAGAGAGACGGCGGCAGCACTGATCAGGCTGATAGGCAAGGGCGTTCTGACAGCTTATAAACCCCGCTGAGAACGCCCTTGCTTGCTTGATGCGTAACCCTTCCGATGATGTGATACAATTAGAGACGTGGGGCGAAAGATTCCCAGCCCACGATCGTCTCCCGATCGTTAGCGACGTGCTGATTGGACCGGCGAGCTTTGGAAAGGAAGCGCCACTCATGGGAGAGGTTAAGCATAGCGGCAGCTTGTCTTCGCACAGCATCGACGCGGGTACACAGTCACCACGGGCGCGAAAGCGCATTATCCGCAATTGCTCGGTCTGTACCCAGCGGATTCCGCTGGAGGCTATTGCGGTCACGGAGCCCGAAGGTGCGCCCGAGCCGCGCCAGTCCTGGGTGTTGTGTCGTGATTGCTATCGTGCGCTGCTCGCCGAGATGAGTCGCTCGCCGGTGCGCTCACCCCTGCGTCTGCGCATTGCGCTGGGTCTGGTCGCCGCTGAGCGTCGCCCGGCTTCTGCTTCGTCAGCTCCTCATATTCGTCGCTTTGTCCATGATCATCGCGCCATTATGTTTATTGCATGGACGCTGATCATCGGCATGCTTTTGCATCTTCTGTTGATTGTGGGGCTGGCCAGTCTGCACTAGTCTTCTCTGCTCGTGCTCTGTCCTTCAGGTGGGCAGGCCGTCTTGAACCTTGACCGCCTTGCTAGAATATTCATGAGTACTCATCGATCGTGCCAGCAATGCGGAAAGGTGTTCGTTTCATGGAGCGCGCCGCCAGAGATAGGGCGGACATGGCCAGCGTTGACCGTCGCTCTGCAGAGTGTATGACGTTCCTCGCCTGCACTCCGTCTGATGCTTCTCTCCCGTGGGCATCGACCACCTCTGCGCTGATGCCCTCTACCGCGCAGGCGATCCTGGCAGCAGTGGCGGAGAATCTACACAGTGGCTTACTGCTTTTGAACCAGCACGAGCGGTTGGCCTGCGCAAATAAGCGGGCGGGCGAGTTGCTAGGCTGTGAGGCCCATGAGCTGGTTGGCGGGTCAACGGTAGATGTACGTGCGCGTCTGTTGGCGCGAGCTGCCGATCCCCAGCGCGCTCGGGAGGCCCTTGATCGCCTCTGGGAACACGCCGAGCAGGAGACTTCGACAGATCTGGCTCTGGTGGATGCGGCGATCCGCTGGCTACGTGTGCACAGTTTTCCTATCCACGGCGCTGAAGGTCGCTTACTGGGGCGGGGCCTCCTTCTGGAAGATATTACCCTGGAGCGTGAGGCTGCTCAGGCCCGCTCGGAGGCTCTGGCCCTGGCAGCTCATGAGCTGAAAACTCCCCTGGCAATTATTAAGGGCTGTGCGACAACCTTGCTCGGCTCGTCGCGCCGCTGGGATGCGGCTGTGCAGCGTGAAATGCTGGAGATGATCGATACCCAGGCCGATCGCTTGTATGAGATTCTCAATACTCTTGTGGATGTGTGGCGGCTTGATAGTGGAACGCAGAGACTGCACCTGGCGCAGGTGCAGTTTGAGGAGTTGCTGCGTCGCCTGGTGGAGCAGCGCGAGCGTTCGGCTCCTGGCCATCGCTTTATTCTGCGCCTGCCTCCTTCTTTGCCTCCAGTGCCGTGCGATCCATTGCGCATAGAGCAAGCAATTAATCATTTGTTAGATAATGCAGTTCGCTATTCGCCTGGTGGGGGAACAATTCGCCTGGAGGTGGAGGTCGAGGGCGCTGAGCTGCACGTGAGTATTACTGATCAGGGCCTGGGGATTCCGCGGGAGCATCTGGAGCATATCTTTCAGCGCTTCTATCGCTTGCCGCGCGAAGAGGCTGAGGGTGAAGAGGAGGGCAGTGGCCTCGGATTGGCGGTGGCGCGGGCGACCATTGAAGCGCATGGTGGGCGGATCTGGGCCGACTCGCCTGGCCCAGGCCAGGGGGCGACGTTCTCGTTCACGCTGCCCCTGCAGGCGACAGAGGAGCTTCCGGTTGCTGGCTCGACAGCGGAGGCGCTGCCGGTCTTGACTTCCGCAAGTGCTCCGACTCACAGTCAAGGGCCAATCCTGCGCCGCGAGCGCCTGGCGTCCGTCTTGCTGGCTGAGCAGGATGCACGCATCGCTCGCTACCTGCGCGCCCATTTGGAGGAGCAGGGCTGTCAGGTACAGCTGGCAACCCATAGCGCCCAGTTCTTCCGCTTACTAGATCTGCAGGAGCCGGACCTGATCTTGTTGGCTGATCTAGCTGATATTACGGCTTTGGAGCTGTTGCGCCGTCTGCGCGAGTTTGCTGAGACGCCGGTGATTGCTCTCTGTACTGCTGGTCATGAGGAGGAGGGGGTTCGCCTGCTCGATGCTGGCGCGGATGATCTGGTCTACAAGCCTTTTCATCTGCGGGAGCTACTGGCACGAGTGCGTTGCCGCCTGCGTCGGCGTGGTCGGGAGAGTGCGGCGGAGGCGAGGCACCAGCGTGTCTTCCGTACCGGAGATTTGGTGATCGATTATGCGCAGCATCAAGTCTTTGTCAATGGGCAGCCGGTGCAGTTGAGTCGCACGGAGTATCGCCTGTTGAGTACGTTGGCGCAGCATGCCGGCATGGTGATGACGCACGAGCTGCTCCTCGAAAAGGTCTGGGGGCCGGAGTATAGCCGTGAGATAGATTTTGTCTGGGTCTATATCAGTCGTTTGCGGCGCAAGATTGAGCCGGACCCGCGCCATCCGCGCTATATTCTGACGGTGCCGGATGTGGGCTATAAGCTGGCCCGCCTGTCCGGTTGAGTCCGGCTCGTTGCTTGCTCCTGCTCTTCCTTCCTTGTCTTCTCTCCTCCTTCCTGGCTTTCGCTTGAGCCTGGGGCGCTTCAGGTTGCCTGGCTGCGATGCCTGTTTTTTGTCATTCTCTGTCTGCTCTCGCTCTCTCTATCACTTCCTGCTTCTTTCCCTCTCTCCTGCGCTTGTTCGCTAGCCGATGGCGATGACGTTGGGCGTCGTGCTGGGTGAACCGGCCCGTTTAGTTGAGAAGCTGCTCTTCGCTCAGGGGGCCGAGGGCGACCAGGACCTGTTTTTCGCGCAGGGGGAAGCGCTGCAAGGTGCGCATGATGTCATCGGCGGTGACGCGCTCAACGCGCTCGATTTCTTCGTCGATGCTGATGAGTCGGCCTTCGGTGACCCAGTCTGAGGCCAGGGTGCGCATGCGAGTGAAGGTTGATTCGCTGCTGAGGACGATGCTGCTGATCCATTTATCCTTAGCGCGGCGCAGTTCATCCTCGTAGATGCCGTCCGCTAGCAGGCTCTCAAGCTCGGCGCGCAGGAGACGCAGGACGCGGGGGGCCTCTTCGGGGGTAGAGTTGGCTTCGAGCAGGAGCATGCCGGTGTCTTCGAGGGCCCAGAGGCCGGCGCTGGCCGATTCTGCCAGGCCCTTTTGATGGATGTTCCAGTAGATGCGCGAGCCGTCGGTGTCCCCGAGGATGCTGCCCCCGAGGGCGGCGGCGTAATAGTCGGGGTCCTGGATGCTGACGCAGGGCATGGCTAGCAAGATGATTTGCTGTCTGAGGCGCGGATCGACGATGACGTTGTTGATGGAGTGAGCTGGTGCATAGGGCTGTGGCTCGCGTCCACTCTCGCCGGTGCGCCAGTCGCTGCAGAGTCGCTCGGCATGCGCGACGAAGCGCTCCCAATCGAAGTTGCCGGCAACGGCCAGGATCATGTTGTTGGCGCCGTAGCGGCGCTGCCAGTAGTCGCGCATTTGCTCGATGCGCATGTTGCGGATGCTTTCGCGCGAGCCGAGAACGTCGTGGCCCAGGGGATGGCCGTTGAAGTAGGTTTGGGCCAGGCGGCGGAAGGCCAGGTTGTAGGGCTGGTCTTCGGAGCGGGCGATCTCGTTGATGATCACTTCTTTTTCGGTTTCGAAGTCGCTTTCGGCCAGGCGCGGATACATCATGTCGCTGAGGAGTTCGAGAGCGCGCTCGCTGTATTCGCCGAGGACGCGGGCGAAATACATGGTAGCTTCATGCGAGGTGAAGGCGTTTAACTCGGCGCCGATTTTGTTGAATTCAAGGGTGATTTGTTGCCAGTCGAGATGCTGGGTGCCTTTGAAGACCATGTGTTCGAGAAAGTGTGAGACGCCCTCGATGGCCGGGTTGTGCTCGTCGCGCGAGCCGGTGCGCACATAGTAGGCGATGGAGACCGATTCGAAGTCGGGCATGCTCTGACCCACAATCTGCAGGCCGTTGCTGAGGCGATGGGTGTGGAAGATGTCCCGACCGACGGTGATAGAATCTGTCATTCTCTCTTCCTCCGCGTGAACAGGAGCCTCATATGTTCTTTTTTCTAGCATGATAGCCCCTGCCAAGAGCGGCTGTCAAATCGGGAGAGCTGGCCCCTCGGCGCCGACCAGCGATGCCAGCAATGGCAACAATGATGATGGGCTGCCTGTTCCTCGCCTGTCTGGTGTTGCTTAGGCCGCTCCTGGCACTTGACAGGGCCCCAGGAGCATGCTAGGATGAAACCAGTCCACTAGCTAGCTGGCCTGATGACTGGCAGACGTACGCTTTTGCCTCTCGCTGGCCGGTGCAGGCTGTTGGCTTCGAGAGCCGTTCCTATGTGTCAAGGAGGAAGGGGCCGTAGCTCAGTGGATAGAGCAGCGACCTCCTAAGTCGCGTGTCGGAGGTTCGATTCCTCTCGGCCCCACTTTTTTGTTATACCGCGTAGCTGGTTGTCCACTTCACCTGCTTTATCTGCCCGTTCCCCGCGGATATGAGAATCCCCCAACTGCCTATGATGTCAATCTGTGTGAGCGATGAGCATAAGGTGTATCTTTTGTAGGCTTTATGCCATAGAATGGGCCGTTGGCGTCTTCGCTAGCCAGGTCATGACGATGTTGCCCCGCGGCTGACTTGAATACCCGCCCGGTAGCCGACTGCTGTGCGTCGGGCAATGAAATGACGGCTACCTCTTCTGCGTTCCTGGGAGTCTTTGGAGTCTCTTTTTTTGATGGGGCGCTGCTTGCGCCAGTATAGGCGCTCTGGTCTATAATCGTAGATACGCTCGTTGAGGACTGAATTGGCTGGTCATTTTTTCTGGGGATTTCATTGATTCTCGCCTTCTTTATGCTAAAATAGAAGAATATCTTACTGGAAAGATCGGCAAGCATTCATTTCCTGGCACGAGGCAGGTGATTGATCGGCTATGACGACGGCGGAGACGAAGGCGGCTCTGGTCTTTTTGTGCGCTGCTGCTCGCGATAAGCGCTTCGTGGAGGAATTGAGAAATCATTTGCAGACGCCCGCTCTGCGCTCGCGCCTGCGTTGTTTCGCCTCGCTCGATGTGCCCGCTGGACGGATGCCCTCCCAGGAGGTGGAGCAGGCTGCCCGGCAGGCTCAGGTGGCGGTGGTGCTGGTGAGTGCAGAGCTGTTGAGTGGGCGGAAAGAGGAGCAGAAAGAGCTTAATCTTCTTCTGCAGCAGTGGCAGCTGGGCCGGCTGCTGCTGATTCCGGTGTGGGCGCGGGCCTGTTCTCTAAGCGGGACGCCGCTTGAAAAGTTAAAGTTTATCGATGAAAGAAGCTGCGCAGAGATGAGGCGGGCTGAACGCGACCAGCTCTGGGTCAAGGTGACGGAGGCGACCTGCGCAGCTCTGGAGGCGGGAGAAGGGGAGCGCAGCACTGCCAGTATGGGTAAAGAGGAGCTTGAGGCGCTCTGCGTCCGCGTTGAGGAGCGCTATCGGCGGGCGCTGCTAGAGGATCGCAGTCTGACGCTGTTGCAGGTGCTGGGGATGCGTACCCCTTTCCCAATTGAGCAGATTTATATTCGCCTGCGCTTGCATGAGAAGTCGGAGATGCGCTATCTCAGTCCCGAGGAGTGGGGGGAGCAGTTTGATCCTGAGCATGTAGAGCGGCGCCGGCAGCGACGCCTGGAGAAGCGTGCCTTGGAGGCGCTGGAGCCGCAGGAGGCCGTCCGCCGTCATCCGCGCTGTGTGATTCTGGGCGACCCAGGGGCTGGTAAGACGACGCTGCTGCGTCATCTGGCGATCTGTATGCTGCGTGGCAGGGAGCCGGATTTGCCACCAGTGCCAGTCTATCTGAGCCTGAATGCTTTTGCGGCCTCGGGTCAGGAGAATTTGTTAACTTATGCGGTCTGGCGCCTGGCGCGCGACTACGCTGACTACGGACTTGAGGAGGCGGAGCTGGCCCTCTATCTGCGTGCGCGCCTGGAGGAGGGGAAGACGCTCTTTTTATTGGATGCGCTGGACGAGACCTTGATTGGTGAGTCGGCAGAGGAGGCCGGGCAGAGCTATAGCCGGGTGGTGGAGGCGGTGCAGCGGCTGGCCAATCGCTCGGCGGTGGTGGTGACGGCCCGCCGCGCCGGCTATCGCTCGCATCGCCGCCTCGCCGGCTTCGATGAGCTGGATGTGCTCGACTTTCGCTGGGAGGAGATTAAGCAGTTTGTCCAGCGCTGGTTCGCCCAGGAGAGCAGCCACAGGCCCCAGGCGCGAGCTGAGGGTGTGCGCCTGCTGCGTGAATTGTATCGGCAGTCGCATCTGTTGACGCTGGCTGCCAATCCTTTGCTGCTGACTCTGATCGTCCTCACCTACGAGGGTAGTGGTGAGCTGCCGGCGCGGCGCGCCGCGCTCTATAGGGAGTGTGTGACACTCCTCTTGGAGCGTTGGGATCGTGAGCGCAATATTCGGCGCATGGGTGGTCCGCTTCATCTGCGCCCCGATCACCATCGCCATTTGCTCTATGAGCTGGCCTGGCAGATGCACTTGCGCGGCTGGCGCTATGCACCACGCGCGGCGCTGGAGGAGTGGATCGCCGACTTTTTGCCGCGCCTCTGGCTGATTAGCGGGCCAGAACTGGCGAGCCAGGTGCTGGAGGCACTCAGTGATGACTGTGGGCTGCTACGCGAGCAGGGCCAGGATCTCTATGGTTTTCTGCATCTGACGCTGCAGGAGTATTGCGCAGCCTGCTACGTCAGTGAGAGCGGCAGCGTTGATCTGCTGCTTCCCTATCTGGGTGATCCGTGGTGGGAAGAGGTGACGCTGCTCTATGCAGGCGCAGTGAACGATGCGACGCCGCTTTTCCGGGCGTTGCTTGAAGGGAGCAAGAAGGCGCCGCCGGAGGATCTCTTTCGCAGCAAGCTACTGCTGGCGGGCCGCTGTCTGCTAGCGCAGCCTCTGCTGCGCGGCTGGCCGGAGCTGCGGCGCGAGTTGCCGAATCGCCTCTTCGATGAGCTACAGCAGACTCCCTATCGTCTGATGCAACAGTTATTGGCAAACGTGCTGCTGCAGCTTGGTTTTGCCTATAAAGATCCGGTGCTGGGATCGGGCGATGAGAGTATCATTGAAAGATTGAAAGATATATCGTTAAAAGGGGGTTCATTGCTGATATACAGAGCAATAAGATTTGCACGATCAGGAAAGGAGTTCTCAACATTATTTTTCGATGATTTTGGTGATATATCTGTATTTGACTTCATTATTGGAATAAGTAAGTTTGAAGATGATATCATCTTCGATGAAAGAGATTTCGATTTTTCTGCTCAAATTAAAAACGATGCGAATATTATTGATGCAAAAATACCATCAGTAGGTAATTATCCGATATATCGACGACTGTCTTTACTCGAAAAAAGATTGGAAAAGCAAAATATTACGCGTAAAATGCTCTTGGTTTCATTTAGAAAAGCAATACAATCAGGTGATCAAAAAAGGATAGTGGATGTTTTGCTATCACTGGTGCGAGCAGAGGAGCTGACTGTGAGGTTCCGCTCTGACTGTGTCCTGGTGCTGGCCCGGGTATTGGACTGCTACGATGATGATGAGGCGGTGAGGGTGCTGCTGTCACTGGTCAAGAATAAGAAGTTACCTGAAAAGGTGCGTTATGACTGTATAAATCTATTGAATAATATATTAGTAAAATGTGGAGATGAAAAGGCAATAGAGGTTCTGCTGTCGTTGGTGAGGGATAAGAAGTTACCTGTAGAGATGCATCATAACTGTGTAAAAGCCTTGAACAGGGTACTAAGCAGTCGTGGTGATGGGGAGGCCGTAGAGGTTCTGCTGTCGTTGGTGAGGGATGAGCAGCTAGCGATGATGTCACGCCTGGCTTGTGTCGAGACGCTAGGCCACCTGGCCAAAGAGGTCGCGCCAGCGCAAACTGGAGCGCTAGCTGCGCTGGCCGATGTCGGTCTGCACAGCGAAGTACGTGCTGCTCTCGCTCTTGCTTTGGGTGAGAGTGGAGAGCGCCTTCTCGCCGCTCCCCTGCGCCTCTGTTGGGAGCGCGAACAAGATGAGAGGCTCAAACGTACTCTGCTCTTGGCCCTGGTATGCCTCGATGATCAGGATCTGGGCGTCCTGGCACAGGGTGAAGAGCTGGCTCTCCAGGGCCATACTGGTGGGTTTCTGACCCCTTCAGAGAGTTCCCTCTGGGATGCCTATTTGCCTGAGTATCTGGCAAAGCATAGCAGCGCGGAGACGCTGGGGCGCTTGCTGAGGAGGAGCAGGTTTTTGAGGGGATGGTTCTCAGGCTCGTTGATAAAGGCAATAGAGACTGCTGAACGCCGCGACCTGGTGCCTGTGCTGCTCGATGTCTTGGAGCACTCGTCGCTGAGGGCAGAACCGACGAAGCTCAGAGGCGTAAAGCTCCAGGGCATTATACGGGCGCTCAGCCAGCTAGGTGAAACGCCCGAAGTTGCCAGGCGCCTGCTTGCGCTCTTCCAGAGGGCAGTTACGGATGCCACTCTTCCGGTCGGCTACTGGGTCGTTGATTACCTTTTTGAAGCGCTCTGGCACGTCACGCGGCGGGCTGGCCTGCTGGTCGTCGAACGTCCGCGCGGCAGCCAGCGCTACGTCCTGCTCCCGCGCCGCTCCTGAACGGCCATCGACAGCTCGCACAGCCTGTACACTCTCCCCCCAGCCGGCCAGCCTCACGCGCTCAAGCCTGGTCTGGCGGCCCTTCCGCCTGCTCATCCTCCCTCACCACGCGCTTCACCCCCCACACACAGCTCGCCAGCCGCTCGTTATAGTCCTCGTCGCCCGGCTCCAGACTATTGATCACCACGCGATTATACTCCACCCCTTCCGCATGTATAAAGCGCCGCTCATCCAGAGCCAGTGCCACATGCGTGATGCGCTCGTGCCCAAAAAAGAGCAAGTCCCCGGCGCGCAGCTCCGCCAGCGGCACCGAGCGCCGCAAGAAAGCATACTGCTGATCCGCATCGCGCGGCAACAGATAGCCCGCCATCCGATAGCAGAGCTGCACCAGGCCGCTACAATCGATCCCCTCGCAGGTCGTCCCACCCCACAGGTAGGGCGTTCCCAGCAGCTCGCGCGCGTACTCCAGGGCCACCGTCAGCGGACGGCGCGGAAAAGTCTCATGGGCCAGACGCACCGCCACCGCCTCGCGCTCCACCCAGGCGCGGCGCTCGCCCGGCAGAGCCACCTCCACCCGCTCAGCGAAACGCAGATCGGTCACCGGTAACACCGTCGACAGATAGATCGGTTCCAGCACCTCATTGCCCTCTGCCCCCGCCAAAAGCTGGGTCCGCGGCCTCTGCACCACCGCCACCAGCGGCAGCGCCGTTCCGCAACTCTCCCCAACCCGGCAGAAGCCCGTCACAATCGGCTCCTCCAGATCGGCCTCACGCAGCCAGCCGCTGTAATCCGAAAGCTGCCCATGCAGCCACTCGCCGTGCTCCCCGTCGACCACCACCTCGCGGTTCAGCAGTGCCTGCGTCACCAGCTCCGAAGCCGCATCAGGCTCGCGCCGCACATCCGCCACCGGCACCGCCACCACCAGCTTCGTCGTCATCAGCGCTCACTCCTCCATTGCCTGAAAGAAACGTCAAGTGCTCGTGCGCTAAAGAGCGCTCAGCGCCACAGATTGCTCAAGACAAACACCAGATTGGCCGGACGCTCCGCCAGGCGGCGCATCAGATACGGATACCACTGTGAACCATAGGGCACATAGACCCGCACATGGTAACCCTCGCGTGCCAGCCGCTCCTGAAGATCGCGCCGGATACCGTAGAGCATCTGAAACTCGAACGCATCGCGGCTGATGCCATGATCGCGCACAAAGCGACAGGCCGCCGTAATCATCGCCTCATCATGTGTGGCAATGGCCGGAAAGTTCCCACGTGCCAGCAACATCCCCATCAAGCGCACATAATTCGCATCAACCTCCGCCTTCTGTGGAAAAGCCAGGCTCGGCGGCTCCTTATAGGCTCCCTTCACCAGCCGCACCCGTACCCCTTCTTGCAGCAGGCGCTCCAGATCATCCTTGCTGCGATACAGATAAGCCTGGATCACCGTCCCAACCTGCGCAAACTCACGGTGCAGGCGCAGCGTTAGATCAATCGTCCGCTCGGTATAGGCCGAGCTTTCCATATCGATACAGACAAAGATCCCCAAACGATCGGCTTCCGTCAGAAGACGACGCAGGTTCTCCTCGCACAGGGTCGGCGAAATATCCAGGCCCAGGGCCGTCAGCTTGATTGAGATATTGGCGTCCAGGCCGCTCTCCTTAATGCACTCCAGCGCGCGGATATAATCCTCGGTCGCCGCCCGCGCCTCGTGCGCGTCAGTAACGTTCTCCCCGAGGTGATCCAGCGCCGCGCTCAGCCCCCGCTGATTGAGCGTGCGGGTTACCTCGATACTGTCGCTCAGCTGCTCGCCAGCCACGAAGCGATGAGAGAAATTGCGCGCTGTCCGGTTCGACAGCGCAAAGTTGCGCAGCCCATCATGCTGCGATAGATACAGCAGTGTATCTCTGAGCATCAGCGCCCCCTCTGACCAATGAGAAAATCGAAGTAGTGAAGCATTAGCATAGCCTGTCTTGCTAAGCTTTCCTGCCCCTATGATAGCACAAAAATAGCCGCTCTGGCTCCCTTGCCACCGGGTTCCAGAGCAGCCCAGCGCTCCTCGGAACAGTTGAGCTAGATCGATGGAGAGAACGACCTGAGTGAGCAATAAGCATTGTCATGCCAGAGAGACCGCCCATTGCCTGACTCGGGCTGGCTCGCTCGGGCCGCTTTGCGTCAGCGCAGCGCTACCAGCGCAGTGAGCGGCGAATCTGCCAGTCCCAGAAGCGATCGGGAAGCCAATAGCGCAGGCGCATCGCCCAGGCCATACTGGGCGGGACGGCGTAACGCGTACGCGGGCGAGGGCTGCGCAGAATCTTCTCAACCGTCTGGGCGAACAGCTCCGGCGGGAATCCCCCCCTGCCAGAGGCCAGGCGCATAGCGCTCTTCTCCATCACTGTCAGCAGGCGCTCGTATGGACTTCCCTGACCGCGATACTGCTCCAGCTTACCGCGCGCCCGTTCCATACTTGTACGCCAGATCCCTGTCGGGCTAGAGGTCGGCTCGATCACCACCACCCGCACACCGAAGGGAGCCAGCTCCACCCGCAAACTGTCGCTGAGAGCCTCCAACGCGAACTTGCTCGCTCCATAGGGACCCAGAGCCGGCAAGGGAATACGGCCATTAACACTGCTCACATTAATAATCGTCCCGCGCGCCTCCTTTAGCAGAGGCAGCAGCGCCTGCGTCACCCCGATATGAGCAATCGTATTGATCTCAAACTGCGCACGCAGATCGTCGAGGTCGATCAGTTCCAGGGGACCGGCGAAGGCCGTGCCCGCATTATTGAGAAGAGCGGTTAAGGCTGGCGTCGCTGCCGCCACCTGCTCGCTCATGGCCTTCACCTGAGCGGCATCTGTAATATCACACAAGAGCGGCGTCAGGTTTCCATTGATGCCGAGTGTCTTGGCCTCTGCCAGCAACTGCTCCGCGTCTGCTTCGCGGCGCACCGTCGCAAAGACCTGCCAGCCACGTCGCGCCAGATGGAGGGTCGTGACGCGCCCGAAACCGCTGGAACAACCCGTAATCACAATGGTCGCATTCCCTGCCGTCTTACTCATGTTGCTCTTTGCTCCTCTCCTTCATCTCTGCCGCTTTGCCGCCGACGAGAGATTAGAAAAGCTCCTCGCCCTCCTGACCTTCAGGGCGCGGACCAGGCCCGATGCGATCCCAGAGACCCAGGCGGATCAGCTCACAGCGAGCCTCAAAGCCGAACTGCTCGGGGTCCATCTCGCGGCCATGACGGAGGACCAGGCTGCGCAGCATCTCGATCTGCTCCGCCTTTGAAGCAACATCCTGTTCAAAAGGAATATGCTGCGCCAGATGCTCTACCGCCTGACGCTGATACCATTGCTCCTGTGACTCTGCCATAGGCACCCGCTCAGTAGGCAGTCAGATCAAGACCAACAAGCTGCAAGTGGGCAATCGCCGGTGGTGCAGCCAACCTGCCAACCAGCGAAAAAGTAGGCCAGGCTGCATCTGTCGGCCTTGCACCCCTTCATCAAGGTAATGCTATCATGGCCGCTCCCGGCGGCGCAAGGGCGCCCGTATCCTGAGCGGACCCGTGGCAGAGATACACTCTGAAACAGATTTGTATACGTTGGACATAGCCATTTTGCCCTAAAGCGCCCGCTCACTCTTGACCGCATCAGGCAACAATGCTACTGTCAGAAAGGAGATCAATGCTTGATAGATAACTTCCGGTATATAGCGAAGGTGATTGTGATGATGCTCTGTGTCCACTGTAATACGTATCGACCGGAGGGCGAGGGTCCGTGTCCCTATTGCGGCGGGCCTGCGCCGGCCAGGCCGGCTAATGGCGCCAACGACGGCAACGGCAGCGGCTTCTTCTCCACTGGCAGTGGCCACACGACAGTCGCCATGCCACCGCTGGGTTCCTCCTTTGGCGCTGCCTCTGGGGCAGGAGCGGGAACAGGAACAGAGTGGCAGGCAGCACAATCACTGTCGAGCTATCAGCCATATCAGAGCTATCAGCAGGGGCTGGGCAATGCAGAGAGCGGGGGAAGCTCGGCGATCAACTATCCGACCGCCGGTCCTGGCGGCTCGGATGTCAGCTATCCAGCCTTGAGCACCCCTGGTTTCAGCGTCTCCTCGGTGATGAATGGGGCTGAAAGTTTCTCCGCTCCCCTCTGGGGCCAGAATCAGCCGCCGCAAGCGGGTGGGGCGAGCGAGGCCATCCCCCAGGAACCTTTCCCGCCGGGCCAGCAGCAATTTCCTGGGACTTACCCGGGCATCGAGGGAATGCCAGCCCAGCAACAGACCGGTCCCCAGCCTCCACTTCAGGGCCAGGGTCAGCAGACGATGGCCATGCTGCCCGTGCTCTATCAGGACCCGGCCAATCCCTCTACGCAGTCGCTGATCCTCATTCCACAGGCTCAGGGCCAGGGGATCAACACCGGCGCCCTCTTGCCGTTCAACCAGCAGATGCCAGGGCCTCCGATTGCCGGCATCCCGACCGAAGAGGAGGCGCTCTACATTCCACCAATGTATACGAAGCCGAGGCCGATCATCCCACGCTACCGCGCTATCAGCGGCTTCCTCAGCTTCGTAATCGTTATTCTCTTACTGTGCAGCGCAGCAACCTATTACGCCAAAGTGACTGGTAAGCTGGCCTTCCTGGGGCAACTGGTAGGTGTCACTCCGCCCAACGTGGCGGCGACGCCGGTGCCTAACCTGCCCGACCCCAAAGCCAGCGAGAACGGCCCGGCCTATGGGATCATTAGCTCGGCCACAACCGCGCCCAGTGTCGACCCCAAGACCGGCATCGCGCTCCAGCCTAGCCAGGTCTTTAAACCCGGCCAGACCATTTACCTGACCTATAGCGTCCACGCCAAAAAAGCCGGCACGGTCACCGTAAAGTGGTACACCAATGGCCTGCTCTATCAGGTGCTCTCAAAAGCCACTCCGGACCAGAAAGGCGGCTCATGGACGGGCGTTTCTATGATGCGCTTTACTCAGCCCCTCGAAGGCATGATCGAACTCTACTGGAACGATACGGGGAAACAGCCCCAGCTGGCCATTCGCCTTTACTTCGTTGTGCGTCCCTAGTCTGGCAACCTGACACTATGAGAATATACGACCGGAGCTGATCGCCGCGCTGCGCTAGTGGCCTGGAGCGAATCTTGTAAATAGCGCCCTCCAAAAAGGGGGAAGGAGGCAAGGGCGGCCACAGACTGAGGCACTGCCCCGCTCCTTCTCTGCCTCTCTCCGGTGTTAGGCTTCTTCCCCGCGCCTCCTGCACAACGTCTCAACGTTCACGTCACCGTAAACGCGCACCTGGCAGGCCAGACGCACATTCGGATTCTTCTTGAGATCGTTGCGCAGCCAGAACTTTTCCATGAAGGTCAGCTCATTCGTATTGCTGGCGGGGTAGACCGCTACGCGATCCGTGCCACAGAGTCCATTGCCATGACAGTTGGCGAATTTCCACATGCCGCAGTAAACAGGCACATCATGCTCAAGCGCTGGATAGCGCACGTTGTCGCCTTCAGGAACCTCAACCTTGACCTTTTCACGTACAAACGTAATCGTTGGCACGATGAATTCCTCCGCAGGAATGGTGCTGGCTCTCTTTGAATGCTCCTTTGCCGGGGACCAGCCAGCCAGTCAGCAAAACAGACAGAACCCGACCAGGCTGGTGAGAGGGCCCGGGCCCGGCCTCACCTGGCCTCAATCTGGTCCCTCGTTTCCCCGCACGCTGACCTCTCACCAGTTGACCTTGTACCTGTGCTGTGTCAGGCGCGTCGAGGATCTGTTGCTGCTGTGCCTGGTGAGAGTGTAGCATAGAGCACCAGGGCTAGCAAGGGCAGGCAGGGGGAGCCGGGATACAGCGCTGCCTGGCCTGGCCTGAGCCTTAGATGACAGCGATGAGAATGAGCACCTGCTGTGGGGACACCAGAGGAGCCAGGTCGTGATCACGCTCGGCTACCGTCAGCGTCAGGCTCAGCGAGGTATTGGCAGGCACCTGAGAGAGCACGGGGACAATGCTGACAGTCACGTCTTGTCCAGGCGCCAGCGGGCCACCACTATCGGGCGTGATCTGCAGAGGCGGGTCGCTCTTATCAGCGGTAATGATCCAGTTGAGCGGTGCATTGCCTCCATTGCTAATGGTCACGGTTTGAGCCGCCGGCGTCGTCCCATGTGGCACATCGAAGATGAGGATCGTTGGCTCAACGCTAATCGTGGGCAAAGCCGGCGTCTGCACTGTTAAAGTGACAGTGATTGCCTGTTTGAGCGCGCCGGTGCTGAAGATCAGGCTCCCCTGATAGCTTCCTGGGGCCAGACCAGCCACATTGATCTGCACGTTCACCGTGGCGCGCGTCCCGGGGGCCAGCGTTCCTGACGTTGGCGTGGCCCCTAGCCAGGGTCCATTATCACTTGTGCTACTCGTCAGGGACCAGCTCACCGTGAGGCCGCCGTTGTTGTGCAACGTCAGCGACTGCGGCGGAGGATTCTGACCCTGGGTCGTTGTGAAGCTAAGAGCAGACGGTGTCAGGGCAAGCTGGCCCGGTGCCACCACATGTAAGCTAACCAGCAACTGTGGTCTCTCTCCCTCGCCACCGACGCTCTCAAAGAGCACCGTCCCTTGATAGTTTCCCACAGAGAGCGAGGCCGGCGAAACCGTCACGCTTAGCGTGATACTGGCTTCGGCCTCCAGGTGACCAGCGCTCGGCGTGACCTGCAGCCAGTCCCCACCGGCATTGGTAGTCGCGTGACTGCTCCAGTCGAGCGCCTGCTGGCTATGGTTCTGCAAAGCCACCGTCTGCCTCAGTGGGGCCTGGGTGCCGCTGCTCGCCGTATAACTCAAGCTGGCGGGCGCGATACTCAAAGTGGCCGAGGGACCCAGGACTGTCATGGTGACCGTCAAGACTTGTGCGGGCGTTCCCCGTCCACCTGCCTGCTGGAGAAAGGTTACATGGGCTGTATAGCTGCCGGCTGTCAGGTCGCCACGCTGGGCCACCAGGGTAACCACCTCGCTCCCGATAAAGCTGCCGCTGGTCGGATCTACCTGCAGCCAGGAACGATCGCAGCTGGCTCGCCAGTTTAGCTGACCATCGCCAGCGTTGAGCAAGGTGATCGCCAGCCGCGTCGTCGTCCCAGGAAGATCGGCCCCCAGATCAACGGTGTAATCAGAGAGCCTCAGCTGCGCCGGCGTTGATGGCGACGACAGCACCGTAATCGTCGTCGCGATGCTCAGCAGCTGGGTTTCATCGACAACCAGAAGCTGATGCTCTCCAGGCTGCCAGTCCGGAGTTACAGTCACCTGAATGGCAAAGGCGCCAATCGCATTGGCCTGGACGCGCAGCGGCTGACCGTGGGCATCTCGTAAGGGGATCGTTCCATCGCGCCGCAAAATGAGCAGGTCTCCTGCCCCGAATCCCTTGCCGGCCAAGGTCAAACTCTCATTGAAATGCAGCTGGCGCGGAATCACCGTCAGCGAAGGCGCCAGTGTCGCGACCGACCAGCGGCGAGTGAAGAACAGATAGGTAAGAGCTGCACTCATTGCCAATGCTACCAGGAACAGTACCAACAACGCGCGCAGCAAGAGATCGCGTCGCCGAGAAAAAGAGCTTGGAGGCGCTGCCTCATAGGCGCTGGCGCTCCCCCCACGCTGGATACGCGCAGGTGAGGGCAAGACTTCCTGGCTCTGTAAGAGCATCGGCTGCGGTTCTGCAGCATCAGCGCTGGCAGCAGCAGAAGTCGACTGCTGAGGCGCAGGTTTCTCCCAAATGGCGGATGGCGGCACCGAAAACGGGCTGGAAAGATAAGGCTGGTCCTCGGGGTGCAGTCCAGCATGATAGCCGATTGGCTGGGGCGAGGCCGGGGGAATAGAGCGTCTCCGCGGTCTGCCTTTTTTCTTCGGCACAGAGGAAAGCCCAAGGGGACGCCCACAGTGACGGCACACCTGGGCATAAGCAGGTACTGGTTTATGACAATAATGACAACGCTTGGTCTGCATTGATGTGTCCCACTCTCTGACCTTGCTGCCCATGAGCACGGCTGAACGGCTGGCCTCACCAGCTAGACTAGCCCATCTCATGACTGGTTACTCCGGCTGTCAACCAGACTGAGGCCGGACTGTTGGGGAGGGAACTGCTGGCATGCTCTCTACTGAGATAGACGTCAGACCTGGCCTGACATCCAGGGGAGAAGCAGGACCGATCATAGTGTATCATAATTTTTCAACATAGGCACAACAGTAGCTGAAAGCAGGCTCTCTCTAGACTGGCAGCGCTGAAAGGGAGCAGACAATGTGCGCTGCAAGGGTAGACAACAGGGAGAGTATAGCAAAGGGAGGGAGAGGATCAGGCCCTGAAGGAGAGTAACAGGGGTTGCGAGGGATGCACTCTAGGCAGCATAGCCACAGCCCTCGCAGATCCCTGGGAGCGGCTTACCACTCGTCGCTCTCGCTAGCGGGAGCTACCTGCGCGAGTAGCTCCTCTTCAAGTTGGCGCCAGGCCAGGGCCTCGGCCTGACTGACGTCGAGCGGCTGGTGCTGGCGCGTGGCCTCGCTCATCATCCGGGCTACGTGACGGCGCAGGTTGGCGAGCAAGGGCTTTTGCACCTCCAGCGGTGGTAACCTGTAAAGGCGAATCAGGTCGATGGGGTAGAATTCATCAGGTTCAAAGGCGAGCAGCAGCAGATTTCTGTATTTGTGCAGGAGAGAGAGCCGCTCCTGGGCTTGCAGCTGCAGCCGGCTACTCACCGCCAGCAGGCAGCCGGCAACGCGGCGAGCACGAACAATCGGGCAGGCCACGGCACTCAGCGCCTCATCCTGCACCAATGGCTCCAACCCAGGGGTCGGAAACGTCAGCGGAGCCTGGGCTGGTAGCTGAAAGATGACCGTGCGAGCGATGGCGACTGCATGACCGGCCAGGGACTCAGTGCCGTAAAAGCAGGCTTCGCTCTGAGAACTGAGCTGCCAGCGCCGACTGTCGTTAACCAGCGCCGTACGCAGACTGCGCACATATCCATCGCGTGAGGGGGGCATGCAGCGCACAATGATTAAGCTCAGCCCCTGCCGCCGCGGATCAAGATGAATGGTGGCTTGCTGTAGCACAAGATTGCTGATCGCCCAGGTGCGTAGTGGCATCGGCACCCTCAGCGCAGCATTCAAGACACGGTCATAGAAAACAGGAGCGATCTCCTGAGCCTCACTGCAAAGAGAAGCACTCTGGTTACTCCGGCTCAGTAGGGCAAATTCCTGCGCTGCCAACTCCAGCAGCCCTTGATGATGGTATGGCAAGGCACAGAAGAGACGATAGAGTGCATAAGGACAGGGAGACTCTTCGCCGGCGGCCCAGCGTGCCAGGGTCGTGGAGGAGATACCTGCTGCTTCTAACAAGTGCATTTGCTCTTGAGGATTGTCTTCGATGCTGCTCAGAAATTCATTCCATCGTTGAGGCTCGTACATTCTTCCTTCCTTGGACCCTCTCAATAGCTACACACCGCTCCTCACCTAACTATAGCACGCTCCTCCGACCTCGGCCATTAAAATTCCGTTAAAATTATGACCAATACATCTTTTATCTATGCTCATCATAGATAAATAGTTATATGTCTTCCTAGAGCGCAGTCAAACCAAGGGCAAGTGGCATGTAAGGCCCAAAAAGGCTACTGTGGCCCATCCTGCCCGGGAAAGGCGATAGCGAGCGAACCCGCTACCAGTCGAGCGCGAGGCGTAGATTGCGGGCCACACACGGGGTGGTTCTATGGTATAATCAGTCAGTACGAACACTCGTTCTTGTCCTGCCTGGTTCCGCTGAGGGGGAGGAGGTCAAGGCCGAGCGCAGCTAATCTGAGGAGTGGAGCGAGGGCGGGAGCAGCGTAGAGTAGCGTGTTTCTCCCAGCTCGCTTCAGCAGCGAAGGAAGAGTCTGCCCTATGCCGATTCGCCAACTGGCCCCGGAGGTCGCAGCCAAAATCGCCGCTGGCGAGGTGGTGGAGCGCCCCGCCTCGGTTGTTAAAGAATTAATCGAGAACAGCATTGATGCCGGTGCTTCGCAGATCCGCGTTGACCTCATCCGTGGCGGTTTGCAGCTGATACGGGTGAGTGACAATGGCTGCGGTATTCCGGCGGAAGAGCTGCCGTTAGCTCTGGCGCGCCATGCCACGAGCAAAGTCAGCACTGTTGAGGATCTGGAGAGCATTCGCTCGCTGGGTTTTCGCGGGGAGGCGCTGGCGAGCATCGCCGCGGTAGCTGAGGTTGTCTTGATCAGCCGTCCCCGTGGCGCCGCCCAGAGTGCTCAGGTCAGCGCTTGCAATGGGCAAATTTCGGCAGTCAGTTCTGCCGCTTCGCCCGAAGGCACCATTGTCACAGTGCGTAACCTCTTCAGCGCTGTACCGGCGCGCCTGAAGTTTCTGAAAAGCCGTCAGACAGAAGTCAGTCATTGTTTGCATTTGCTCCAGCAGTATGCCCTGGCATACCCCGAGATTCGCTTCACGGTCACCAGCGAGGGGCGCGAGGTCTTTACGACGCCTGGCGATGGTCAACTGGCTACGGTGCTGGTGCAGATGTACGGCCCGGCGGTGGCCAGGCAGATGGTGCCGCTCGGCGGCCAGCCTGCCGATGATCCCGAACGCCCAGTGATCAGCGGCTATGTCAGTCGGCCTGCGTGTTATAAGAGTACGCGCCAGTATCTCTCGTTCTTTGTCAATCGCCGTTGGGTTCACAGTCGCCTGCTGATTGCTGCTGTTGAAGAAGCCTATCGAACCCTGCTGCTCAGCGGACGTCATCCGCTGGCAGTCATTAATATCCAGGTAGACCCGTCCCAGATTGATGTCAATGTGCACCCCGCCAAGACGGAGATCCGCTTTCTGCGCGAGCGCCGGATCTATGCCGAGCTGATGCGTGCGGTACGGCGCGCTGTTCTGGAAGAGGCTGAAGCTCCAAGCTGGCAGCCGGCTCAACGGCCCGCCAGCTCAGCTGCTGCCAGCACCGATGTGGTATTGGCGTCCCCAGAGCCAGAGTCGTCGCCTCAATCTCTAGAGGAAGAGGCTGTCACAGAAGAGCGGGCGGCGGCGTTGGTCCCGGACGCGACCGCTCAGGAGCAGTCAAGGGAGGGCCGTGCTTCCACCCCGCTGGCTGGCCCTGCGCCGCGCAAAGGTCCTGAGAGCGGCAGTAGCCTCGGGCTGCGGCATGCTTTCCCTCTTGATAATCCCTGGCTGACAGTAAGCGAGGAGGAACGTGGAGAGCGAGCCGCCCTGCAGTCCCGTCTTTGGCAGAGTCATCTGCGTCCGCAGCAAGGTGAACCCGCGCGCGGGCGCCGTGCTCTGACAGCCGTTCCAGCCGGGTCCGCGGAACCTGCGAAGAGTGGAACGGAGGCAGAGCAGGAGCCGGCAGCCTCGGCGGGAGAAGAGGCACCTTCTCTGGCTGCTCCACTTGCTCCAGAGGAAGTCTTGGTTGCTGCTCAGCCCGGACCGCGTCAGGAGCACAGTCGTTTTCCAGAGCTGCGTGTCATTGGGCAGTTACTTCAGAGCTATATTGTGGCCGAGGGGCGCGATGGCCTTTACTTGATTGATCAGCATGCCGCTCACGAGCGCATTGTCCTGGAGCGTATGCTGGCCGCGCGTCAGGAACAGACCTCGCTTGCTCAGATCCTTCTGACCCCTTTGCGTCTTGACCTCTCGCCTGCTGAGCTGGAGGCTATCGAGGAGCGGCTCGACGATCTGCGCAGTCTGGGCTTCGAGCTAGAGGTGCTCGATCACGGGCAGGTGCTGGCGCGTGCTGTCCCTTCTGTACTTGCCAAGCAGCTCAGCGCGCGTTCGCTGCAGGAGCTGCTCAGGGAGCTAACGGCTCCCGAGCACGATGGCTACAGCCAGACCTGGGAGGAGCATGCCCTCGCCAATATCGCTTGTAAGGCGGCCATTAAAGCCAACTATTTTCTAACCAGCAGCGAAATGCGCGAACTGATCGATCAGCTCGCCCGCACGCGCGCGCCCTTTAGCTGTTGTCATGGTCGACCGACGACGATCCATTTCAGCGCTGCGGCTCTAGAACGCGAATTCGGGAGGCGCTAGTGTTTGCCGAGGTGCTAACCGTGGCCGCTAGCTGGCAGGGCGAGCGACCCCTGTTGACCTATGAAGTACCGGGGGAGCTGGCCGAACAACTTCAGCCGGGCCAGCTGGTGGCCGTCCCCTATGGCGAGAGGCTGGTCGAGGGCATTATCTGGCAGCTGGAAGAGTCCTGTGAGCGCAGCGTGCCGGAAACGTTACGCCCCCTGCATGCTCTGCTTGATCCGCAGCCGGTGCTTCTTCCCCATCAGCGTGCCCTGGCGGAGTGGATGGCCGACTACTATGTGACCTCGCTAGCCCTGGTTGTGCAGCTGATGCTGCCACCGGGCTTGCTGCAAGGGTCGCGTGCTGTGCTGACTCTCGCCAATACAGAGCCACGTGAGACAGCCTCGCTGCCGCTCCAGGCTCTGATCGGTTTGCTCCTGGATGAGGGCGAGATCGATGTCGCCCGCCTGCAGAGCATGCTGGGCCCTACGCGCGCCCGCTCGCTGCTCAAGGAGGCCGTGGCCAGCGGCCTGATCGAGCGCGTACCACGCCTGGCGGAGCCGCGTCTGCGTCCGCGGCGGCAGCGCGCTGTGCGACTCCGCCTGAGCGGCGAGGAGCTGGCCGCCTGGAAGCGGCGTCTGCAGGAAAACCTGCCGCAGGACCTGGGGCCCGATGCCGCTCCTGCCTCAACCGTCGGGCTGCTGCATTTCTCTCCCCCTCTGCGCCGACATCCATCTTCGGCAGCCCCCTTTTCGCTTGGGGGGCCTGCAACCAAAGCCTCCGCCGCGGCGGCCAATGGTGGCCCGAGTCAGGAGGGCCTGCGTGCTCTGCGCGCCCTGGCTGCCGTCGACTTGCTGGAACACAGCCCGCCTGATGTCATCTGGACACCGAGCCGCCTGGCGCGCGCCAGCGGACTCACCCAGGCCCAACTGCAGCAGCTCATCGCCGAGGGCGTTCTGGCGATCGAAGAGAACGTGGAAGTCCGGCGCGATCCGCTGCGCGATCGACGCATTACGCCTGGCGCCCCGCTGCCGCTGACGCCTGCCCAGGAGGCTGCCTTGCGTGCCATTCTTGCCCCCGATGCTGCTCAGCGTCCCTTGCTACTGCATGGCGTCACCGGCAGTGGCAAAACCGAGGTCTACCTGCAAGCCCTGGCGGCCCTCATTGCTCGCGGCAAGAAAGGTCTTGTGCTGGTCCCTGAGATTGCCATCACTGCCCAGGCCATCCAGCGTATTGCTGGGCGCTTCCCGGGACGGGTAGCTATTATCCACAGCGCCCTCAGTCCGGGTGAACGCTACGATGAATGGCGGCGCATTCGGGCCGGTCAGGTTGATGTCGTCCTCGGCTCGCGCTCCGCCCTCTTCGTCCCTTTGCCCGACCTGGGCATCATCATCCTTGACGAAGAGCACGAGACGGCCTACAAGCAAGAAGAGCGCCGGCCCACCTACCATGCGCGTGAGGTAGCCTGCACCCTGGGGCGGCTCCTTGATATTCCCGTTGTCCTGGGCAGCGCCACCCCTTCCGTAACCAGCTTCTACCGCGCCCAGCAGGGGGCCTATCAGCTTGTGGAGCTACCTGAGCGCATTGGGGCTCCTCTGCCCCCGGTGGAGATCGTCGACCTGCGCAGCGAGCTACATGCTGGTAACACCAGCATCCTCAGTCGTCGCCTGCGCAGCGAGCTGGAGCGCGTCCTCGCCCAGCGTCAGCAGGCCATTCTCTATCTCAATCGCCGCGGCGCTGCCAGCTGCGTCCTCTGTCGCGAGTGCGGCTATGTAGCCATGTGCGAACACTGCGACGTGCCGTTAACCTATCACGCCACCGAGCGCATCCTCCTCTGCCACTACTGCAATCTTCAGCGTCCCGTCTTGACGCGCTGCCCCCACTGTGACAACCACGGCCTGCGCTACTTCGGAGTCGGTACTGAGAAAGTCGAGCAGGCGATCCAGCAGACCTTTCCCAACGCCCGGCTGCTGCGCTGGGACCGCGACACGGCCCGCACGCGGCGCGCCCATGAGCAGCTCCTGGACCGCTTTGCCAATCATGAAGCCGACATTCTGATCGGCACCCAAATGATTGCCAAGGGCCTTGATCTGCCCGGAGTGACCCTGGTGGGAGTAGTCGCTGCCGATATCGCCCTCATGCTGCCAGATTTCGCCGCCACCGAGCGCGCCTTTACCCTCCTCACCCAGGTGGCGGGTCGAGCCGGGCGCGGCAGCGAGTCGGGACTGGTGATCATCCAAACCTTCAACCCAGAGCACTTTGCCATCGAAACCGCCTCGCGCCATGCCTACCACGAATTCTACGCGGCTGAGATCGCTCTGCGTCAGCGCTACGGCTATCCCCCCTTCCGCCAGTTTGTCAAGTTCACCTATAGCCATACCAACCGACGTCGTGCCCAGAACGAAGCCCTTCTCTTGCGTGAGCAGCTCGATCGCATTATTGCCGAGCTGGAGTTAGAGGAGACCGACATCGTGGGACCTGCCCCGGCAGTAATGGAACGCATCCGCGACGAATTCCGCTGGCAAATGATTGCACGCGGCCCTGATCTACGTCCCCTGCTACGCGCGATCTCCATTCCGCCGGGCTGGCACATCGACATCGACCCGGTGAGCACCATGTAAAAGCCATCCCACGCCGGTCAATCGCTAGGGAATGGCCTCAATCCGTACGCATCCCTGGCCAGGCATCAGGCGCACGCCCAGACGGCGGCTGATCCTCCAGAGCGCCTCATAGACAGCATCGGCGATATCCGCTTCCTGGAGCAGCCCCGTCAACGCCTGCAGGGTCTCCTGATCCTGGGCGAGCTGCCCAAGCGCTTCCGCCAGGGCGCGGCGCAAGTACTTGTCTTCCTCCTCGCGACAGAGCAAGTGCAGGAGTTGGGGAACAATCGAGCGCTCGCCAAGCTGACCAAGGGTATGGGCAATGGTGCAACGCACCGGTAGCTCAACCTCCTCGTCGCTCAACAGGGCCAGCAAGTATGGCCCCACGCTGCGCTCGCCCAAATTGCCCAGCGTACGAGCAATTGCCTCACGCATCCAGGAGCCGCGCCGCCGGTCGGCCAGCAGCGTCAACAGTTGCGGCACCACCCAGCGCTCGCCCAAATGGCCCAAAGCCCCGGCGATTGCCTCGCGCACCGGCAGCTCAACCTCTTCATCAGCCAGCAGCTCCAGTAGTAAGGGAATGACCGAACGCTCACCCAGGTAACCCAGGGCTACCGCAATGGCATACCGTACCGAGCGGTCGACATACTCATTGTCAAGCAGGCCCAAGAGCTGCGGAATCAGGCTGCGCTCACCCAGGCGGGCCAAAGCCGCCGCGATCGCATGGCGCAGCGGCAGCGGCAAGCGCTCATCAGCGAGCAAGCGCAGCAACTGGGGGGCGACGGAGCGCTCGCCCAGCTGGCCCAGGGCCGCCGCCAGCGTATGGCGCAGCGACAACGGGAGACGCTCATCGATCAGCAGAGCCAGTAACTGAGGGACGATGGACCGCTCGCCGAGTTGACCCAGCGTTGCCGCAATGGCATCACGCACCGAGGGATCAACCGCTTCATCCGTCAGCAGGTGGAGCAGCTGGGGCGCAATGGAGCGCTCCCCCAGGTAGCCCAGAGCATGGGCAATTGCATAGCGTACCGAGGGATCGATCCCCTCATCGGAGAGCAAACGCAGCAGGTGAGGCACAATGGAACGCTCTCCAAGCCGACCCAGGGCATTGGCAATCGCATAGCGCACCGAGGCATCGAGCTGCTCATCGACCAGGAGGTGTACCAGTGGCAGCGCCAGCGAACGCTCCCCAAGCCGACCCAGGGCATCGGCGATGGCATCACGAACCTGAACGTCAACCCCCTCATCGGCCAGCAGATGCAAGAGGCCCATATTGACCCACTCGCCGCCGATCTCCGCCAACACCTCCGCACTGTTACGCCGGTCCAGAGGATAAGACGTCGCTGTTAGCAGAGCAAAGAGGCGGCTGATGACCTCCTGGCGCAGACCGCTCTCGCGCATCGTCGGACGCATGGCCAGGCAGCGCCCCGCCAACAGCAGATTCGTATGGAAGAGATCGTCGCTGGAGCGACGTCGCCCGCCGCTGCCAAGCAGGTGCTGAAGTAGTGGGCTGATATCGCTCACTCGCCCTGCGTAGAGCAGAATCACCTCTTCCCACCAGGGATTGCCACGCCGTTTAATCAGCTCTAGTAACTTTCCATGCTCGACAGCGTAGAGCGCAGTGAGATACTCCTGCAACGTCAAATGAAGGAAGCCATACCAGCCACGAGCCTGCTCCTTCAAAAGGGTGTGTTGCCCAATGATCTCGCTAAAGATCTCCTGACTCTGTTCGGGATCAAGGCCGATCGTGGGCAAGAAGCGAGCGATTTCCTGCAACAGCTCGTCCTCGGGAAAGTAGCGCTGGCCGCGCAGGTGGAAATGCCAGGCGATTGCTTCCAGCAACTGTAGCTTGTGCTGGGGCAAAAATTGGCTGTGACGGCGGATATCGCGACTGCTATCCCAGCGCGTCAGCAGCGTCTCCACACAGCGTCGATAGAGTTCCACGCGCCGATCGGGCAGATCCAGCTGCTCTTCGTAGAGCAGGACAATCAGCGAGAGCAGCAGTGGATTGCCTGCCAGGGCCTGCACGCGGGGACTGCGTTCGAGACGATAGATCAGGTCGTTCGCGGCCTCGGGGCGCAGCTGTGAGCCGGTCAGAGTCAGCCAGCGCTGAATGAACTGGCGAATGTCCTCGGGCCGGAAATCGAGCACCTCCAGCTCGCGAAAGCCAGTGAGGCGGCTGCGCTGGTGATAGCCGGCCTTGCGCGCCGTCACCACAATTGGGACCTGGGGATAGCGCGTTGCCAGCTCTACAATCATCATCACGACAGAACGATAGGTTGACTCAGCCTCATCCTTACTGGCACCGGTCAGTGTCTCATCGAGCGCATCGAGCAACAGGAGCGCGCGCCCCTCCTGTAAACGGGAGTGCATCAGCGCCAGGGCCGTAGCCCGAGGGATGCGATAGCGCTCCTCCCATGTCCGTGCGGCAAATTGAATAATATCGATGTTATGAGGCGTAGTGATAGGGCTGGCAGAGACGAAGGTATTCAGCTCAACGAAGATAGGGAGGTCGGGCAGGCCCTCTAGCTGGCCAGAGAGCGAGCGCAGAGCCAGATATTTCAGGAGGGTTGTCTTGCCGGCGCCGGGGTCTCCCAGCACCACGCTGCGGCGATAGCGGCGAATGGCCTCATCCGGGTCGAGCGTCGAGGCTGCCTGGCTATCGCAATAGCGATGGCCGCTGCGGCAGAGGTCGACGAGATCGCCGCTTAACTGTCGTCCGTAGCGCTCCTCATCGAGCTGGTAGCCCGGGCGGGTCTCCTCATGCAGGCGCACACGGATATAGAGATCGAGCAGATTGATAGGAAGATTCATATCAAGGATCTGCAGATGAGTCAAGCGAGGATCGACGCGCAACCCTGCCTGATACTGCTCAAGCGCCTGGCGCAGGCAGCGAGCAGAGAGGCGTTGACGCCAGGCATTGGCCTCATCTTCGCTCTGGGAGGCGCGCAAGCGCCCCAGATAGAGATTAACAGAGGCAGGGATGGCTGCGGCCAGCACAGCCCCCACCAGAGAGATGAAGGCCACCACGATCGGCGTATTTTCCCACCATGCGCCGCTACTGGGAGGGCCAGCGAGCAGAGCTATCACCATCAGCCCTGGCGCCGTTCGAGCGGCTACTGGCTGTTCAGGCCAGCCAGGGGAGAGCATACCTGGAGCAACGATGGCCCAGCCGAAGAGCACCTGGACCAGGAGCATGGTGCCCATCGTTGCCAGAAGACGAAGAGAGCGGGTATACATACCGTCCTCGTTTCTTGGCTTGCGCACGCTGCATGCGAATACAGACTGCCGCGAGCGGAGAACTGTGAGCCTGGAGTAAGCCTTGGTTGATATCAAGCACATCGAACAGATCACCACCTTCGTTTCCCCCGGTGCTGGCGGGCGAAGAGAACAAGGCGGTAGTGCTGTGCGCTCAAGCCTCTCTTGCCGCCTGCCACCATAGGGGGAAGAGAGGCAAAGATAGGAGAACGCCAAGCCGGCCCAAGCCCCAGACAGGGAGCCGCTGCCTGCAGCTTCGACCCTCTCCTGAGAAGCTGTACTACCCTGTACCAGCAGGCTCGTGCGCGACGCTGCAAGGGATATGTCGAAGGAAGGATAGTCCTGGGACAACCCTGTCTGGAGGCGCCGGGGCACCCTGTACCCCGTGGTCTCTCTGCATCCTAGAAAAGAGAATAGTTGTTAGTTTGTTCTCTGTCAAAATAATTCCGCTAAATGGAACTATTCACCATTATTATGGATAGCATAGAGAGGAGCTATATCTTTATCATCTGATCAATTACAAGAAGATCAGCTGAATTAC
>NZ_JADGIA010000083.1 GCF_019683635.1 Thermogemmatispora sp. | reverse complement strand
TTGCAGAGGGGACGATCCGCACGAGGATACTGAAAGATAGCGTTAACGGGGGTGACCACGCCAAGCATGAACGTTGCAGAGGGGACGATCCGCACGAGGATACTGAAACAAGAGGATACGGAAACAAAACACTGAAAAATAAAGCAAAAAGAGGCACAATATAAAAAGAATAGCGTATTGCCCCGGGCATCGCCCCCCGACTAGCCCGGCGACAATACACTACATTCCTACAAAACGGCCCTTTCCTCCACTTTGGCGGATACCCACCTACCTCACTCTCTCACTCACACCATCATCCTCCCAAAAAAAGGGGAGCCGGCCCGTGCCCGGCTTGCCGCCAGCTACACGCACCGACTCCCCCGAGAAGCAAGGCAACAACGGAAACTCGGACAGAGGAAGCGCAGTTACACTAGATTAGGGAGATGGAATCTTGCTCAAACGCTGGCTCCTGGCCCAACGCACCAGTTGCCCTTGCTCCCTCATCCGCCCGCCTCTGCCGCCACCACCCCCCGCCGTCGCGCTCTCGCCGCCTGTACCGATGCCGCTATCGGCGCCTCTCTCTCCGACTCTCCCGACTCCACAGGCTCCGCCAGCCGCATCCTCACCGTTCTCATTCCCCGCCGTACCCTCTCCTTGCCGCTCCTGGCCCGGCTCCATACGTGTCCCTCTATCAATCCATGCCCCAGCCGCCGCCCGGTCGCCGCCGCGGCTCGCGCCGTTGCCAGTCCCTCCACTTGCGCCATCCTCAGCCGCGCGCTCCTGCGTCGGGAAGGGGACCGCGTTCCCGTAGACAAAGAGGCGAAAATCACTTTCCGTCAGAACACGCCAGGCCCGTTGCTGCAGCTCCTCACGCTCGATAAACCCCCCAACCTCCTTGATCTCCCCCAGTTCCGCGCAGGCCACTAGCTGGCTCAAAACCCCCAAGACACGCCGCGCCTCCTCACGGCTGACCGCTCCCCCGATCTCCATCAGGTAGACCGCGCGCAGCGGCACCCCCGCCCGCCGCGCCAGCTCGGGCGCCGTCAGACCGCCACACCGACGCCGCAACTGGGCCACTGTCCAGAAGGCTCGCCGCTCAGTCGAGGCCGTCGCCTGGCTCGTCGCTCTCACTGCCACCGCCGTCATGACACAGATACCTCCTCACACAGCGATCGTGAATCTCTAGTACCGCCGTCATCGCCTGCTCTGGCCCTATGTATAAACTCAGCTCGTGCCCCAGCTCGCCAATGCGCTGCATGCGCGCGTTGATAAAGTCATGACGCGCATAACAGGCTAACCCGCTCAATCCACGTAAGGCCGCCTCGTAAGCCGTCTCGATCTGCTTCAGCAAGCGCGCGACTTCACTTTCGGCCATGTCTTGCCGTCCTCTCTTCTCTCTTCGCCAGGATCTGCTGCTTCTGACGCTGGTAGACCTCAGCCATCTCCTCTTGCGCTTCCTCTAACCCGATGTATTCGCTGAGCGCCTCCTCTAACTCGGCCAGCCTCCCCATACGCGCGTTGATGAAGTCGTGCCGCGCCCAGCAGGCCAGCCCCGTCAACCCCCACAAGGCCGCCGCATACTCCTCCTCAATCTGCCTCCGCAGACGCGCTACTTCACTCTCGGCCATCGTACTTGCTTCCTCCTTCCTGCATCGTGTTCACCACAATCCTGTCGCCCTTTACCCGCTTCACGCTCGCTTGCTTTCCCTCCTTCCAACAACCTCTATTTAGCTGCCCCCTCCAGATGCATCCGGCTACTCACAGCCTAAATCTTAACATAGAACACTTACGTTGGTCAAGTAGCCTCCAAATATTTCTATTATGATGCTTACTTTAGAACAAAACAGGAGAGCCACCCCCTTATAGTACCCTGGATACTAGTTACGCTTTCTTCTCTCTGCCACCTTAGTGAGCTTCTGTCAGCCTCGCTTGTCCAAGGCCACTAGCTCAAGGATTCAACTTTCGATGCATTATTTATAACCTATCTATTATAAGAGAAAAATCATAAACTATCGTGGGAATACCCTACTTTCTAAACCTTTGTTATAGTACTAAAAAAAGGTGGGGCCTCTATGCTACGCCTGCGCGTAAAGGAGGTCGCCAAACAGCAGGGGTTATCAATTAAAAAGCTATCTCAGCGCTCGGGGATCAGTTATCACATCGTTAGTGCCCTTGTCTATGACCCCTACTTTGTAACCACTACAGACATCTTGCAGCGCTTGGCCAAGGCTCTGGGTGTACCGGTGACTGAGCTGATTGAGGATGTCCCTGACGAGCAGTGGCAGCGTGAGATGCGACGGCGCCGGACAGAGGGAGGCGATTAACCCACCTATCAGACACAGGCATAGCACACTTCTTATAGTCTGAGTGAGAGTGAGAGAAGAGAGGTGGCGATCAGGAGTGGAAAAGCTGGCTGCATTGGGTTGGAAGTGCTCGAACCCTTTTAAAGGATAAGTGAAACTGTGCTGACTCCGCAGATACTGAGGAGCGGCCTCATGGCAGAGAAGTTGATTACCAAGGAGATAGAAGAGACATGTTACGCCTGCGCGTGAGGGAAGTGGCTGAAGCGAAGGGTATGTCAATGAACAAGCTATCGCAGCGCTCCGAGATCAGCTATCACATCATCACGGCCCTCTTTCGCAATCCCTACCATGTTATCAGGACCGATACCCTTGACCGCCTGGCCAAAGCTCTGGAGGTCCCGGTGACCGAGCTGATCGAAGATGTCTCTGAAGAGCAACGCAAGCGCGAGCTGGGGCAGAGCGTCTGACCCCCTCGCGCCGGCCTGCCCGATCCCTGGCGGCAGCGATCTCAAGAGCCGCGCTCAGCCCCGCCTCTGGGCAATCCTCACTACGAGCGCGCCAGCCCCGACGTCTCCAACAGGCGACGCGCCAGATGCAGCCACTCCTCCGGCGTATCGTCCGGCACCGAGCAGCCATTAGCCAGAATCAAGCGCCGTGCATTCGTCTGAGAGATCGCCGACAACATCTCATTCTTCAGCTCCTCCTCGCTGCCGCGCGTCAGCGGTCCCCGCTCGTGCAGCCCGCCCATCAGCGCCTTGCTCGTCAACTGCAGTGCCTCGCTCAAACTCGGCCCTGTCAGCCGATCGCTCCAGCTAATCACCTGCACCGGATAATCCGTAAAGCTCTCGAAATAGACCTCATCCTCGGACTGATCAGGATCGGCATGCACATGCACTATGTTCAGCCAGCCGGCCTGCGCCCCCTCTAGCGCTGCCAGATCGTAGGGCCGGCCCAGCGTGCGGTACTCCTCGCGCGTAAAATCCGCCGTCGTCGCCCCCATACACGAAAAGAAAATCCCGCTGGCCCCCGCCTTGATCGCCTCGCTCATCAACAGGCGCAGATTGGCGGCGATCGTCTCCATCGCCCGGCGCGCCGCCTCTGGATTCGCCCGGATCGCCTCCACCCCCTGGCGCTTCCCGATCGCCCGCAGCACATACGTCAACGGACTGAAGAGCGTCACAATCAGCGGATACTCTGGCCCCACCCGCTGGCGGATCGCCCGAATACAGACCAGTTGCTCGCGGAAACTGGGCGTCGTCAGATCCAGGTGCGGATGCCCGGCCAGCTCCTCCAGGCGCGCCGAGCCATCGGTCGGCAGCGGATAGGGCAGATCCGGCATCACCTTGATGATATCGAGAGCGAATTTCTCTACAAAGAACTCCAGCGTCAACTGAGCCAGGCGCTCGCCCGACCCCTCGGGTCGGAAATGATGCCAGAACACAAACGGCACACGGTCCACCGCCTCCCCGGCCAGGGCCGCGCGCACCCGCTCATAGGGCGTCATCGTCTGAGCCATCGTCACACATCCTCTCTCAAACAAGCAAGCCAACAAGAGATCAATCGCCGTCGTGCCCGCTGCCTCCTGCCGTGGCCAGCCGGCCAGCGTAAGGCAGAGCAGGGCAAGCGATCACTGGATTATATCACGTCGCTCAGACCAGGCGCTGAGCCGGGCAATCCCCGGTGACCGGGCCTCTCACCAGTCGGCAGCCGGAGCCAGCCGAGGGCGAAGGCGTCACGCTGGGCTGTGCAGCCGGCCCCAGCAGCAGCGCCAGCGTCGCCGCCTGGCCCGTCTGCAGATCGCGCGCCAGCAGCGTATGATGGCCTGGGGGCCATTGTGGCAGCAAGCGCAGGCTCACCGTAAAGCGACCGGCCCCATCGGCCTCCACCAGCACGGGCCAGCCGCGCTCATCGACAAAAGCCAGACGCCCATCGAGCCAGAAGCGCACCGGCGCAAAGGCACTAAAACCGCTGCCGGCCAGGCGCAGCCTCATGCCCACAGTGAGCGGCCCTGTATCCAGGCGCACCAGGCGCAGGCCCGGCGTCGGTCTCAGCGACGCCTCGCCGCTGGCTGTCACCGTCGCCATCCTCCCCTGCCAGGCCAGCGACAGCGGCGCACTCGACCGCAGCAGCACGGCCCAGGCCAGCACCGTCGTCAGCGCCAGCAGCACGAGCGTTCCCCCAAGCCACAGCAGCAGCTCGCCCGTCGCCCCCCGTCGAGTCATCCCCGGCAGCGAAGGAGGAGTCAGCCCGCGCCCCGTCTGCTCCGCCGACATTGGCCCTGAGCGCCGCGCCGTCATCAAGCGCCGCAGCGGCAGCGTCGTCACCGTCGCCAGCGCCGCCCGACGGGCCGCCACCCGCGCCGCGCGCCGCCGCGCCAGAGCCGTCCCCTCAGAAATCTCCTCTCCAGCGGCGGCAGGTGTCGCGTCCACTCCCCTGCTGCGCCCTGAGAGAGATCCTGTGGCCGCTCCAGGCGGCAAGCCTGGACTGGGGCCGATACCCGCTCCTGGAGAAGCTCCCGTCGTAGACCCCGTACGCAGGATCGGCCCCGGGCGCGGTCCTCTTCCCTGGGCCAGCAGAGGGCGCGTCGGCAGCTCGGCCAGCCTCTGGCGCCGCTCGGTCTCCTGATCCTGGCCGCCCGCCCCCCTGCCAGCGCCTGTGGCCAGCGGCGGGCCACCGTTGCCGCTCCCCGCCGGCGGGGGCCGCTGAGGTCGGGAGCGAGAAGCGGCAGCGGGACGGGAACGAGAGCCGGAGCGCAGACGGCCCCCCGCATGACCTGGTGGAGACGAGGCCGCGCGAGTTGCTCCCCGGCTGCGCGAAATTCCCCAGCCAGAAGAGAGCCGCGAGCCACAGAACGGACAGCGCCGGCTGCCAGCAGAGAGCGGGCGCGAGCAGCGCGGGCAGAGAGCGGAACGTCCCGCGCCGGAGCGATGTCTGAAGACATGCATCGTCGAATCATCCACTTTCTCAGCCCCAACCCCACAGCGGGGGGCAGAAGCCATCACCAGCGGCCCCGTCAGGCCCGGTGCTGCCAGACCAGAGCAGCCGGGCCGCCACACACGAACCAGGCAACAACCAACTCTATCGACAAAGAACCGAAGCAAGCACTTTTTTCGAGCAATCCCGGATCGCCAGGCCGGGCCGGGTGGGGAAAAATCCGCACCACCCTGAAAAAATTTACGGCAAGCCGGCATTATTTTGAGCACAAAAGCATGAAAGAATCGTCATATCCGTGCGTACTTGGATATTGGCACATTTCTTGCAATAGAGAAGGATGGGGGGAAAGAGACCGAAAAAATTTCGGGTTTTGCCCCGGCAACCAACACGTGGGAAGTGGTTATGAGAGGTAAAGGAGTCAGGAAACAAACAATGGCAACCAATGCGCGGAGAAGCACAAGGAGCACGCGCCGAGCGAAGCAAGGATGTCACGATGAGGCCGTCCTGGCCTTCTACCAGGACGACGACGAACTCTTTCGAGACGACGACGAGCTAGTCGCGGGGGACGAAGACGAGCTAGAAGAAGAGGAAGAAGACGAGACCCTGGACAACGCCATTCGCAAATATCTGGGAGAGATTGGGCGCTATCCCCTGCTGAGCGCCGAAGAAGAAATGGAGCTGGCGCGGCGAGTTGCCGAAGGAGACATCGAAGCCCAGCAGCGGCTGGTCGAATCCAACCTGCGGCTGGTCGTCAGCATTGCCAAGCGTTACAACACCCAGGGTATTTCTCTGCTTGACCTGGTCCAGGAAGGGAACCTGGGACTCATCCGCGCGGCCCAGAAATTCGACCCCTCGCGGGGCTTTCGCTTCAGTACGTATGCCACCTGGTGGATTCGTCAGGCCATCAGTCGCGCCGTCGCCGAGCACACGCGCACCATCCACATCCCGGTGCACGTCGTCGAAATGATCTACAAAATCAAGCGCATCACGCGCCATCTCTACCAGGAGCTGGGGCGTGATCCCGAAGCTGAAGAGATCGCGCGGGTGGCCCGTCTCAGCAAAGAGCGCGTCGTCGAACTGCAGGGCATGGCCGAGAACCCCATTTCCCTGGACGCCCCCCTGACCGACGACGAACCCTATCACCTGGCCGACACCCTGGAAGACACACGGGCCACGGCCCCGGCGGAGGCCGTCACCCATCGGGCCTTGCGCGACCAGATCGCCAGCGCCCTGGAACTGCTGAACCAGCGCGAGCGGCAAGTCATCGAGATGCGCTACGGCCTGGCCGACGGCTACTGTCACACCCTGGAGGAGCTGAGTGCGCACTTCAAACTGACGCGCGAGCGCATCCGCCAAATTGAAGTCAAGGCATTACGCACCCTACGTCAGCCGATCCAGGCCCATCTCTTGCGCGATCTTGCCTGATAGGACGCAGGCAACAACTTCATGGCGTTCTTCATAGAGCGAGCGGGGACGGAACAGGGGCCGGTGCTCTCTCCACCTGCACAGGACAGCAGCGGGAGCGCCGGGCGCCGTTCCGTCCCTCTTGCCATCCTCTCCTGACTCACCCCAGCGCCTCGACTGGCGCCCTCGCGCCGACCAGTCGATCTACCACTACCAGCCGGCGCTAGAGATCGCGATGGGCAAAGCGCAGCATCCCCAGCAGCGGCAACACCACGATATAGAGCGCCACCCAGAGCCCCATCGCCGGCGTCAGCGCCTCGGCCCCAATGATTGGCAGATTCTGCACCTGGTGAAGACCGATCAAATCCTGGGCCACCGGCGGCAGCAGTGCCGCAGAAGCCGCATGCCAGAGAGCATCGGAGGGCATTAGCAGCTCAAAGAGCGTCTTAATGCGATCCACCGTTGTACTCTCGCCCGTAATCTGCGTCACCACCTGAGCGAAGCTGGCGATCGGCGTCGCCAGAAAGAGCAAGGCTGCGATCGCTCCGTTCGCCAACGTTGGCAGACTGGCGCTGCCCACTGTCAGCAAAGCCAGCAAGCAGAGCATCCCCAGCTCCAGCAGTCCAAGGGCCTGAGCCATCCCGTCGGGCCAATAGCCCGTCTTCCAGTAGATCACCCCCAGGAAACCCAGCTCCAGCACCGCCGTATAGCCGCCCAGTACCAGAGCATAGGCCAGCCACTTCCCAAAGACGATCTCCACGCGATGCAAGGGCTTCGGCACAATCACCGCCAGCGTCCCCGCCTCGATCTCCGCCGAGAGCATGCCCGCCGTCAGCAAGAGCGTCATCAAACTCGACTGCAAATAGACCGACCAGCTCGCCAGCACCGCCATCAGCGCCCCGATTCCCAGCAGCAGCAGATCCATATTCTCAGGCTGGGCCTGCCGGAGATTATCGACCAACGCATTGAGCAAGAGCGTAAAGAGGCCCAGCAGCAGCACCGTCAGCACGACCACCGCCAGAAAGATACGGCGGCGCACAATCTCCTTGAGCGTAAAGCGAGCGATAACCAACCAGCCCATAGCTCAGCAGCACCTCCTCAGCGGACCTATTGCAGACTGCGCGACAGCTCGATCGTCCGCAGAAAAACCTGTTCCAGCGAGCGCCGATGCGGAGCCAGACGATAGAGGCGCGCCCCGCAGGCATGGACCGCCTCCGCCACCTCGGCGGCCTGCTCCTCGCGCTGCAGGCGCAGCAGCACCCGGCCAGGATCATACTGATCGCGCTCCACCGCCAGCGCCAGCTGAGCCAGCCGTTGCAGCAGGGCCTCACTCAGCGGCTCCGCGCGCAGCTCCACCAGCAGCGGCTCATCAAACAGCTCCTCCGGGGCCCCGACCTTCAGAATGCGCCCCAGGTTAATGATAGCCACCCGATCGCAGAGCGCCTCGACATCGGGAAGCTGATGCGAATTAATAAAGATGCTGGTCCCCGCCCGCTTCAGATCGAGCAACAAACTGCGCAGATCGTGCTGACCGACCGGATCGAGGCCCGTCGACAGCTCATCGATAATCAGCAACTCCGGGCGATTCAGCAGAGCCTGAGCCAGGCCAATGCGCTGCAGCATCCCCTTCGAAAAGGTCCCCAGGCGCTGGCGCTCGCGGCCTGCCAGCCCAACCAGGGCCAGCACCTCCTCCATGCGCGCCCGCAGCAATGAGCCGCGCAGCCCATAGAGCGAGCCGTGAAAGCTCAGAAACTCCGCCGCCGTCAGCCAGCGATGGAAGGTTGGCAGCTCCGGCAAATAGCCGATGCGGCGCCGCACCTCACGATCGCCCAGAGGCCGCCCCAGGATACGAACCGTTCCCTCAGTAGGCTGAACCAGGCCCGTCAAAATCTTGACCACCGTACTCTTGCCCGCGCCATTCGGCCCCAAAAAACCGAAAGCCTCGCCGCGATAGGTCACGAAGCTGATATGATCGACTGCCAGCAACCGGTGGTAGAGCTTCGTCAGCCCCTCGACCTCGATCGCCGGCTCGTGCTCCTGCCCCTGTGACTCACCAGACATGAACGCTCCTCGCTCCTCTTCATCAGATTGGATCAGATTCGCTCACGCAGACAGACCACGCCAGGTCGATCAGCCGCCCCGTTCCTGGCGTTGCTGGCTGCATCAACAAGAAGAGCAACCTGGCGCCGCGGTCATTCCGCCCGGCCTGAGAGAGCCAGGCCGGTTCCGTTCGTCCCCGCTGCGCGGCCCCAAAGCCGACGGAGGCCGGCCTGTGTCAATCGGCCAGTCGGACCGAAAGACAGACAGACAGCAACGGATCGGCCCGAAGCCGTCAAGCCTGGGGATCAGTCCAGTTATCCTGACGACCTCTGCCGATCCGTTGCCTCGCCTGATGCGGAACTGGGTGCGCACCGCTGAGAGAAGCGCGTGAGGCGAAGCGCGCTCAATCCTGAGCGAGAGAGCCAGCAGGCCGGTGAGTCTGCCTACTGCAGGCTATTCGCCACGCTCAACAGCTCATTCTGATCATGACCGCTCTCGCCCAGCAGATAGACGCGTCCCTGGGCCTGCCAGAGCACGGCCTCCCCGACCGGCAGATTCGTCACCTGACTGGACGACTCAAGCTGGTCACTGGTCAGCAAAAGGCCCGATTGGCCCTGGACTGTTACCGTCCGGGAAGACATGCCGGTCAGCACGGGGATCGGCACCGTGCCGCTGCGCAGATCGATCTGGCGCAGCTGCTGCACCAGCGACGGGGGCAGCCCTGGCAGCGAAAGCAAGAAATCGCGCAGATCCTCCAGCGAAGCCTTACCCGTGGCCTCGATCGTCGGCGATGGCGCCTGCAGGATCACCAGCACCTTGCCACTGCTGCTCACATAGTGGGTCTCGACAATGCGCGGGACATGGATGACAAAGGTCGCCCCGTCCAACTGAGAGGGAATGGTCAGGTTCGCGTGGCCGATGCGCGTCAGGTAGGCGCGCGCGCTGGCCGCATGGAACGTAAAGGTTGCCTGGCCGCCCTCCAGCACATCAAAGGCTGGCTGCCGACCGCTGAAGGAGGCCGGCAGATTCGTCGGCAACTTGAGCGTGAAGCCGGCCAGTTGCTCGGCCTGAGCGCGCGTCAGATTGCGCTCCAGTCGCAGCAACGTCGGCGTGGTCTGCAACTCGCCCAGATCGCGCAACAGCGGAAGCTGGGTCGCCTGGATCGTCTGCTGACTGACTGGCACCGGCTGGAAGCGCTGCACGCTAAAGAACGAGAGAAACGTCGCCGCCAGCCCGGTGCTACTGCCGACCACGAACAAGACCACCAACAGCACCGCCGCGGCGATCACCATCCACGAACGGCGCAGCACCTGGCGAACCGGCACGCGGCGTCCTTGCGGCACCTGCACCGGGCGCACCCGCGGGCCAGCCCCGCCCAGGAGCGACTCCGTGCTGGCCAGGCTCGCCTTCTCTGGCACCGGCTGCGAGCGCTTCACGGCCTGCTCAAGCTGGCGGCGCGCCTCCTCGCCCTCGGCGGCAGTCACCGTCAGCCCGTCCTCCGCCGCCAGAGCAGCATTGGTCTCTAGCAGCAGCTCCTCCAGGCCGGCATCGGCCTCTGCCTCCTGCAGCAGCAGCGCCAGCCTCTGCTCATCGCCGCTCTCCAGAGCCTCCAGGTAGCGCCGCAAGAAACGCGCGCGTCGCTCCCCCTCGGGCAGCGAGTGCTCGTGTGCATGCTCTTGTAACTTCATTGATCGATCCCTTCTCTGCTCTGTTCCTAAGTCGCTGTCTGACTGCTTGATAATCGCTCAGCAAATACCTCTCTAGATCGACAAACCCCTTTCTGCTCACTTCCTCCCTGATCCGAGCGCATCTGAAGACCAGGCTGCTAGCCGGGCCTACCCGGGTTGGTGGCAGACTGCTGCTGGAAGGCCCGCCGCAGACGCTGGAGCGCTCGATGGAGCCGTACCCGCGCTGCCCCCGGGCTAATCCCCAGGTGACGCGCCAGCAGCTCACGCTCGCAGCCCTCGACCACTGCCAGACGCAACAGCTCGCGATCCTCCTCGCCGACCAGAGCCAGCAGTGCCGCCATCCCCTGCTCGGCCTCAACCTCCTCTTCTGGCCCGCTGCTCGTCGCCTGCAGTTGATCGAAGACTTCCAGCTCGCTGGGGGACTCTCCCCCGGATAGCGCACTTGCCAGACGGACGGGAGAAAGCTCGCGCTGGCTCCGGCGTGCCCGCTCAGCCCTCTGACGTCGGATCACATTCAGCCCGATCCCCAGCAACCAGGCCAATGGCTGGCGCCCCGGCTCGAAGCGCGCGGCATGGGCCAGCGCCTCAACGGCCACCTCCTGTAAGACCTCCAGCGCGATGGCATGGGCCTCCCTCTCGGGAGCCACCCCCAGGCGCACAACATAGAATTGCAGGTTCTGAAGCAGAGTCTCGCTGTGCTCGATCAAAGCTCGCTCCAGCTCGGCCCTGGCTGTCTCCTCCGCTGAGGAAGCGAACGACCCAGGTGAGAACCTGCTCCGCGCTGGCTCACGCTTCATCTCTTCTGAGTATCCTTCCCTGTTAAAAACCTGCGCAGGAGGAGACCCTGGCTGGACCACCGGGTGCATGCCCCTGCCCACACAATTCTATTCAAACGAACCTGGCCCGATGTTACGCCCCTGGCCGCAGCATTGCCGGCCCTGTTCGCTCACCGCGGGGAGAGGCCCCGGGCAGGCTCTTGTCAGCTCTCGTTTCACCATGCTATACTTCTTATAAGGACCGGTCACGAGCAGCGGACACGAGCCAGCTCGCTGGGCTGGCCGGTCCTTCCAGGCTCCTCCACTCTTGCAGAGCGGGCCAGGCGCTCTGCTTCTGGCCACGCACCGAGAGATCGCCCTTCCCTCAACGCGGCGACAGTCTTCCCCTAGCCAGAGAGAGGCACCACGCAAGGGTACCGCAAGCACAGCGGCAGAAGAGAGCCGACCTGGCCCGCTTGTCTATCTGCTTGCCTGTCTGCTTGCCTGTCGCCTTGGCCAGACCAGCCGACCGACCGACCAAGCATCTCCGCCAGCCATGCCTGATTTATTCCCGTTTCAGTCAGTCCCGTCTCCAGAGAGCGACATCGACCACTTCGCCAGCACTGTCCTGGCGCGTCCGCTCTATCCCTACCAGCGCGAGATCGCCGCCGCCATTCTCGACTCCATCCACAGCGGGCGCGGCGACATCTTCAGCGTCATGCTCGCGCGCCAGATGGGCAAAAACCAGCTCTCCGCCGTCCTCGAAGCCTACCTGTTGGCCACCGTTCCCGAAGGCACCATTGTCAAAGCCGCTCCCACCTTCAAACCTCAGCTCCTCACCAGTCGCCTGCGCCTGCTCACCCTCTTACAGACCTCGCCCCTGGCCGAGCGTCTCTGGCGCAGCGGCGATCACCTGCTTGGCCTGGCGCCCCAGGCTGATCCCCAGCTCGTCCGGCGCCACAGTGGGCCGCGCATCCTCTTTCTCTCCGCCGCCCCCGAGAGCAACGTCGTTGGCGCCACCGCCAGCCTCCTGCTTGAGATCGACGAAGCCCAGGACGTCAGCCCTGACAAATTCGATCGCGACTTTCGCCCGATGGCGGCCACCACCAACGCCACCACCGTCCTCTACGGCACCGCCTGGAGCGACGACACCCTGCTGGCCCGTCAGCGAGCCTTGAACCTGGAGCGCGAGCAGCATCAGGGGCGGCGAACCCACTTTGAATACGACTGGCAGGCCCTGGCGGCCATCAACCCCGCCTACCGGCGCTTCGTCGAAAGCGAGATCCAGCGCCTCGGGGCCAGCCATCCCGCTATCCAGACCCAGTACCTGCTCCAGCCCATCAGCGGTGCCGGCCACCTGCTCACCCCCCTGCAGCGCAGCCTCCTCCAGGGAGACCATCCCTGGCAAGAAGAACCACAAGAAGAGGCGCACTATGTCGCTGCCATCGACATCGGCGGCGAAGAACAACGGCCTGAAGAGCAGCTTGCCCTTCTCAGCCAGTCCACAGCCGTGCCCTCACGGCGTCGCCGCGACAGCACCGTCCTCACCATTGCCGCCCTCAGCCCGAACGAGCTGGGGCTGCCCGGCCTGCGCATCGTCCATCAGCAATGGTGGACAGGCCGTCCCTACCTGGAGCAGTACAGCGCCGTTCTGGCCCTGGCCGAGCGCTGGCGCCTGCGCCGCCTCATCATCGACGCCACCGGCCTCGGCGCCGGCCTGGCCGCCCTCCTGCGCAGCCGTCTCGGCGACGAGCGCCTCCTGTCCTTCACCTTCACCCGTCCCAGCAAATCGCGTCTCACCTACCAGTTCCTGGCCGCTATCAACAGCGGGCGCCTCAAGCTCTACACCCCAGCCAGCGCCCCGGCGGCCATCGCTGGCGAATGCTGGCAGCAACTCCGCCAGGCCCGCTATCGCCTGCTCGGCGAGAGCGGTATCGACATGTACGTCAACCCCAGCGAGGGCCACGACGACTTTCTCATCAGCCTGGCCCTCCTCTGCGAGGCCCTCAACGAACTCGACCAGCCACCAGCCTCGGCCCTGATCCCCCCGCGCCGCCTCTATCGAGACGAGAGCCGTTTTTGAAAGCTGAAAGCGGCTCATCCATCTCTAGTGCTCCTGTCTCTAAGGAGTCTTTTCTCATTCCACCCTCGCACACACTCAACCGTCCTCATCTGCCCCTCTGGGCCTGGCCGGCTATCGACTTGTGCCCCCGCGGCGTGGTACAATCCACACGATAGCAAGGCAGCCCGACCGAGGACCGGCCATCGCAAAGAGGCAACGCGGCGCCGCTGACCGGACCACCCCTAGCCGCAGCCAGCGGTCCCGCCTGCGGGCGGATGCCAGAAGAGCCTCAGCAGACCGAGAGAACCAAGCGAAGAGCGAAGAGGAGAAGCGTCGTCCCATCCCCTCGACCGTAGTGGAGGACAGCGCAGAGAAAAGAGGGAGAGGCATGCCAACAAAGAAGCGAAAAGAATCGCCGAGCATTGACGAAGTCCTCGACGCCATGTGTCACCGCGACAGCGTCGACCCCCTTCAGATGGATGCCTATCTGGAGCGGCTCGACGAAGAATGGACGGCGGGAGCGCGCGACAAAGTACTGGACCTGCTGCGCCGCCGCGACCCGGCGGCCCACTCCACCGCGGTCTATATCCTCTCGCACCTGGCCACCGAAGATGACCGCGAAGTACTCGAAGACTTTGTGACTGATCCCACCGTCAGCGACATTGCCAAGCTCACCCTGGCGCCCGTCCTCAGAGAACTCAACTCCGAGCTGGCCGAGGAGGGGCTGGTCGAATACCTCAATGATCCCGAGGCCGCCATGCTCCAGATGCAGAGCCGTCTCCTGGAGCTGGTTGGCAAGAGCGAGCTAGGGGTCGAAGCCGTTCTGGAAGACGTCCTCAGCATGCCGCTAGAGCGGCGCCTCGGCTTCGTCGACTGGCTTGGACGCAGCCATGACCCGCGCGCCGTCCATCTGCTCCTGCCCCTGCTCGAAAACCAGTCAACGCGGGTCGTCATGGCCACCATCGATGCCCTCGAACAGCTTGGCAGTCTGGCAGCGCCCCAGGCCATTCCCGCCCTCAACCACCTGCTTACCACCAGCTCGAACCGCCTGCTCAAACAGCACGCCCGCGCCGCTCTTGGGCGCCTCACCATGCAGGCCGCCCCCGGCACCGAAGCCCAGGCCCTGGCCGAAGCCGCTCGTCCCGCCTACCCCCTCTACGAAGCGCGCGTCAGCTTCATCGATGGCAGCGGCTCCCAGATCATCATGCTCGCCTGGAAGCACTCCGAAGAGACCGTCAAGGGGATCAACCTGCTCTGTCAAGACCAGTGGGGCATCAAAGATTGTTATAGCACGGACGAAATGACCATCGAGCGCTGGCAGCGCCTCGTCCGCGAAATGAGCGACCAGGGCTTCACCAACTTCGTCGTCCCGCCGGCCTACTGCCTGGCCCTCATCAGCGAGGCCGCCGCCCTCAACCGCCGTGGGCGCCATAAGCTGCCCATCGCTTACGCTATCTGGCGCCCCCTGCTCTCCGCCGAGATGCAGCAGCACCAGGGCCAGCCCGTGGCCACCGCTCTGGAGCCGCAGCCCTTCTCACCCGAGCTGTTGCCCCTCGTCCAAAAAGGCGGTGAGCTATTTCAAATGCCCGAATTTTCCTCCTGGATGTACGAGCCACTGGAGCGCATCCAGCCATTTATGGCCCGCTACTGGGGCACCATCGAGTTCCCTCGTGTCCCCCCAGCCAATGCGCGCGGACGAGGGCGCAGCCACAAGCAAAACCAGCAGCAGGCCGCCACCGACCAGCGCCAGGCCCTGGAGACCGTCGTTGAGCAGGCCCTGGAGGAGCTGATCGACGACCAATGGCGCCTGCTCTACGAGACCCGTCTGCGCCGTCAGGGCCAGCTCTTCGCCTTCGCCGGACGAAGGCAGGAAGTGGCCCTCATCCACGCCGTTGCGGCGGCCCTGCACCCGGCCTCGGGCCTTCCCCTCAAAGAGCAGCCCTTTGTCCGCGCCCTCCTCAGTCTCTCGATCCGCCAGGGACCTTTCCGCATACTGCTGGAGACGCTCGACAAAGACGAACTGCAGCCGCTGCCAGGCGACCTCTTCCCGCCGCGCTAGACGAACCCTGCCTGGCCCAGGCCCGAGCCTGGGCCAGAGGCACGGGCCGCACCCAAAAAAGCCCTGAAGAGAGCGCCTGCTGGCCAGGCCCGCCAGTCAGGCCAACCCTGCCCTGCTGTCAGCAAGACGAACGCGCAAGGCAAGCCACAGCAGAGCGAGCTAGCTAGCGATAGAGATCCGGGCGCCGATGTTGCAGCGACGGCACCTTAGCCCGCGCCTGCTCCAGGCGCTGCAGATCCAGCTCACCAAAGACCAGCTGCTCGCCCTCGCCGCCCTCTGCCAGTACCACCCCCAGGGGATCAACGTGCAGCGAGCGGCCCAGGAACTGATGCCCGGCCTGATCGCAGGTAAAGATGTAGGCCGTGTTCTCAATCGCTCGCGCCACCACCAGATGGCGCCAATGGACCTCCTTCAAATGGCCGTTCACCCAACCCGACGGCACCACAAAGAAATCAACCCCGCGCGCCGCCTGATAGCGCGCTACCTCGGGAAAGCGCAACTCGTAGCAGACAAACAGCCCCATGCGCCCGAACGGCGTCGCCAGCGGCTCAAAGAGCTGGTCGCCGCTCACAAAAACGTCCGACTCGCGGTAGCCGTAGGCATCGAACATATGCGTCTTATGATAGGCGCGCAGCAGCCGCCCCTGCTCATCGATCACCACCGTCGTATTATAGGTCTTCTCCTCCGCCTCGCTGGCCGTCTCGATCATCCCCGCCACTACCCAGACCTGGGCAGCGCGCGCCGCCTCGCGCAGGCCCCTCACAAAGGGACCGTCTAGCGACTGCGCTACCTTGCGGGCATGAGGGGCCGTAAACTCCTCATGCGAGAGATAGGCCATGAAGATCTCCGGCAGAATCACCAGGCGCGCCCCTCGCTGGGCCGCCAGCGCGATGGCCGAGCGCGCCCTGGCCAGATTTTCCTCCGCCGAGGGACTTGACTCAAGCTGTGCGGCAGCGATCAGCGTCGTTGTCATGGTTCTCGTCGCTCCTCTCCTGCGCGCATGTGCGCAACCAACCATCGGCCCGGGTCGGCCTCCGATCCGATCCTGGCCATCAGCGATCAGCGGGCCGATCCAGAGCCAGAGCAGTCAAACAGACGTGACAAAGCCGACCGGGCGGCTCCCCAGCCAGTCAGCCAGCTAGCTAGAGCAACACCCAGTCGGTCAGCAAGCCTACCAGAGCGGGTGGATCACCAGGCCGCTGGCCAGCTTCGGATACAGATAAGTCGACTTCTGGGGCATGCGCTCATCGGCCCGGGCCACCTCACAGATCTGGCGCACGGGCGTCGGATTGAGCAGCAGCACCGCCTGGGCCTCGCCCCGTGGCAGCGCGGCCAGGGCCTCCTCCGTCTCATGCGTATAGCGCAAATAGCGTCCCGCCCGCACATCCTCCGCACTCAGTCCAAGCAGCTCCTCCAGCAGCAGCTGATGGGCAATCGCCACATCGAGCGCGTTCCAGGCCGGCGCTCGCCCGCTCTCGGCTATCCGTGCCTGCCCGGCCTCCGTCAGCCGCAGCAGCCAGCTCCCTTCCGACGTCAGCAGCGCAAAGGAAGGGGCTGTCTGGCCCGCCTCGGCCAGGCGCACCATCAGCGCCGCGCCCCGACCTGCCTCGCCTTCCAGGCGCTCAACCTGGAAATAGCGCCCCAGGTGCTCCGGCGTCAAGCGCTGCAATTGCTCAGCGGAGAGGCCCGCGAGCAAACGATGTGTGGGCAGCACCAGCAAGCCGGGATCATCCACATCGATCAGCACCATCATCACAAAATTCGCCCCATCTTCCGGGTCCAGACCGTGATGTAGCTCGCGAATCTCCTCGCGATAGCTCAGAGCCGTCTCATAGCGATGGTGCCCGTCGGCAATGAAGAGCTGCCGCTGACTGAAAAAGTCCTGGATCAGCGCCACCTGCTGCGGGTCCGTAATCGGCTGCAGGCGATGCTCGTCGGCCAGCTCATCGCGGGCCTGGACCTCTGCGCGCTCAGCATAGGGCTGGAGCAGGCGACGCAGGCGGGCCTGGGGGTCCTCATACCAGGCCATGATCGGACTGAAATTAGCGGCACAGGCCCGCATCAGCTGCAGCCGGTCATCCTTGGGCTTGCTCAGCGTCAGCTCATGGGGCAACACGACCCGCGCGCTCCACGGCTCCAGCCGCACGCGCGCCACCAGGCCCGTGCGCGTATAACTCTGGCCTCCATAGCTGAAACGCTGTTGATACAGATAATAGCTGGGGACCGTATCCTGACGGAGCACGCCTTCCTTGCGCCACTCGGCGAAGGTCCGCGCCGCGCGCGTATAGCGATTATTCAAGACGGTATCATCGGGAAGTTCGCGCCCCAGCTCCAGACGGATCATATTATAGGGATGGCGCGCATAATAGCGCTCCTGCGCCTCGGGCGAGATCACATCAAAAGGAGGACAGAGTACCTGCCCCACATCGCTCACCACCGTTGGCGCATAGCGTATGCCACGGAAAGGTCGTACATCTGCCATAGTCGAGGCACTTCGCTTTCTCTCCAGATTCAACGCTCCCACAGGAAAACATGCTCAGTGACCCGCATTGCCTCACCTGCCAGACCATCATCCTGGAGGCGGAGGCAGAGGGAGCGGCGTCTTCTCTGCCCATTGTACCATCTCTGTTTGCTCTGGCCCAGCCCAGTCCCTATCTCTGCAGGCCGCACCTCGCAACGCGACTCTCTCGCTCCCGCTGGCGAGTGAACTGAGCCAGAAAACTACCAAAAAGCCGAATCCCCTCTTGACTTTTCGCGCCTTCTATGGTATCCTGAAACTAGAACTTATGTTCAAGTTCTGTGACTGAAGCGACCTCCCCTTTTCCCCGTGCGGGAGGCGGTCCCCCGCCGCCTCCCGACTCGCACTCTCTCACTTCGCTCTCCACGGGCGGTCGGGTTCCTGTTTGCTCCCCCCGACCGCTCGTCTCTTTGTGCACTGACGGAGAGGCTGATCCCCTATCGGGCCGGGTCGGCTGGTAAGTCAGAGGTGTGCAGCTCAGGCCAGATCTCCAGACGTGCCTGGATGAGCCAGTCTGACCGCCCTCGTCTGCCCGTGCCTCGCGGCCTGCCGGGCTTCGCGGCAAGGGCTGGTGATGATTATCCTGCGGGAATAACCCACAAGTCCTACACTAAGAGCAACAGATTGACTCGCCCTGATATACTTTGTAAGCTCATTACGTCGGAGCTGTGAACATACACCCTCAAGGCAGGCACAGCGCTCAGGCTCTATGCGCCGCTATGGGCGGACGCTGAGTTGATTCGCGAGCCGATTCGCGGCCAGATCCGTGGCGCAGCCCAGGCGGGCGAGCAGCGTCTGAGATGTGCGCCTTGAAGAGCTGCCTGTGGGGAGGAGCGAGCGGCCCCCTGTCCTGCTCCCTGCTGCGGACGGGGCGTCAGCCCCTCGCTCGGCAGGTACCGGACACTGTCTCTGACCCGTCCAGCGAGCGATGGGTACAGTTTCGGAGAACGGAGATGCTATGTACGAGACGCAGCAAGAAGATCTGCTGGTGGGGCAGATGGTGGGAGGGTACCGTGTTGAGCAACTGCTGAGCAAAGGTCGTGTCAGTGCCGTCTATCTGGCCCGGCACTCTGTGAGCGGCCTGCCGGTGGCCGTCACAGCCATCATCATCCCAGAGGACTTCTCTGTGCGGGCGCGTAACCGTTTCATCAGGCGCTTTACCCAGATAGCGACGGCCCTGCTTGAACTTGATCACCCGCATATTCTACCGATTTACGACTTTGGCGAGCAGCTTGGCTATCCATACTTGATTTCGCCCTATGTTACCGACGGCTCGCTGGCGCATGTCCTCAAGCGCGACGGGCGCTGTGCCCCCTCCTATGCCCTGGAGGTGCTCCAGCAGGTGGCAGCGGGGCTGGACTATGCCCACGCACGGGGCATTGTGCACCGGGCCTTGAAGCCGGCTAACATCGTGCTCCAGGGAGACGAGCACCATGTGACAGTAGCGGGCTTCGGCCTCGTCGATCTCTTGCAGCTGCGGGGCGTGCGGCGTGTCGAGCATCCCTATCTCCATCTGCTCAATCTGGCCGGGACCTTCCTCGGATCGCCTGAATATCTGGCCCCGGAGGTCGTGCTTGGTCAGCAGCAGATTGATGCCCGTGCCGATATCTATGCCCTGGGCATCATCTTATATGAGCTGCTCAGTGGTAAGCCACCCTTCACCGGCAACGATTCGCTGGAGATCGCTCTTCAGCATGTCAAGCAGCCGGTGCCAGCTCTACGCAATCTCTGTCCTGCCCTGCCGCCAGAGATCGATGAAGTTCTCTCGCAGGCTCTGGCGCGCGACCCGGCGCGCCGCTTCTCCTCAGCGGGGGCCTTTGTCACGGCCTACGCGCGCGCCTTGCGGCGAGAGCGCAGCTTTGCCGCCGCTGCCCCCGTAGCTGCCAGCATCGCTCAGCTTCAGACCCAGCTAGCTGAGGAAGATGAGCTAACCAGCTCCGGCAGCCACTGGCAGCTGCGACCACCCATCATCACGGGGCGCCTGCCGAGCGTCAAGCGCAGCGGAGAGCTACCGACCACCGGCCCCCTGGCTGGAGGAGCAGCCTGGCAAGACCAACCCCTGCCTCTGGTGAAGGAGGCGCCCGCCGTTGGAGCGGCGCCAGCGAACGGCGCCAGGCGCGAGATGGTCTCGCTGCCCGGTACTCTGCCGCAGGCTGTGCCTCCCATGCCCCCGGCTCCGCCCATGCCCGTTCCCAGTGGCAACAGCGCCGACCTCGATAGCTTTGCCTGGTGGTCCGGGCGACCCGAAGACTATGCCCTCAAGCGCGCCGCACCGGCCCAGGCATCTGCACCGTCAGCTCCTGCCAGGGTGCCCCCCGCGGCTGGCAGCGGCAGCGCCGAACCCGCGCCGGTCGTCTTGCCTGCTCCACGAGAGCAGCGCGCGAAGCAGAACGCCCGCCCTGGCGTGCTGCAGCAAGAGGTGCCGATCCCTGCCCAGATCCCCGTGAGCACGCGGCGTGGCCGCAAGCGGCGCCGGCGTCAGGTAGTGGCTCTGCTCGCCGGCGGTGGCCTGGCCGCGGCTGGCCTGGGCCTGGCTATCAAAACCTCGGCAGCCCAATCGTTGCTGGGCAGCCTCTTCCATACCAACCAGAGTGGCAACATGGCCGCCTCCTCTGGTTCCACCAGTGGCCA
>NZ_JADGIA010000006.1 GCF_019683635.1 Thermogemmatispora sp. | reverse complement strand
CATAGCACGCCTCCCGCAATCATTTTCCATTTTCACGGCACGCACCGCCCGCAGCACAGGTGCGAGCCAGTGCCTGCCGATTAGCCTCATTATAGCAATTGCCAGCCCCAGACGACAGAGCCACAGCCCTCTCTTCTTCCCCAGCCTGGATCAGGCCAGCGGCAACGGCGGCCCAAGCAGCTCCATGCCATGAGCGCGCCAGAGAGCCGCCTCCTGCGGCGGCATCGCCGGCGCCTCCCCACGAGCGGTCACCGCCCGAAAGAACGCTTCCATCTTGCCCGCCGGCAGGAAGGCGATCAGGATACGGCCCGCACCGGTGCAGGCCCAGACATGGGGCACACCACGCGGAGCCAGCAGCGAAGCCCCCGGCTCAAGCGAATAGCGCTGCAAGCCCACCTCGAAGAGAAAGGTCCCCGCGAGCACATAGAACCACTCTTCCTGATCGTAGTGCAGATGGCGCGGCGGCCCCCCGCCTGTGCGAAAGTGATTCTCCAGAACGAAGAGATCGGCGGCGTTGGGAGTTGTCACCTTAAAGGTGAGCGTGCTGATCCCTAACTGATGCACCTCTCCAGCAGCAGCGGCACCCGCGGCCAGGAAGAGAGCCGGTGGCGGATCGGACTGATAGGCTCCAGTCATGATAATCTCTCGCTCCTCTGTTCTCAAAGAGTACTGTCCAGAAGGGAACGCTGCGGGCACCACTTTTTCAGCCACAGGCCCGGCCCGGCCCGGCCCGGCGGAGGCCGCTACGGCTGAGCCTGCGCCTTCTTACCACCGCTGTAGTATAATGAAACGGCAGTCCCCACAGGCGGATCATGGCAGCCTGGTCTCAGTCAGCCAGGGCAGCAGAAACATAGCATCCATAGCATCCATAGCCAGTGCTCAACCAGCCAGACCAGACCCAGGCCAGCATCATCACAGCGAAGCGAACAAGCCAACATGAACGACAAAATTCGTAGCGTCCTCAACAGCCTGCCCCACAAACCCGGCATCTATCTCATGAAGGATGCCCAGGGGCAAATCATCTACGTCGGCAAAGCCGTCTCGCTCCATCAGCGCGTTCGCTCCTACTTTCAGGAATCTGCCGACCTCAGCCCCAAAAATCGCAGCATGGTCGCTCGCGTCGACGACATCGAATACGTCGTCGTCGAAAACGAAATCGAGGCCCTCGTCCTCGAAAGCAACTACATCAAACAATATCGCCCGAAATATAATGTCCTGCTGCGTGACGACAAAAATTATCCCTACATCAAAGTTGCCCTGAGCGAGGACTTTCCGCGCGTCTATCGCGTGCGCAATTACCAGCGCGACGGCAACCGCTACTTTGGGCCATACACCAGCTCAGGCGCCGTCGACGCCACCCTTGACCTGCTCAACAAGCTCTTTCCCTTCCGCACCTGCCGCTATGACGGCAGCGCCTGGGCCCCGCCGCGCAACGGCCAGACGCCGCCGGGCTGGAAGCCCAAATATCTCAGCCGGCCCTGCACCCAGTACTACATTCACCGCTGCCTGGCCCCCTGCGTTGGCCACGTCACGCGCGAAGAATATGACGCCATCATCGAGCAGGTCATCCTCTTCCTCGAAGGCAAACACGAGGAAGTGCTCAAGCAGCTAGAGGCTCGCATGTACGAGGCCGCAGAGGCCCTCAACTTCGAGGAGGCCGCCCGTCTGCGCGACCGCATCCGCGCCGTCGAGCATATTCTGGAGAAGCAGCGCATCATCAACACCGAAGGGCAAGAAGATCAGGATGTCATCGCCCTGGCCGGAGCCGAAGACGAGACCTGCGCCCAGGTCTTCTTTTTCCGCGGCGGCAAGCTCATCGGGCGCGAATACTTCATCCTGCAGGGCACTCGCGATAGCAGCCCGGGCGAAATCATGAGTTCCTTCCTGCAGCAATTTTACGAAAGCGCGCCCCACATCCCCGCCGAAATCGTGCTCGAAGTCGAGCCGGACGACCGCGATATGCTGCTGGCCTGGCTCAGGAGCCGGCGCGGCAAGGCCATCAACCTGAGCATTCCACGGCGCGGCGAGAAACGCAGCCTGATCGAGCTAGTCAAACAGAATGCTCAGGAGGTCCTGGAGCAGCAACGCATCAAATGGCTCAGCGATAGCCAGAAGACGCAGCTCGCCCTCGAAGAGCTGCAGGCCGCCCTCAACCTGGCGGCGCCGCCCTACCGCATCGAATGCTACGACATCTCCAATATCCAGGGCAGCAGCGCCGTCGGCGCAATGGTCGTCTTTGAGGCCGGGCGCCCCAAGCCGGCGGAGTACCGGCGCTTCCGCATCAAGAGCGTCGAAGGCGCCAACGACCCTGCCAGCCATCAGGAGATCCTGCGCCGACGCTTCCGCCGCGAGCCAGCCCCGAGCCGGGACGCCGCCGATACCGGCGCCCCCAACTCTAACGTGGACGACGAGCGCGCCGGCGTCGAGAACGCCGAAGGGCAGGTAGCCGCCTTCAGCCACGACTGGCCACTGCCGGACCTCATCGTCATCGACGGCGGCAAAGCCCAGCTCAACGCCGCTCTGCAGGTCCTGCAGGAGCTGCACGTCGAAGTGCCCATCATCGGCCTGGCCAAAGAAGAAGGCTCCCACAGTCGCCTGCCCACTGCCGAGGAGATCTATCTCCCCAGAACTGCCGAGCCGCTGCGCCTGCCGCGTACCTCGCAGGGCCTCTATCTGCTGCAGCGCATCCGCGACGAGGCCCACCGCTTCGGCATCACCTACCATCGCAAGCTGCGCAGTCAGCGCACCTTTAAATCGCAGCTCGACGAAATCCCAGGCATCGGCCCCCGGCGCAAGCAGGCCCTGCTCAAGCACTTTGGCTCTGTGCAGGCCATCCGCGAGGCCAGCGTCGAGGAGCTGGCCGCCGTCGAGGGCATGACACGCGCCGCCGCCGAGAAGGTCAAGGAGTATATCGGCAGCTCCTGAGCAGACGGGCAGAGAGAGGAGAGCCGCAGGCCAACCGCCGAGGACAGGCTTGCGGCCCTCAACGCGCTGCCGACGCTGCACGGCGAGCGCTAGCACTCCACGCCTTCGATTGACAACGAAGAGATTGGCGATTACTATTTAATGTAGAGCATCTCTTACATTGAGCAGACGCTCTCTTGCCAGGTAAGGAGGAAAGCGGCCACGCTTTCCCTCCTGTTTCTTATGTAGGGAAAGGAAGTCATCACCAGACCTCCTTTCTTCGTTTCGTTCTCCAGTGTTGAGCCATGTTCTGGCGCGGAGGTGACAGCATCCTATGCCCACGTATGAATATGCGTGCCGGGCATGCGAGCATCGTTTCGAGATTTGGCAGAAAATCACGGACGATCCTTTAACAGTCTGCCCACAGTGTGGCGGCGAGATCCATCGCGTGCTCTTCCCTACGGGGATTGTCTTCAAGGGGCACGGCTTCTATAAAACGGACTACACCAGCTCCAGTAGTTCAAACGGCGCTAGCTCGTCACATAGCACGAGCAGCAAGTCCAGCGAGAGCGAGAGCAGCAGCTCCTCCTCGACAAGCGAGGGAAGCGGGAGCAGTAAGGCCCCTGTAGCCTCCAGTAGCAGCGGCTCCTGAGCCAGTCGGGGTGAGCATCCACCTCGCCAACACTAGCTAGCAGGCCACCACAACGGTGGTCGCACCTCCCTGACTGACCTGAAGCTGCGCGGCAGGGAGCAGCTCGACACGGCTCAGGCAGCCAGGCAGAGCTGCAACATCACGAAGGGAGCAGACAACGCATGGCCGAATCGGCATTGGCCGCTCTGCAGCGCCGACAGATCGAAATCACCATTGGCGAGCTGTGGCTGGCGAGCGATTTCTACACCCGCCAGGAGATTATCGAGCGGCTGCGCCACCTGATCGCCCATGCCGATCCCAGCCTCGACCTCACCCAATTGAGCGAGGGAGCCAGGGAAGAGCTACGCGACCTGGGTCTGATTCCGGCAGAATGAATGAAGGAAAGAAGGAAGGAATTGACACGCATTGCAGCTGTCGAGAGGCAGCAAGCGCTTACGCTTGCCTGCCCCTCTTGACAGCGGCGCGCCTTCTTCCCAAGAGCGGAAGCCCGTCTTCTTCACCTCTCTCTCCCCCAAAATTCCCAGTGGTTTCCGCCTCAACCGCCGGCCACGTAGATTAAGTGTATACTTAACGATGTATTAGCCACCGAGCGAGTAGGGAGGCCACACGCATGCGAGCTCACCGCAAGCAGTCGCAGGAAGAGGTCGTCAGGGCGCTGCAACAACAAGTAGATGAGCTGACACGAACCAATATGCTCCTTCAGGAGGAATTAGCGCGCAAAGAGCAGTTTACCGCGATGATCGCTCATGAGCTGCGTGGCCCGCTCGCTCCCATCATCAACTATGCCCAGATGATCGCCCGCCCCAACTGCCGCCGCGAGACGGTCGAGCGTGGCACGGCTATCATTATCAGTCAGGCTCAGCGCCTCAAACGCCTGGTCAATGACCTGCTCGACGCCTCTTACCTGTCTACCGGCCAGTTCAAACTCCTGCTGGCCGAGTGTGATATCGTAGCGCTGATCCGCGAGCTGGTTGAGCAGTTCCGCCCGTTGGCCCCTTACCACCGCCTCGAAGTCGAGGTTCCTGAGACGCCCCTCGTCGGTCGCTGGGACGGCGAGCGCCTGCAGCAGGCCGTCGGCAACTTGCTGGATAACGCCATCAAGTACTCTGACGAGCACACGACCATTACCGTCCGTGTGAGTCAGCCAGAGGAGCATCTGGTACGCGTGAGCGTTCACAATGTGGGGCGTGTCATCCCGGCAGCGGAGATCAACAGCATCTTCCGCCCCTACGTGCGCCTGCAGACAGCGCGCAGCCGTCAAGGGTCGGGTCTGGGCCTCTACATCACGAAGAGCATCGTCGAGGCCCACGGCGGTACGCTGCGTTTGGAGCGTCCCGGCGCCGAGGACCAGGGCACCACTTTCTCGTTCGATCTCCCCCTGCCCTCCTGACCCTGTCGCCGCTTCACCTTCCCTCTCGCCTTGCTCTTTCTCGCCCCTCCCTGGTGATTTGAACAGGTTCCGGCCTGGGGGGTTTCCCGGCCTTCTTCCCCGGCCTTCTGACGGTGCGCTCCGTCTGGCGCGAGGCTATACTGTTTCATGGGCGGCAAGGCCCGGGGAAGCGGACCATGCCCCCCTGCCCGGAGCCTGTTGCATTGTGGAACCCGGCAGGCCCCGGTGTCTGGCGGGCAGGCCGTACTCTCTGACAGAAGCGTGCGAGGCGTCAGATCGGCCTGCCCGGCGCCAGGGAAGCCACCGGATGTGGCTTCAAGGGTCCGGCATGGTTCGACTACCACGGGTCGCACACCTGCCCTGTCCTTTGCTTAGCAGAAGAGCCAGACAGAGGGCAAGGCCCCATCGACCCCGCGCCCGTTGCGCCTGGCCTGGTCTTTCCTCAGCCATCCAGGCTGCGGTCCAGCGAGCAAGCGAGCAAGTTAGCGAGCGAGCTGAAAGGAGTAAGTCAGCGCTATGCCACAGCAGTGGGCCTATAAGGTCGCTTATATTGATACCCGTGGGCGCATCTCCTGCGAAGGTCTGGAGACGCTGATCGGCAACGAGCGACGCAGCGCCTTCGTGCGCCGCTATCTGAGCAGCCTGGGCCGCGAAGGCTGGGAGCTGGTGGGCATTCAGCCCCTGACCTCAACCTCGGCCTACTATGTCTTCAAGCGTCCAGCTCAGGAGGGCGACTACAGCAGCGAGTCGGCTCCCGCCGCGGAGCAGCCGCGCGCCGAGCCAAGCAGCGGCAGCCCAACCATCGAGACGGCCTAAGCTCTCCCCTCATCCTCATCGCCTTCGATGTGGGTGCACGCACGCCCAGTACAAAGCGCGACCCGGCTTCCTCCCCCAACCACCTGCTCTGGTTCGCCGGAGCAGGAGCAGAGAGAGAAGGCCGGGCCGCGCTCTCTTTTGTCCGTTCCTGCGACCGGCGCCGGTGATCGGAATCCCGCTGTCGCTGGCTTGCCCGTAGGGCTGAGGGCTGCCAGCGCTCAGCTCAGGTTTGCTCTCAGCCCTCCCCGGCAGGAGCCTGCGAGGTACCGGCCCCTTCCTCTTCTTGCAAGGTCCGCACGATGTTCAGGGCCTCCTCAACATGCTTCTCGGGGTTGAACTGCGATGAGAAGATGTGGCGCACCACACCGCGCTTGTCGATAATATAGGTCACGCGCCCCGGCAGCAGGCCGAGCGTTGTCGGTACCCCATAGCGCTTGCGTACGGCAGCCCCCTGGTCGCTCAGCAGGATGAAGGGCAGCCGATGCTGATTGGCAAACTGCTCATGCGACTCGGTCGAGTCCGAGCTAATGCCGATGACTTCAGCCCCCGCCTGCTTAAAGACCACATAGCTATCGCGGAAGCAGATCGCCTCTGTGGTACAGCCGGGTGTATTGTCCTTGGGATAGAAGTAGAGGACAACAACAGACTTGCCGATGAAGTCGTGAAGGCTGACCGGACGACCTGCCTGATCGGGCAGAGTGAAGTCTGGCGCCAGGTCACCGACCTGCACTTTGCCTCGCTGCTCCGCAGTGTTTGCTCCGCTCATGCGCGTGTTTCCTTTCGTTCTCTTTCACAGAAGAGCGACCGCCCTCCGAGACGCGGGGACGTCAGCGTAGCCTCCCTCGGCCTGCAGACCAGGTCGGTCCCTCCTCCGAACTATGCAGACCATTCACACGTAGAGAATCTAGGTCAGACGAGCAGCCTGGGTCAAGGTGCGAGCAGGTTGGCCTGGCTCAGCAGTGGCTGGCTCGTTCAGATCAGAAGCACAGGAGCTGGTATGCTATAATGAGGATCGGCTGCCCGCGGCCAGGCCGGCCAGCGCCAGCCGCGAGCAGTCAGCAGCCCCAGCCGCTGATCAAAGCCGATCCCGTGCTGTTTTCACAGGATGACGTGAATGTGACGATTCTCAGCGAGGAGTGACCTTTTCTATGACACAGCCACACGTCCAGACAGACGTTCCGGCGCGCAGCGAGCCGCCGGTCTTCTATAACTTCATCGGCGGCCAGTGGCGCCCCTCGGCGAGCGGGGCCACCTTTGTCAGCACCAACCCGGCCCATTTCTCCGAAATCATTGGCTACTACCAGCAATCGAGCGTCGCTGACCTTGATGAGGCCGTGCGCGCCGCGCGTCAGGCGCAACCCGCCTGGGCGGCCACACCTGCGCCCCAGCGCGCCGCGATCCTGCTGCGGGCGGCTCAGATCCTGGAGACGCGTCAGGAAGAGCTGGCGGTCCTCATGACGCGCGAGATGGGCAAGATCCTCAACGAGGCGCGGGGAGAAGTTCAGACGGCTATCGATGTCGCCCGTTACATCGCCAGCGACGGCTGGCGCGCCGAAGGCGAGACCGTCCCCTCGGTCCAGCGTGGCAAGCTCTATCTGACCGTGCGCCAGCCGCTAGGCGTCGTTGGTCTTATTACCCCCTGGAACTTCCCTCTAGCCATTCCCGCCTGGAAAACCTTTCCCGCCCTGCAGGCTGGCAATGCCGTTGTCCTGAAACCCGCCAGCGACACCCCCCTGCTGGCCCTCAAACTGGCCCAGATCCTGCAGGAAGCTGGTCTTCCCGACGGCCTCTTCAACGTCGTCACCGGGCCTGGTGGCACCCTGGGCGAAGCCCTGGCCAGCCATCCCGACGTCAATATGATCTCCCTGACCGGCTCGACCGAAGTCGGACGACGCGTTGCAGAGCTATGCGGTCGCGACCTGCGCCGCTGCGCGCTGGAGCTGGGCGGCAAGAACGCGGTCATCGTGCTGGAGGACGCCGACCTGCCGCGTGCCGTCGCCAGCGTCGCTCTGGGAGCCTTCGGCACCACCGGCCAGCGCTGCACGGCGACCAGCCGCGTCATCGTCCACCGCGCCGTCGTCTCCGAATTTAGCGAGCGCCTCATCGAAGCCGCCGCCAGCCTGCGCATCGGCGATGGCCTGCGCGAAGATATCGACATGGGGCCGCTCGTCAACCGGGGGCGCGTGCAGGCAGTGCACGAATACACCGAGCTGGGCAAGCGTGAAGGGGCCAGGCTTCTGTACGGGGGCAATCCGCTGCGTGAGGGAGAATACAGCGATGGGGCCTTTTATCAGCCGACCATCTTCGGTGAGGTGCAGCCCGAGATGCGTATCGCCCGCGAAGAGATCTTCGGTCCCTTCGTCTCCATCATCCCGGTGGCTTCCTACGAAGAGGCCGTCGCCGTCGCCAACAGCACGATCTACGGCCTCTCGACGGCCATCTTCACGCGCAGCACACACTACACTTTCCGTGCTATGCGCGACATTCAGTCTGGGTTGATCTACGTCAACGCCCCCACCACCCGCTCGGAGATCCACATGCCCTTTGGAGGAATGAAGGCCAGCGGCAACGGTCACCGCGAGCTAGGGCCTGACGCCGTCGCCGACTACAGCGAGGTCAAGACCGTCGCCGTTGTCTACGAATAGCTTTCCCTCCTCTACAGCGAACAAGCCCAATCACAGGGCAGCGGCCTGGCGGCTCCAGGAAGCGAACCGGATCACGCCGGTCCTGGACGACGAGCAGCGCCTGCTCCGCCGCGCCGCTGCCCTTCTCTGTCGCTCTCTTCCCCAGGCCAGCGCGGCTCAGGCTCAGTTCTGAGGCGGCTCAAAGAGCGAGAAGAAGGCTTCCCAGACCTCTTGATTCTCCAGTCGTTCATAGAGCGAGGCCACGCGCGAGTTAATCGTCTCAAAGATCACGCGCAAGATGCGCGAGAGCACCGAGAGCGCTTCCTCGTAGAACTCCTTGGAGCGCTGCAGATCACCGTGGAGCACCTCATGGCAGAGGGCCGTGAAATTCTCCACCTCGATGCGATTATTCTGGATAATGAACTTATAGTTCCCCATATAGCGCAGATGCTCGCGCGTTAGCAGGGCCTCCAGCGTATTGGGGTCCAGATCGGTCCCATTGGCACGGCAGGTCTCGGCCAGGGCCTCCATCGTCCAGTTAATATAGTGCACCAGGGCCGGCAACTGCTCGACCGGACTCTTGCGCTTATACCAATCCTGCTCCATGCGGCTGATCAGATTCAGCAGCTCGAAGCTCTCCATACGCATCCGTTCGGCGGGGCCAGGCAGGCGGACCGTCCGCGCGCCGCGTGAGGGTGGATGCGGCTCCTCGGCCAAAGGAACGATCAGCCGCTGCTGCACGAGCGTCGCCAGATCGCGCGCCACCTCCAACTCGGGCCGGCGCAGGCCGGTGGCGACCTTGCGCACCCAGCGATGGATCGCCACCCGCTGCAGCACCTCGATCACGCGCCCGTTGAAGCTGAGCGGGTAGGGAATCGCCGGCACCAGCTGAAGCACGGTGCGCATCCCATTGGGCAGATAGAGCTTGAGCTGCTCCCACTCATCCGCATAGCGCACCATCTCCATCGTCACGCGCACAATCTCCAGGTCGAGCGGCTGCTCTCCATAGGGCAGAAAAGCCTGCTTCTTGGGACTCGTAATGAACTCATAGGTGCCTTCACGCCAGAGGGCCAGCTCGCGCGCCGTCCAGAGCGCTTTCGTACGCAGGGCCTCGTAGAGCTGCTGCTCATTAATGACGCGCATGGCAATCAGGCGCTCGCCAATGCGGCGCCCGAAAGCGTCCTGCAGCTGCTGGTTAAAGGCAAACTCCACCTCCTGATAGGTGGCCATCCCCAATTGCTGGAGCACGTCGCCCAGCGTCAGCGCGCAAGGATCAAGCTCAGAGCAGTTGGCGATCTTGCCATCGCTGAAATAGAGAATACCGACCCGCCCCTGCTCGTGCTTCAAGTGCAAGGCACCCGTCGCCGACCCCAGCTCCATCATCTGCAGAATTTCAACCAGCCCGAAATCTCTCAGCGACCCCTGCAAGAGTCTGGTATTCGTCGTCATAGTTCTCCCTCGAATGGGACTTGCCTCCTCGCCACCTGTCCTATCGTCATCCGCGGCCAGGCCCGTCCGTCTCTCTGCCTGTCAGCTAGCCAGCCAGTGCCTCAGCGTCCCAATCTCCGTTTGCTGCTGCGGAGAGTACACTTGATGCATTATAACAGATGCCAAGTCATTTCAACAAGCACCGTCCTGCCCCGACGTCCGCCCGCTTCCCTCCAGAGCCGCACGCAGCAGTGGCACAAGGGCCTCCCAGGAATAGCGCTCTTCAACCAGGCGCCGCCCGTTGCGCCCAAGCTGACGCGCCAGCTGCCGATCGCGCAGCAGGGTCACAATGGCCTCGTCGAAGTCCCCCAGCTCGCGCACAAGCCCATGCTCACCATCGCGCAGGGCCAGGCCCTCGGCTCCGCGCGGCGTCGTGACCACGGCCCGCTCCAGCGCCAGAGCCTCCAGGATCTTGTAACGGGTGCCCGAACCATGCCGCAGCGGCACCGGCACAACCGCCGCCCGCGCCAGATAGGGACGCACATCAGGAACGGTATCAGTGACGACGACCTCCGGCTCACGGCGCAGACAGGCCACCAGCCCATAGCGATCGCGCCCAACCAGCACAAGGCGCGCCCGCGGACAGCGACGACGCACGGCGGGTAGAATGCGCTCGCTCAGCAGGGCCGCCGCCTCCACATTGGGACCATAGCCGAACTCCGCCGGATAGACGATATCCAGCATCTCCTCCGCTTCGGCCTCGGCTTCCGCTCCAGCCTCGGTAGCCTCCGGCGCCCGCGCCCGCGGCGGCTCATATTGACGCAGATCGAGAGCGTTCGGCACAACGCGCAGCCGCAGCCTCGCGCCGGTACCACACACCTGCTGCTGACGGCAGACATCTTCCTCCGACGGCAGCCAGACCTCATCGGCAGCCGGGAAGCAGCGGCGCTCACGCCGACGAAAGACCAGATGGCGCAGCCGCGCCTCCTCTGCCTCGCGCGCTGAGCCGGCCAGTTCTGCCAGCTGCAGCGCCAGCTCGCTTTCAACATTATGGCAATCGATAAAGACGTGCAGCCCACGTCGCTTCAGAATCGGCGCCAGCTCGCTGGCATAGGGATGAACCAGCACAACATGCGTCGCCTGCTGCTGCGCAAGCCATTCCAGCAAGCGCCGGCGCTGGTCAGCCAGCGAGGGAGCCACATAGCCCGGCCACAGATGGCGCAGGCGCAGCCCCAGTGCGCGGACGCCGTGCGGTGGCACAAAAGCCGCCAGCTCGGGACGTCGCGGATCGGAGAGCGGCGGCTCCTCCAACGAGACCGGGCCGCCCTCGCGCAGGTCCCAGACGGCCAGCCCCTGCGCACCTGCCAGGCGCGCCAGCAGAGACTGAAGCTGATGAAAGCGGATCTGTAGCCCACCGATGATCGGTGGCACCACCACCCAGGGAGCAATCAGCGCCAGTCGCATCGTCTTCGCTACCTTAGCCTCCTCCAAAAACGAGAGCAAGTCTCACAACCTCCGCCAGCAAGGCCGCACCCACCCTGTCACACCCAGCCTCAGCCGTCCCTCCCCGCGCGCTCGCCCTCATCAGGAGCATTGTGCGCCACAAGCCTGGTCGCTGTCAAATCCCCCTTTCTGGCGGCGCCGTCACCAGCTCTCTCCGGCCCGGCAGAGCCACAACGGGAGAGCATGAAAAAGCCTGCCCACCTTTGCTATAATTCCGAACATGAGCATCAAAGATCGTGTCGCCGTCATCACCGGAGCAGGCCGGGGCATTGGGCGCGCCACCGCCGAGCGCTTCGCGCGTGAGGGAGCCTCTCTTGTCCTGTTCAGCCGCACACCAGAGCATCTCGACGAGACGCGCGCCCTCGTCGAGCGCCAGGGGGGCCGGGTTCTTGCCATCGCAGGAGACGTTGCTCGCGAAGAAGATGTCGAGCACCTCTTTCAGCAGGCCCGCGCCCACTACGGGCGCGTTGACATTCTCATCAACAGCGCTGGCATCGTGGCCGTACGCTCCTTTCGCGAAATGGACACGGCCACCTGGGACCGTGTTCTGGGCGTCAACCTGCGCGGTACCTTCCTGTGCTGCCGGGCGGCCTTCCGCCTGATGGCCGAGCAGGGCCAGGGGGTGATCATCAACATCTCATCGCTCTCGGGAGTCAAGGGCGTCGAAAAATTCCCCGGCCTGAGCGCCTACAACGTTTCCAAAGCAGGTGTCGCCAGCCTGACCGAGATCCTGGCACTGGAAGGAAAAGGCCACAACATCCGCGTCTGCGCCGTCAGTCCAGGGGCAGTTGACACCGACATGCTGCGCCAGGCTGCACCGCACCTCAAGCCCGGCATGAGCGCAGAGGACATGGCCGAGATCCTGCTTTTCCTGGCCGACGACAGCGGGCGCATGCTCAGCGGCACCAACCTGGAGATCTACAGCAACGCCTAGCGAGCGAGCTGAGAGAGCCAGTCAGCCGAGGGAGGCAAGCAGAGCAAGAGGAACCAGTCACAAGAGACGAGCCGACAGGTAGCTGGCCGTCCCTCATCTACCAGCAGTCGGCCAGTGAGTGGACAAGACGGGAGACAAGACGGGATTATGGCAACGGTCTACTTAACACGTCGCGCCAGCTTCAGCGCCTCGCATCGACTCTGGAGCGAGGCCCTCAGCGAGCGCGAAAACTGGGAACTGTACGGCAAATGCGCCAATCCCAACGGGCACGGGCATAACTACACTCTGGAGGTCACCCTGCGAGGCGAGCCAGACCCACGCACGGGCATGCTCATGAACCTGGCCGAGTTGCGCGAGATCATGCACCGCGAAATCGTTGACCAGGTCGACCATCGCCATCTCAATTACGACGTGCCCTGGCTGCGCGAGAGCATTCCCACCACGGAGAATCTGGTCATCAAGTTCTGGGAGCGGCTGGAAGCGGCCCTTCCGCCGGGCCTGCTCTACGAGGTCAGGCTCATCGAGACAGATAACAACAGCGCCAGCTATCGAGGCGAGCGCCACCCACTCACTCATCCATAAGTGAGCGGAGGCGGGCCTTCCAATCGCTGTCGTTGGCCGTATCGTCGCTCTCGCCGATCGTCCAACTGCGGGCGCCATCGGTGAGGCGGGTCGGCTGCGCGGTCAACGGACGAGGAGACGAATTGAGGGTACGCAGGGCAGATTGCGCAGCCTTGCGCACATCATAGACAGGGTCCTGCAACAGGGAACGAATCGCCTCGCGGCTGCTCTGGTGCCCCAAGCGGCCCAAAGCCCGCGCGGCGGCGGCGCGTTCGTCGGAGGTCGGCGCCTTGAGCAAGGCTTCCAGCTCGGGCGCCAGGCCGGTCAGCGAGAGATCGGCGATCAGGCGCAGGAGCCGGCTGCGGCGCATGGGATGGCGCAGGCTCAGCAGAGCAGCGCGGCAATCGGCGTAGATCTGCTCCTCGCTCAATAGCCCCTTCGCGCGCGCCTCGGCCACCGCCAGCTCGGCGGGCAGCGACGACGACCCGCGCAGAAATGGCTCAATCCAGTCGGCGACTGGTTCCAGCTCGCCAACGTACTCATGAAGCACCAGTATATCGTGATAGTGCTCATCGAGCCAGTAGTAGAGAGCCAGCGTCATCTCAGCGTCCCGCGCCGCATAGGCCACCATCGCCGGCGGCAGCGGACGCCTCGCCCAATCGGTGCGCTGCAGGCTCTTATCAAGATGGATGCCAAAGGCCCGCTGCAACATCGCCGCCAGTGACGACTCGTTCTGGCCGAAGATCGAGCGGCTTGCGGCCTCCAGATCAAAATAGTGCGCCACATTCAGACCGCGCTCGGCCATCACGTGCAGATCAGCCCCTGCCCCATGCAGCAGAATACTGATCTCCGCATTCTCGGTGACCACCGCCAGAGGGGAGAGATCAGCGAGGCGCCAGGCATCGATCACAAAGCACTGGCCATCGATCGCCAACTGCAGCAGAGCCAGGCGATGAGAAGGACCATTCTCGCCCAGGAGCCGCGAGCGACCCTGGACAAACTCGGCATCGACTCCAATGATGGGGGCCGTGCGTAAGATCTCGACAGCGTCGAGCAACTGCTCCGGTCGCTCTACATAGATACGTTGCCCTTTGGCCGGCGGGCGACCGGGCGGAGGCGTCGGGCCAAGATAACCCGGCTGAACTTTCTCTTGAGCGCCTGGTTCCGGCGAAGCATCTCTGTCTTTCAACGCTTCTGCCATCCTGGTCACAAAAGCTAGAAACGCTACCTGACTATCAACCTGGAGGTGTCTCCCACTATAGCAGATTTTCGAGCTGTCGTACAGACCACAGTTGCCAACCGCTCCGCTTCCCTTCACCCCGCTCCCCCTGGCCCACTATGCCCGACGCATCAGTTGCGGAGGCGCACCAGGGTCTGGAGCGGCGTGACCCGACAAAAGCGCCAGCCACGCCAGCGCTCCTTCATCCCTCAGTAGACAGCTGCACCAGCTCTAGCTGGCAAGCCCCGGGCGCGTGTCGCGGTCGACCAGCTCCAGCTTGCCGCTGACCACGTCGATCACCAGGCCATGTACCGGCAACCTGGGCAGGAAGGGGCTGTTGCGAATAAAGTGCACGACCTCGCGCACATTCTCCTCCACCTGGGAGAAGGCCCCCAGCCAGCGCACCAGACCGGCCTGGTCACCCAGACCATAGCGCTCAATCAGATCCTGCGGCTCCACCCCCAACGCCTGCATCGAGCCGCTCAAGGCCGCCGGATCGACATGGGCCAGGCCACAGTTTGTATGACCGATCACCAGCACCTCACGCACGCCAAGCAAATAGATAGCCCCCGCCAACGAGCGGACCAGATCACTATTGACTCCCTCCCCCTCACGTCCAGGCACGGCCACCGTCGCCCCCGCCGTGCGCAGCTCAACCACATCGCCGCGCTCCAGCCCCAGCGCCTGCTCCAGCAGGCCCACCAAACGGCAGTCCATACAGGTCACCACTGCCGTCCGCCGCCGGGGCAAATGGCTCAGCGGCGACAATTGATGCTCGGCCACAAAGCGCTGATTATGCTCCAGAACCTCATCCAGCATAATATGCCTCTCTCGCCGATATTCCTGCTCTGCACGGCGGTACCTCCACAGGCTCCAGCGTCGCCCACACAGTGCATCCTCCCTCACAAGGCCAGCAGGCAGGTCAGTAAGTGAGTGAATGGATGGACGGATGGATGGATGAGTCTCAGTGTAGCACAGTCGCCCGAGACGTGCAACGAGCAGGCCCCGCTGGAGCCTGCCCAGTCCACAGTTCCCGCCAGAGTCAGTTAGTCAGCTAGTTCACTCCTGCTCGCGCTCAGCAATTGCCGCCTCGCCTTCGACGATGAAGACGATGCGCTCACAGATATTGGTGCAGTGATCAGCAACGCGCTCCAGCTTGTGGGCGATCCAGAGCAAGTACGTCGCGCGCTGCAGAATGCGCGGGTCGCTCTGGAGGGCGGGAATCGCCTGCGCCCCCGCCAGCATGGCCATCAGATCATGGCGCACTAGATGATAACGCACATCGACCACGTCATCCTCTTGCCAGAGATGACGGGCCGCCGCCGCATCGCGCTGCGCAAAAGCCTGCATTGTGCCCTGCAGCACCCGTCGCGCCTCCTGGCCCAGGTCAAGAATGCCCTGCATAATCGAGGCCTCGCTGACGCCGCGATGATGCTCCTGCCGCCCTGCCACCTGAGCCGGCCCAGGACCATTGCCAGTGTCTCCATCGGCCAGACGGCTATCGACCTCCACCTGCGAGGCCGCCTCTGCCCGCAGCGGCATCATGCGCAGAATGATGGTGGCAATGCCCGCCGCCCCATCGCCAATGCGCTCCAGATCCCCGGCGATCGAGAGAGCCGCCGTCAGATAACGCAGGTCCATCCCCGCCAGCGGCTGCTGGAGGGTCAGCAGCCGGATCGTATGCTCCTCAATAGCCGCCCGCAAGCTATCGACACGCGCATCCGCCTCTATGACCATGCCCGAGCGCGCCTGGTCTCCCGTCCTCAAGGCATCGAGCGCGTTCTTGAGCGCCTCATCAACCATCGCGCCAAGCTGATTGATCTGCTCATCCAACTCCTGTAGCTCTTTATCTAGCAACGTTCTCGTCATCAATCTCTCTCCTTGCACAAAGTCAGCTCGCCTAAAAAAAAGCAGGCAGGCAACTAAGCAGGCAGCAAGCACCCAGAATGGATTAGCCTACCAGGCCAGCCAGTCAGCCAGCCAGCCAGCCAACAAGCAAACGAGCAAGCTGGCCAAGACCTGCCGCCTTGCGATCTGCGCTTCCCTGCTGCCGCCGGACCCGACCGGTCATCTGCCAGCATAAGGGCAGGCTGCGATGGCCGCAGGCCCTCACCCCGTTCAGTGTACCACATTTTTCTCCGAAAAGATAGAGTATTATTGCAATCTCCTCCTCTAACCTTTAGGGATAGGCGAAAAGCATTGCAGCCAGCCAGCCAGCCAGTGGATCGGCGCCTACAATTGACAGCAGGCGGCGGCGGTGCTAGAGTAGAGCAGGTTCCACGCAGCTAGCTCGTACAAAGAGGATAGAGAGAACATGGCAACACGGCGACTGCTGGGCGTCTTTGCCCACCCCGACGATGAAGGGAGCATGAGCGGTGCCTTCATCCTTTACGGACAGGCAGGCGTTGAGACCGGACTGGTTTGCGCCACGCGGGGAGAAGTAGGAGAAATCGCTGATCCTGTCCTCGCCACGCCGGAGAACCTCGGCCAGGTGCGCGAACAAGAGCTGCGCGCCGCCGCCGACGTCCTGGGCATTCGGCACCTCTGGTTTCTCGACTACCGCGACTCAGGCATGGCGGGCACGCCAGATAATAATGATCCGCGAGCCTTCATCCAGGCGCCCCCTGCCGACGTCATCGGCAAGCTGGTCGCCATTATTCGCGCCTTCCGCCCCCAGGTCATGGTGACCTTCGACGAAACCGGCGGCTACGGCCATCCCGACCATATCGCCGTCTACCGCTACGTCACCGGCGCCTTCTACGCCGCCGCTGACGAGGCCCAGTATCCCGAACTAGGACCGGCTCACGCCGTCTCGAAGCTCTACTATACCGGCTTTCCAAGGAGCGGCATTCAGGCCCTGGCCGAATGGCTCAAAGAGCAAGATCTTTCTTTAGAGGGGACTGCTCTGCGCGGCAGCGACCTCGATCAGCTCGGCATTCCCGATGAGCAGATCAGCGTCGCTCTCGATGTGTCTTCGGTGCTCGATCTCAAAGACCGCGCCTGGGCCTGCCATCGGACACAGCTCGGGACCGTGGGGATCATGGCCCGCATTCCCCAGGAGATCCAGCGCCGCTGGCGGGGGTACGAGTGCTACCAGCTCGCCGCTACACGCGTCGGCCCCGATCTGCCGGGCGAAAATGATCTCTTCGCCCACATCCACAGCTAACAACCGGTCCCGGCCCGGCGCCTTCTTTTCCTTTCCTGAACAGGACTAGCCGGAACCGACTGGACTCCCCTAGCCCAGCCTGGCCACAGCTAGCCAGAGCCAGGCTGGCCACGGCGCCGGCTCGTGCATACCGTGGTCGTCAGTCATACTGATCCCCTTCCCAGCAAGGCCCACTCACAGGCCCTGGCAAAGGCCCAGACGCTGGGATAGCGTTGTCGCGGCTCGCGTGCCAGTGCCCGCTCCAGCACCGGCTCAATGGCCGGCGGCAGGCTAGGCACATGCTCCCGCGGAGAGGGGAGCCGTATTCTGCGCTGATGGAGCTGCTGCAGCTCAATAAATGAGCCAACCAGGGGCGGCGTCCCGCAGAGCCACTCGTACAGGACTACCGCCAGGGCATATTGGTCGCTGGCCATGCTGGGCCGCCCCTCAAACTGCTCAGGCGCCATGTAGGCCGCGGTGCCAACCAGTGTGCGGCTCGCTCTCAGACGCGCCAGGCGCAGCGAGGCAGCAATGCCAAAGTCACTCAGCAGGAGATGGTTCGGTCTGGCCAGCAACAGGTTGTCAGGTTTGACATCCTGATGCACTAGCCCATAATTGTGCACGGTCTGCAGGGCCGCCGCCACTTGTAGAAGATAGCGACAGGCCTCGCGCGGTAAGAGACAGACCCCACTTCCACAGTAGCTGCGCATGCTGCCATAGGGGGCATACTCCATCACCAGATAGGGCACAGGACCAGCAAAGCCGAACTCGTAGATCTGCACAATGTGAGGATGAGCCGGCAACCCGGCCAGGAGGCTGGCCTCACGCCGTAGCTCTTCAGCCTCCTGGAGCGAGGTCCGCAGACGCAGCACTTTGATGGCAACTAGACGTTCAATGTAGATCTGACGCGCCAGATAGACACGTGCCATCCCTCCTTCCCCCAGCTGACGGATCAGGGAATAGTTGCCAAGCCGTGTCCCAGGCTCAAGTTCACTCTCGTCAGCGCTTTCTTTCACACACATCATTCCTTCGCTCTCCTGAGCTGTGGCGGCACCTCATTCATCGCTTCTCAACAAGGTACCTCACTTGATAATTGTGCTTCTGTAGAGAATTCCTACATGGAAAGCGGAAATGGCCATTCACCATAAGTGAAGCGCAATTCAGAGCTGATTGAGCAGTGCCTCTAATATTAAGAAGACGTCAGCGCCAGGCCAAAGCTAAAGCCTGTCCCACCTGAGCCGTCGCCGCAGTCAAGAGGAGGGGGCTTAGACCATGAGAGAATTGGCCGATTGCTGTTGCAGAGGAGATGGTATACTAGACATGAGCAGAGGCGATGTTTCCAGCACTGCCCGCTTCTAGGCCAGACGCAAGGCCAGCTTGAGCAAAGACGCCGTCTCTTCCCATCGGCCCGCAGCCAGGGTAGACATTGGTGCAACCCAAGGAGAGCCTCGCCTCTCCCTCTGACGGACCAGCGACGACAGCCCAAGGAAGGAGTGTCGACGACACACAGCCGCAGTCACCCCACTCATAGACGATTCATACATGCACGCAGGCGCACGCGCCCACCCATTCATGCCGTGCACGTGCGCCAGGCATGCTGATGCAAAGCCGCTCATCGCGCCCGACTACGCACGGGATCGCAATGGAAGACCGAGACCGATCGAAGGCTTCTCGGCTCGTTTCCTTGTCTTGCGGGCCAGGCGGGCAGCAACGCAACGGCGGTCGCCGCCCTGCTCATCGCCCACAGGCCGGCTGGCCGACAGAGCTGGCAGGTTAGGAGAGAGGAACTGAGGGCACACCTATAGCGCCAGCAGGACCAGGTGCACCAGTTGTCTGCTGACCGACCGATCGATCGACCGCTCTGGTCGTGGCTGGGTCTGCTGACTGCTTAGCCATGTCGCCCTGGCTCATGTCGCTCTGGCCCTAGCCGGTCAGCATGCCAGCCTCTCAGCAAGGTGACGGGAAGCGAAAGCAAGCCAAAAGTCAAATTCAGTCCAGCCCTTCTTCTTACTAGAACAGAACACAACAAGGACAGACCAGCTATGATTGAACTAGAGGGAGCTATCTCGCCAGAGAACACACTTTTTGTGCTGTTATGCTTTGAGGGGCCAGACGTCTACTCGACCGCCGGCGGCCTGGGTACACGGGTCACTGAGCTGAGTGAGGCCCTGGCCACTCAGGGCTACACCACTCACCTCATCTTCATCGGTGACCCCTACAAGCCCCCGGTGGAGCGACGCGTCGACGGTCGCTTGATCCTGAAACGCTGGTCGCAGTGGGTCAGCAAATACTATCCCAACGGCGTCTATGATGGTGAGGAGCAGAAGCTCTACGACTATAACGAGAGCGTTCCCCAGCACATCTACGAGGAAATCGCGCGCCCGGCGGTCGAACAAGGGAAGCTGGTGGTGATCATGGGCGAAGACTGGCATACTGCCGAGGTGATGTGTCGCATCTCCGACCTGCTCCACTGGTTTGGCATCCGCCAGCGCGTCCTGATGCTCTGGAACCTCAATAGTCTGATGTCGCTGCATCGCATCAACTGGGGCCGCCTGAGCTATGTGACCACGCTCTGCACGGTCAGCAAGTACATGAAGCACAAGATGTGGGAGCTGGGCGTCAACCCGCTGGTGATCCCCAACGGCATCCCGGCCCGCCACCTGGCCCCGGTCGATCCGGCCATCGCCACGCGCCTGCGTGAGATTGCGCGCCAGGGCGACCCGCGGCGTCTCTTCCTCTTCAAGATTGGGCGCTTCGATCCTGATAAGCGCTGGATGATGGCCATCGAAGCGGTCGCCCGTCTCAAGCACAGTGGCCACCCTGTGACCCTCTTTGTCCGGGGCGGCATCGAGCCGCATGGGGCCGAGGTGCTCAGTCATGCCTATCATCGTGGGCTGGTGATCCGCGACGTTATCGCCCAGCGTCCCACTCTGGAGCAGTGCATCGAGGCGGTTGCCAACGCCGGCCCTGCCGACATCTATAATCTCCGCTTCTTCCTGCCCGAGGAGTTCGTGCGCAGCATCTATCACGCCGCCGATGCCACCCTCGCCAACAGCGGTCATGAGCCATTCGGTCTGGTAGCCCTGGAGGTGATGGCCGCCCGCGGCATCGCCGTCACCGGCTGCACCGGCGAGGACTACGCCATCTCCTTTGAAAACGCCATTGTGACCGAGACCGATGATCCCGATGAGATCGTCGGCTATCTGCTCCATCTGGGCCGCCATCCCGAGGAGCAGGAGCGCATCCGCTGCGCGGGCTTCCGCACGGCTGAGCAATTCCTCTGGGACCAGGTCATTGAAAATCTCATCAGTAAGCTGGAGTTTCTGGCACGAAAACAGAACATCGTGCTGAAGTAGGGGTTCGGGTTATGGTTGCTGAGCTTGCCATTTATACCGTGGTGCATCAGCCGCGCCGTCTCAAGCTGCCCGCGCAGCCAATTCCGCGGGGCGCCTCGATCGAGGATATAGTGCGCTGCCTCTTCGATGAGCGCATGAACGAGCGCTACTTTCGTAAGGTGGCCACCTACTGCTACTACCCGGCAACACGCATGTTTCTGGACCTGGTGCGCCAGGGCCTCCATTTCTCGATCGGCTTCTCGCTCTCGTTTCTGCGCCAAGCCGAAGCCTGGGACCCCGCCCTGCTGGACCTTTTCCGCGAACTGGTAGCGCATGAGAATGTGGAGATTATCGGCGTGGAGCCGTACCACAGCTTCCTGTTTTTGCTTGACCTGCCGGCTTTCATTGCCCGCATGCAATGGATGGCCGATGAGATCGAGCGTATCTTTGGGAAGCGCCCGCAGGTCACTGACACGACTGAGATGTGCATGTCGGTGACAATTTATCATGCGCTGGACCTGGCCGGCTTCCGTGGGGCCCTGATGGATGGCCGCCCCTGGGTGCTGGGTTGGCGCGAGAGCACCCATCTCTACCACTACACCGAGGAGCAGCCCTATGCGCTGCCTCCCCAAGCCTACCGTCCACCGACGGCTCCAGGCCGGCGCAGTAGTGGCAATCATCGCAGCCGCAACACCGTCGTGGGTGATCGCGAGCGCGGCCCCTATCTGCTGGCGCGTCATCTCGATCTGAGCGACGATGTGGGCTATCGCTTCTCTAATCGCTCATGGTCGGGCTACCCGCTCTATGCTGACACTTACGCCGACTGGATTGCCCATACCTGGGGCGATTTCCTGCTCCTCGGATGGGACTATGAGACCTTCGGCGAGCACCATCGCGTCGATAGCGGCATCTTCGAGTTTATGCGCGCCCTGCCCGCCGAGCTGGCCCGCCGTGGCGTGCAGACGCGTACACCCAGCGAGCTGATCGCCCGCTTCCAGCAGCGCGCCTATCATCTGCCCTTACCGGTCTATCCGACGACCTGGGCTGGCAGCGGCGGCATGGAGTTTTTCCTGGGCAATAGCGCCCAGCAAACGATTTTTCAGCTCATGGGCCAGGTCTACGGGATGGCGCGCCTGACGGAGAATCCAGAGCTGCTCGATCTGGCTATCTGGTTGGCCCAGTCCGATAATCTGCATCTGATCCAGTGGTTTGGGCGCAGCGGCCCCGAGGCGGAGGTTTCGGCTTACTTTACGCCACGCGAGTGGTGGGAGCTGGGACCGGACGGCGTGATTCGGGAGCAGCAGCAGGTCTATCTGAATGCCATCCGGGCGATGGAGCCATATTTGCCGACGACGGTGGCGCGCCAGGAGCGTCTGCGCGCCCGTCTGGCACGGTCCAGCACCGCACGCAGCGCGCGCACACGCTCCGCGGTCACGCCAGGCCAGGACCAGGGGACAGCCCTGCTGGAGGCCGGCTACGTGCTGCAGAAGGCTTAAGGCTCGCGGGTCGCCGCGCTCTCCATCTCCATAGGAGGCGAGGAGCCACCTTCTTCGTCTAGTGAGACCATGAAATCGCGCAGCTCGTAGCCACAGATCAGCTCGTTCCAGCGCAGCCGGGGCGGACGCTCAAGGCGTAGTCCCGGCAGGGCCAGCAGGCGCCGCAGGAAGATGTCGCTTTCCTGCAAGGCAATGGGCGCCCCGGGACAGCGGTGCACGCCGTCGCCAAAACCCATAAGCGAGGGCGCAACGCGCTCTTCATGCAGGGTCCGCCCCGGGCAGAGCCGCCGTGGTTGCGCTCCTACAACACGTTCATCAGCGTTGATGGCATAAATGTGCAGGTCAATCAAGGCCCCCGCTGGAATACGAGCCTGCTCCTCCCCAGCAGGGCCGGCGAGTATCAGCTCCTGGCTGGTTCGACGATAGAGATGGCCCACTACAGGCTCCAGGCGGAGCACCTCCTCCAGTAGGGCGAGGCGCTCCTCCGCCGGAGCCTGCAAAAAGCGCTGGCGCAGGACCGGTTGCTCCAGCAGATGCCAGGCGGCCACGCCAATGAACTCGCGCGTGGTGATCATGCCGGCAGCACCATAGGTGACGCACTCCGTCAGAATCTCTCGCTCGCTATAGCCCTGGGCCAACAGGTGAGATATGACATCCTGGCGCGGCTGCCGGCGTCGTACCCGAATCGCCGGGCGCACGTCTAGCCAGTAGAAGCGTAGAACCGCCCACTGCAGGCCCAGAAAATTGAGCCAGGTCCGTGGGTCAGGACTGAGGTGCTGAATGGGATAGCGAAAGAAGGCTTCCAGCCGGCGCGCCATGCCCGGGAGCAGACTGTCGGTTAAACCTACTACCTCGGCAGCGACGCGCACAGCCATCTCCAGCGTCAGCCGACTCAGGTCGACCTTCCTCCGCCGTCGTAGCTTCTCAATTAGCTGCTCGCTTAGGACCTCCATCAGCTCCCGATACTGCTCGCTGACGACGCGCGGCGCGAAAAAGCGGGCCGTCTGCCGCCGCTGTTGCTGGTGCTCCTGGCCGTCGCTGAAGAGCAGCGGCAGGCGCATCAGACGAGGTAGCCGCGCCAATACTTCGGCTTTAAAACCAGCCTGACGTGCGGCATTGCTGCGCAGGATAGCTCTGGCCTCTCTGAAGGCGCGTACGTGCCAGACTCCCGCCTGGTCGCACTCAACCGCCGGCTCAGCTCTTTCTAAACAACGCGCCGTCTTTTGCTCCCCCCTCCAGGGCCGCTCTGCACTTTGCTCCGCTGGCTCCGGCTCTCGCTCAGGTGCTGCAATGCTGTTCTCCATTGTTGGCCTCTCCTCTCATCTCTGGACCTCTACTTCATGAAGCTGGGTCTCTGACCTTCGCCCTTTATGATACATAGTATATCATAGTATATTCATAATATCAAATCTGTGGGAGGGGGGAGGCGAGAGGCCGGCCCGCTGCTGAGGGTCGGCGCGCGCCTTCTGGCCGGACGTGCTATAATAGCACGGTACAGGCGGCAAGCTCTGCCGTTTGCTGGTTATGGCGCGGCGAGCAGTCCTTTTTACTGGGGGAGGCGTATATCCGAGCATGCACGTCCGGGATCGGCGCGTGAAGCGCACGCAGAACTTGCTGGCCCAGGCACTACTGGCTTTGATTGCTGAGAAAGGCTACGATGCCATCACCATTCGTGACATCACCGAGCGCGCAGATATCGGCTATGCTACCTTTTTCCGTCATTATCGCGATAAGGATGAACTACTGCGTGATGCAGCAGATGTAGTCATTAACGAGCTGCTGGAGATCCTGTTTGGGCAACAGTCGGGCAAGGAGCCGGCGGCTGTCGGTCAGCTCATCTTTCGCTATGTGGCGGACCACAGCGAAGTAGTGCGGGTTTTGTTGGGGAGTCGCGGGCCGGCCTCGCTTGTTCAACATGTGATTCAGCGCGGTAGCGAAAACGTCCTGCGCCAGAACAAGCCGCGTCCGGGTAGCCCGGTGCCAGCAGAAATTGCCGCCCACCATCTGGTTGCTTCTTCCATTGCTCTCATCCAGTGGTGGATCGAGCATGATATGCCCTATTCTCCTGAGCACATGGGAGAGATCTATCGTCAATTAATCGTGCAACCGACGCTGACCTCTGCTTTCATCATCGACCCGGCTTGACTGATTGCCCCACTGTCGGCACTTCTCCACCTGATCAGCGCCTCTTGATCATCTAAGTCTGTCTGGTTCTTTATTACCCTCTCCGTTTTGGCCGGGCGGCCTGAGAATAAGAGGGAGATCCTGAAAATATGTTCAAGATATTGTGCCTGCTCTGCCAGTCATGGGCAGGATAGGCGGCTTCGAAGATGGCCCACCACGCGACAGCTTGAGCCCACCATGAAGAGCGAGAAGAAAACACCAAGCGAAGCCGGGGCGCTCGCGGCGCCACTTTCTCTGGTCCAGCAGCTAGCCTGGAACGATCTGCCGCACCGTAGCGCTATCCTCTACCGGCTTTTTAAGAGCGACTGGTCGGAAGAAGACAAAGCAACCATTGCGACGGCCCTGTTGAACTTGCTGCGTCAGCCGGAGCTGCCGGACCGGGCTGCGCTCGTGCTGCTGCTGGCCGAGCTGGCCCGCGATCGGTGCGATCGGTCAGCGCTGTCGAGTGCGGAAGGTACGGCCAGCGCGCAAGAGAGCCTGCGCCGCGCCCTCTTACAGGGCCTGCCCCTTTATCTGGAGCTAGTGGAGGCCCCCGAGCCTCAGCTGCGCCTGCATAGTCTCTATCTGAGTTCCTGGCTCCCCGAGGGGTGCAAGCAGCTGCTGCCCCTCCTTCTGCGCCGCCTGGAAGAGGAAGAGGAGCCCCGCGCCCGAGCAGGGCTGGCTTTCGCCCTGGCGCAGCTTGCTGGCGATCAGCCGTCCGTGCGCACCCGTCTGCCAGCCCTGCTCAAGGCTCACGAGGCTCCCATCGTTCGCCTGGGGGCCGCCAGCGCGCTGACACGCCTGCTGCGCGCCGAGGCTCCTCAGCGAGCCGTGCGTCTGCTCGTCAGAGCAATCGCCAGCCCCCAGGCCATTGCCAGCGACTACGATGCCCTGCCCTGGGCGCGTAACAGTGTCGTCGCTGACAGCAGCGATCTGCTGCGCCTGCTGCCGCGCCGGCGCCTGCAATTCTCCCTGCCTGTGCTCTTAGAGGCTCTGGCCACCGCCAACTACTATGAAGCGCTCAGCCTGGCCCGCACTCTGCTCTATGTGGGCTTCTCCAGGCAGCCACCAGATAGCTCGCTCCAGGCAACAACGCCAACCCAGCAGGCTATTCTCACAGCATTGCGCCTCAACCTTAGCGCCTGGCAGGCCAGCGAGCTGCTCGGGGCCAGCGCCTCCGAGACAGGCGCCCGGCTATCAGCCAGCTGAAGCTGAGCGGACCTCAGCCCTGCCCTTTATTTGATATTAGCGGCATTAGCTCTATCTGGATCAGATCGAGTGTCCGGGTTAAGACTGGGGCCGGTGCTTGGGAGTTTGGTACTAATTTGCGCTGCTCCTGCGCGTGGCTAAATTGACACACATTGGTCTATGCAGGTAGACTCACAACCAGGTAAAACGTCAGCAGAGCAGCGAGGTTGATCAGACATGCCGCAGTTTCGCCCGTTCCCGCCGTTTCAGGATGTTGGAGAGTCTGAGTCGGCGGGCGAGCAGGCACAAGGAGTGCACTTAGCAGGTTCGGCTTCAGGAGTACAGGCTCCATTCCAAACGCAGACCACAGCCATGCCTGGTGAGCAGGTCCCTCGTCAGTTCGCCCCCTTTGGGCCGCTTTCTTTGCCGGCGACCGGGCCGCTCTCCACAACATCCAGCCGCTCGCTCCCTCAAGGCCAGCCCGGTGCTTCCGGTGCCACTGCTCCTTTCACCACGGAGCCGCTGCGGAGGCAGCTGACGCCGACGACCGATCAATACCTGGCCATCTCCCCAGGTGCGGGGTCCGAGTCAACAGCCTTGCCAGCCTCACCACCCGCTGTGGCCTCTCAGCCACTGTCAACATCGGTCCTGGTAGAAGGCTCAGTGACGACCGACCAGCTCGCTGAGCTGCCGCGTCAGCCTCAGACCACTGGCAATCTAGCTGATCTGCTCACCGCTTTGCAAGCGACGCTGGAGCAGCCACGCCGTATGGTGGTTATTCCCGCCGAGCGTCCCCGGCAGCCAGTGCAGGAGCCGGTGAATCCACGCCGTCTGAGCGTCCGCCAGCGTCAGGGCATTATTTTCACAGTGCTGGTCATGGCGATCCTGGCGACGATGCTTACGCTCTCACCGCTGGCCGGGGGAAACGCCGTCCCTCTCCTCGGCGGAATCAGAGAGTGGATTCAGAATCAGCAAACTGCCTGGCAGATTGCCGCTCACCAGCAACCCGCGGACGCCAACAACGGAGGAGGCACGCCGGTCTTCAATTTTAATCCAGCCAATCTGCCATTCATGACCATTCCTAACAGCCCCTATGTCCTCGTCGCCCAGCAAGCTGCCCTCGACGCCGGCATCTCGCCTGTCTACTTCGTGCGTCAGATCAATGTCGAGAGCGGCTTCAACCCATACGCGGTCTCGCCCGCGGGCGCCGTGGGCATCGCTCAGTTTCTGCCCAGTACCGCCGCTGGCCTGGGCATTGATCCCTGGAATCCAGTTGAGGCCCTGCGCGGAGCTGCTCGTCTGATGGCCAGCTATGCCCGCAGCTACGGCGGCGACTACGCCAAAGCCCTGGCCGCCTACAACGCTGGCTCCGGCAACCTGCAAAACGCCCTGAACGCCTGTGGCGGCGCCTGGCTGAGCTGCATGCCAGCCGAAACCCAGAACTACGTCTATCGCATTATGGGCATCTGATCCAGCTATGCACGGATCAGGTATAGTCTCGCTCCGAGCAGCCCAGCAGCCGGCAATGCCCACTGTTGCACTGAGCAGATTCTCTTTACCCTTTAACCCTGCGACACTTCTTCCTTCACGATCCTCCGGCTGCAACCATCTCGCAACGAACAGGGTCCGCTTCCCCTAAAAGGAAGCGGACCCTTGTTGTTCGGCACTGCCCGGCTGTCCCCCTGGATGCCAGACGGCAGGATCATCAGACCGGCTGGCGAGTGAACTGCGCTGGCAGCTCCAGACCAGGCATCCCCTGGCTACTCCACTGTGACCGACTTCGCCAGGTTGCGCGGCTGATCGACGTTGCAGCCACGAGCAACCGCCGTGTGATAGGCCAGGAGCTGGAGGGGAATCGCCGCCAGCACCGGGCTTAGCTCTTCCAGCGTCGGCGGTACGTAGAGTACCACATCGGCATGTTCACGAATGGCTTCGTCTCCCTCGGTAGCCACCGCGATTACACGCGCGTCACGCGCACGCACCTGCTGCATGTTGCTGACCACCTTTTCGTAGACGTGCGAGGCCGTGGCGATGGCCACCAGCGGCGTCTCGGGATCAAGCAGGGCGATGGAGCCGTGCTTGAGTTCTCCAGCAGGAAAGCCCTCGGCGTGGATGTAGGAAACCTCCTTGAGCTTGAGAGCGCCCTCCAGGGCCGTCGGATAACCCACGCCGCGCCCGATGAACATGACGCTGTGGAGCGGAGCCAGCTCGCGGGCCAGTGGCGCAATGGGGTCATCCGCTGCCGCAGCCCGGTCGAGAATCCGCTGAATTTGCGCTGGCAGCTGCTCCAGGGCCTGCAAGACCTCGGCGACTCGCTCGGGATGTAGGGTGCCTCGCTGGAGTCCAAGGAAGAGGCCAAGCAGGTAGAGCTGGGCCAGCGTGGCGATGAAAGTCTTGGTGGCGACGACGCAGATCTCCGGTCCCGCCTGAATATAGAGCACAGCGTCGGCCAGCCGCGTCACAGCACTGGCCACCACGTTAGTAATGGCCACGACCGGCGCCCCCTGTTCCCGTGCCTGACGCGTGCTGACGAGCACATCGGCGGTCTCTCCCGATTGGGTGACAGCGATACAAAGGGTGTCCGGTCCAACCAGAGGATCAGCGTAGCGGAACTCGCCCGCCGTGATGACTTCGACGGGGAGACGCGCCCAGCGCTCGATGACGTATTTGCCTACCAGGCCAGCATGATAGGAGGTACCGCAGGCGACGATGACTATGCGCCTGACCTTCTCCAAGGCCCCTGAGCGCTGGAGCGTCTCCAACTCGGGCAGGTATAGTTGACCAGCCCGAACGCGCCCCAGCAGCGAGCGCTTGAGAGCCTCTGGCTGCTCATAAATCTCTTTGAGCATGAAGTGAGGGTAGCCCCCCTTCTCAGCGGCTTCGGCGTCCCACTCGACGGTGGTCGGGGCCCGCTCGACAAAGGTGCCATCCAGACGTTGAATGGTGAGGCCCTCGGGCCGCAGCGCCACTAGCTCCCCTTCGTCAATGATGACGACGCGCCTCGTATACTTGAGGAAGGTGGCAATATCGGAGGCCAGGAAGTGCTCGCGCTCGCCCAGGCCCACTACCAGGAAGGGGCCGTTGTAGCGCGCCCCAACCAGGAGCTGTGGCTGCTCGCGACAGAGGACGGCAATGGCGTAGGAGCCGCGCACGTGCTGCAGCGCCAGACGCACGGCCTCCAGCAGATCACCCTGCGCCTCGCCTCGATAGGCGCGCTCGACGAGATGAGCCAGCACCTCAGTGTCGGTCTCGGAGCGGAAGCTGTGGCCTTCCTGTTCCAGACGCTGGCGCAACTCGGCATAGTTCTCGATAATGCCGTTATGCACCACGGTGATTAGCCCATCGCAGTCGGCATGCGGGTGGGCGTTAGTATCGCTGGGGCGCCCGTGGGTGGCCCAGCGGGTATGGCCGATACCCAGTGAACCGGGGGCGGGACGAGCCCCATTCTCAACCGCTGCCGCCAGATTGGCCAGCTTGCCTGCGCGGCGACAGACCTGCAATTCACCACTGGCAGTCAGAACAGCGATGCCAGTAGAGTCATAGCCCCGGTATTCAAGTCGACGTAGCCCGTCAAGCAAAATGGAAGTAACATCGGTGCCAGCGGCACCGACGTAGCCAATAATCCCGCACATGAGGCAGGGTATCCTTTCCGTCTGTGATGTGGTATAGAGAGAACAGGTTTGCTCCAGGCTGTCGCGGAAAGTCGTCCCCGGTGCCTGGACGATGCTTTCTTCCGCCCAGAATAGCCCTGTTCCAGCTATATCACTGAGAGCGTTTTGTCCTGGCCGTTACCAGCCAGTTTTGTACGCTCCCTTCACAGGGAAGTGATCTCCCCTGGGGGCTCCCCGCTGATTGTCCGAACAGCCCCCACCTCGTCAGCCGTGGCCCCTCCTGCAGCCCGGCCCTTGCGCTACTCACTGGGACGATCAAAGCACCGGTTGGTAGTTCTAAGTATACCAGATCGGATAACCTCTATAGAAGGAACGTGCCTGACAGCTTTTTTAACCGGTTGCTCTCGGCCCATCGGTCAGGGGCACAGGGCTGGCGCTCAGCGGCACAGGACGCCAGTCGCCTCGGGAAGCGGCAGTACTGCACCGGTCCCTATGCTTCGGGACGATCGCGGTAGCGGTTGGTAATCGGTAGGCGACGATCGCGCCCAAAAGCGCGTGGTGTTATCTTCACCCCCGGCGGAGCCTGACGGCGCTTGTACTCGCTCCGATCGACAAGCTGCATGACGCGCTCGACCAGGGCCGGGTCGAAACCCATCGCCACCATCTCCTCAAAGCTGCGATCTTCCTCAGCATAGGCCTGGAGAATAGGGTCAAGCAGCTCATAGGGCGGCAGGCTATCAGTATCCTTCTGGCCCGGACGCAGCTCGGCTGAGGGCGCTTTCTCCAAAACTGCCTGCGGAATGACCGGGCGCTCACCCAATGAATTACGGTAGCGGCTCAGCTCGTATACCAGGGTCTTGGGTACGTCCTTGAGAACGGCGAAGCCGCCGGCCATATCGCCGTAGAGAGTGCTGTAGCCAGTGGCCATCTCCGACTTGTTGCCAGTGGTGAGCACAATCGGCCCCAGTTTGTTGGAAATGGTCATCAGGATGTTGCCGCGAATACGTGCCTGCAGATTCTCGGCGGCCAGGCCGTGGTCGCCTTCGCCCAGGGCCGGCGCCATGACGCGCAACGAGGTGCGGAAGATCTCTTCAATGGGGACAGTGATCAGCTGGATGCCCAGGTTTTCCGCCAGTTGCCGGGCATCGGTCTTGCTCCCCTCGGAGGAGTAGGCTGAAGGCATAGAAACACCGAGGACGTTCTCGGGTCCCAAAGCATCAGCGGCAATGACTGCCGTCAGGGAGGAGTCGATGCCTCCCGAGAGTCCGACGATCGCTTTGCTGAAACCGGTCTTGCGCACATAGTCGCGCGTTCCCAAGACGAGGGCCGCATAGATCTCCGCCAGCCGCTCCAGAGCCGGCTCGATACGCTGGCCGGTGCCAAGCAGCGGGCGCCCGCTCAGCGTTGGTGGAGACGTGCTCTCAGATGAGACTACAATCACGGGTACTTCTTCGGGGCGCAGCTCCAGTCGCTCCTGGCGCCGGCGGGGATCGTGCAGCCGCGAGCGGAAGACAGAGGCGACGTCGAGATCAACGACCAGGAGATCTTCTTCAAATTGTTTGGCGCGGGCTATCAGCCGGCCCTGCTCATTGAACACCATGCTACCGCCATCAAAAACAAGTTCGTCCTGTCCACCAACAAGGTTCAGGTAGGCCACAATGAGGCCGTTGTCGGCGGCTCGCGTTGCCAGCATCTGCTCACGGAAATGGCGCTTGCCGGCGTGATAGGGCGAACCATTGATATTGATAATCACCTCGGCACCAGCATGGGCCTGCAGAGTCAAAGGGCCAGTCGGATACCAGATATCCTCGCAGATCGTAATGCCAACATGGACGCCATTGATCAGGAAGAGCGGCGCCGTTCGCCCGGCCTGGAAATAGCGATACTCGTCGAAGACGCCGTAGTTCGGCAGATAGTGTTTATGATAGGTGCCGTAGAGGCGCCCATCGCCTATGACCGCTGCCGCATTGTAGATGTCTTCGTCACGATCGACATAGCCGATGATTGCTGTCAGGCCAGGCAGCTCCTGGCTACGCTCAATAAGCCACTGCAGACGGCGCAGGTTCGCAGAAACGAAGCCCGGCTTGAGCAGTAAGTCCTCGGGCGGATAGCCAGTAAGCGCTAGCTCCGGTGTGCAGACAATGTGCGCACCTGCCTGATGCGCCTCACGCATAGCCGTCCAGATTTTCTCGGCGTTACCGTCCAGGTCGCCGACCGTGACGTTGATCTGCGCTAGCGCAATACGCAGGGGTACGATATGCATGGGAAGGCTCCCTTCCTTGCCAGCGCTGCGACTGCGATTGCAACTGCGCTCGCAGGTAACGCCGGCGGCTGGCAGAGTGGCGAAATTTTTACCATAATATTACAACTGACTCAGCGTTGGGAGGTTCTTTCCCCTTGATGGATCTGGTAGCCTATCTTGTGCTGGATGTGCCCTTTATCCTGGTGGTCTACCTGGCCGTGCTGCTCTTCACCCGGCCCGGACGCGTGCCGACGCTGGCGGCACTGTTAGGCGGCCTCGGGATGGCAGTGATCAATATGCTGGCCGATCTCCTGGCCTATTATGTCCATTTGTGGCATTATACGCTTCCGGGCCTGGTTCTCCATCTGCCTCTGCCCTTCTATATTCCTGATATCTTTATCTACGGGGGCATTGGCTATCTGGCCATCTGGCTGCTCTGGCGTCGCCATTCCTGGCAGTGGGTAGCGATTGCCCTCCTGGTAGCTACGCCTCTGCTGCGCGCACTCTTCGATTACGCCCGCGCGGCGACGGCAAGCGGCTACATTGTCTGGGATAGCCCCTTAGCGGGCGTCTTCGATCTCCTTCAGTACCTGATCGCTTTCTATCTGGGCTACCTGCTCTTCACGCTGTGCGTACGCACCTACCTCGGCCATCGCCAGTAGGCCGCTGGACAAGCCTCCGGTCAGAAGACAGGAACAAAGCAAAGCCCATAAGGCAAACTGGCTGCTTCTAGAGCAGCCCGAGAGCAATCAGGTGGCGGAGAACAAGACAGCGATCAATAGAGGAAGAAAAGGAAGGGTGATCTCTGGCAGCGTCTGGCAGGGCAGAGCAGCAGATGACCGCAAGTAAGCACATCAATAGCATGGCGAGAGAGCAACTGACGGACACCCTCGCCTTTGCTTGGTGTGGTGTTTGCCGCACGCTGCCAGCAGGTTCTCCGCTCCGATTACGCTCGCTCGCCCTGCGGATAGAGAGGAGAGGAACCAGGCAGCGCCAGATCAGGAAGCGCGATGAGAGGCCAGGAAAGTCGCCTTTCCCTCTTCCCAATACCTGACCGACCTGAGAACCGGAACAGAGAACCTGGCGGGTGGGCCATCAAGCCAGCACAACTACCGCCGTGGCAGCCTGGTTCCTACCCAGACGAGCAAGAGCAAGACCGCCAGCATAGCCGTACGGCGGATCGTCTGAACCCAGCGCTCTTCTGCTCGCGGGTCACCACCGCCGAGGTGAAGACGGCGCACCAGACTATGGAGCGGCGTTCTCCCCCTGGCTTGTAGACCTGATCCAGCAGCATTGACGATCTCTGGCGACCATGCCCTCTCCTGATGCTGAGCGCTCACCTGGTCTGGCTGGGCCGCTGACTCGGCAGCCTCCTCGATTTCAGGCGGGCGCATCGCGCGCAGCTGATCCGCCAGGCCCAGGAAGAACTGCTGGATGAGCATTTTGGTTGTGCCGCGCAGCACGGGCGCGGGCAAGAGACCAGTCCTCCCTACCTGCAAGACTCCCTGATAGGAGACAACGGTATTGTGCTCGCGCCGCAGCAAACGCACCCAACCTTCTCCCCGCACCGGGCCGTGGCGGCTCTCACCTTCGACGGCGATGCGATAGCAGTGAGGATAGTCTTGATCAGAGATTGTGACCATCCCCTCGTAACTGCCTCGCAGCGGTGCATGCCTGACAGCGAGCCTGATGGCATAGCGATTCTCGTCCAGGGCCTCCAGGTGCTCCACTCCGGGCAGAGCCTGGCGGAGAATCTGTTGATCCATCAGGCATTTCCATACTTCTTCAGGTGTTGCCTGGAGTGTGTATGCTCCCTCAACGTCCATAGGATAATTCCTTAAAGATCAATAATTGCCGCCCTCATTATAGAAGAGGAGGTCGTCACTGACAAGCGGATCGGGGATCTTTCTGAAAATTCTTGCCTCCCCTTCCCATCTGCTTTCATGGCCTGGCCGCTTGGAAAGGGTTGGTCACACGCTCAACCAATCTGCAGCACCCCGTTGGGCGCAGCGCCCCCTTGCCAGCACCAGCTATCCTCTCCTATACTAAAGTGGATAAGTATCGGAAGCACATATTGCGTTCTCGCTCATAAACTGAGGAGTGCCGGGAAGTCTGGTCGGCCCCGGCATTCCTCTTTTCTTTGCGCGCTGTCTTGTCTTGCCCGCTCCGCTCAATGTAGAGCCAGCTTTCCCTGCGCTGCCTCCTGCTGCCTCTACGCCCATGCAACGCCTGCGCTGGCTGAAGCAGGCGGATCAGACCCAGTTCAGCACGGGCAGGCCGAGCCGGATCAGAGGGGAACAGAGCGAGCCAGGCGCGCAGCGAGACGGGCACGCTTGCCCTTCGTCTGAAGAAAGGGGGAGCCGCTTTAGATGCCGATTCCACTGGTGGAGAGCTACCTTATCCTCTTCTTGCTGATTGCCCTTGCGACCATCCTGGTCACACGCCGGGTCGCCGTTCCCTATACCCTGGGTCTGGTCATCGTCGGACTGCTCTTAAGCGCGCTTCATCTTCTTCCGCCCTTGCAGCTTGACCCTGAGCTGGTGCTCTTCGTCTTCCTGCCAGCCTTGCTTTTTGAGGGGGCCTGGTCACTAAACTGGCAACTGCTCAAGAGCGAGTGGCGCAGTATCTTCTTTCTCGCGGGCCCGGGGCTGCTTCTCTCGCTCTGTCTGATCGCTGCCCTGCTCCACTGGCTGGAAGGACTGGACTGGGGAGCCGCTTTCCTGCTGGCAGCCATTCTGTCACCTACCGATCCGGTGGCTGTGCTGAGCCTCTTCCGCCAGCTCCAACTCGACGAGCGTCTTTCGGTGATTATCGAGGGCGAAAGCCTTTTCAACGACGGCATGGCGGGCGCGCTCTACCAGGTTTTCCTGGCCGTCACCCTGCTGGCCTCTTCAGGGAAGCCAAGCCTGCCTGCCGCGGCGGGCCTGCCTCTGCCCCTTATGGACTTGCTGCTCTTCCTGTTAGAGGGCGGGGGAGCCATCATTCTGGGCCTCGTCGGCGGCTGGTTGCTCTGCCAACTGCTCCGCCACATCGACGATGCCCTGAGCGAGATCAGCCTCACGATCCTCGCCGCCTACGGCCTCTACCTGCTGGCGGACCGCCTCCACCTCTCGGCCATCATTACAGTGATCGTGGCCGGTCTGCTCCTCGGCAATTATGGCCGGCGCATCGGCATGTCCGTCGCCACACGCACCGCGGTCGACACTTTTTGGAGCGTCGTGGCTTTCATCGCCAACGCCTTGCTTTTCCTGCTGATCGGTGTCCAGCTGAATCCGCTGGCGCTGCCACCGCTGCCAGGGGGAACTCTGGCCAGTCTGCTGAGCGCAGCCTTTGCCATCGGTGTGGTGCTGCTGGCACGCCTGTTGCTCGTTCTGCTGCTGGCTGCTCGCTCCGGCCTGACCATTGCCGGACGCAAGGGCATGCTTCCTTTCGCCTGGCAACTGGTAATCTTCTGGGGAGGACTACGCGGCGCGCTTTCGCTCGCTCTGGCCCTGGCACTGCCGCTGACGCTGCCGCAGCGTCCTCTCATCCTGGCCTCTACTGGTGCGGTTGTACTCTTCACGCTGCTCGTCCAGGGACTCAGTATGCGCTGGCTCTTGCTCGGACTTCCCTCTTTGCGTGATCACCAGGCCCACACCGACCCTGATGTTGATGCAGAACAGCGACCGCCTGCAGCCCCCGACAGGCCGGGAACTGAGCAGGCTGCAGAAGATCTCTAAGATCCATTTCCTGGCCCCTTGTTGTCCAAGCGACGAGCACAGCTCAGGAAAGGGCCAGGTCGCTCCGGCGGCAAGCCACGCTCTCTAACGAAGCAGACAGACAAAGTAGAGCGCTGCGCCAGACGCCAGACTCGCCGGCGTCTTCAGCATTCTATTTCGCCACACGCTTTACTGCACAGTAATGGTGAAGGAGAGACGCAGAACATACTGCGGGCAGAGTTGATGTGGTTGACAGAGCGCGCGAGCAGTAAAGACGACTTCACTCTGACCAGTGCCCTGGGCTACATAGCGCCAGATGCAGGTGTGAGTCTCTTGAGAGGCATAACCCGCTGGCTGCTGCAGCTCCAGTACTCCCTGAGAGCCTGCCGGCGTCTCCCAGCGCTGGCCAAAGGGCATCTCAAAGACCACCAGCGTGCCCTGGCGCACCTTGATTGTCTGCCCGTTCTGTGTGCTCTTCACCAGCACCGCCTGAGCCGGCAATGGCGTATTGACCACCGCATCGCTGGGACAGCCATGACTGGTGCCATAGCCTTTGACAACCGTAGCCGTGGGTGTGGACACACTTTTCGTCGGCGAGGAAGTCGCTTGACTGGCCGCACTGGTCGTTGAGGCGTTAGTGCCACAGGCACTCAGTCCCATCAGCAGCGCCACTAAGGCTGGAACAATGACAAACCACCATGATCTGCAACGAATACCATAAACCTTGCTACGACGCATACATGATCTCCTTACGCCCAACAATTTCTGCATTGCTCAGCTCACTAGGGCAGCTCCGCAGAGGCTGCTGCCTTCCCTTCATGGGAAGGACGCTGAAAGCCGTCAGAAAGTTCCTCTGGCCACAGCAGGGTCAGGGTCAGGGTTTACGTCTCCTGGGGCTGGCCTGTCCATTGGCAATCAAGGGAGCCAAGCCGGTGGCGGAGAAGTTCAGAGGGAGGTTTTGCGTCGTGAAGGCTCTCACGACCGTGACTGGCAGCGGCCTAGCGTGGCCAGCATCACCAGTAACTCCTCGGCCTCGCTCAGGAAGCGCCGCGACGGCAATACCTGATGCACCAGACCAAGGCGGAAGGCCTCACTTGCCTTAAGCGTCTCGCCGGTCAAGATGAGACGCATGGTGGCCTGATAGCCGATCAGAGAGGGAAAGTAAGCGGCAGCTACCGGTGGGAAAACTCCTAGAGTCACTTCGGGTAAGCCAAAGACAGCGTCTTCGCGCGCGATGACCGTATCGCAGAGGGCCGCTAACTCACAGCCACCACCGAGGGCATAGCCTTTGACCAGGGCTACCGTCGGGATTCCTCGGCTCCGCAGCTCTTCAAAAGCCGCGCAATTGTCGTAGACCGCACGCAGCATTTCTCGCTCACGCCCATCGAGATGATCACGTATATCAACGCCTGCACTAAACGCCCGCTCGCCCGCGCTCGTGATGACGAGCAGGCGTGGCGGCTTCTGCGCAGCAGCTCGCAAAGCACGTGTGATCTCGTCCAGCGTGGCAATCGTCAAGATATTGAGCGGAGGGCGATCGAGAATGAGCCAGAGCACGCCATCGCGCTCCCGCAAATGAATCTCCGCCATAGTCTTTCCTTGCTTGCTTGCTTGCATCTGCCGAAAAAAAGACGCCAAGCCGAAGCTGAGGAATATTGTAGCACCTCAGAACCGCAGGCGTAAAGCGGTAGGATTGGGAAGAGCACGACCACCACCGCAGAGCAGACAGGCCCTTACGCCAAGCCGCGCTGCCGCCGTCGCACTCTTCCCACAGCGGGCAGATCCGATTACATCGCTGAGCCAGGTCGTTGATAGAGGCTGGTTATCTGGCGTGGCGATGGAGATCTGGTCTCAGCGTCCTGTAAAATGCTTCTCCTGGCGCTTCTCGATGTAGGCAGCCAGCCCTTCCTTTGCATCCTCGCTCTGGAAACAGAGCTGCTGCAGCTCCCGCTCCAGAGCCAGGCCCTCAGCCAGCGCAACCTCCGCGCCCGACTGCACAGCCCGCTTGATGCGACCGACCGTGCGCGAGGCGCTATTAGGTGGACAGAAGCGCTTGGCGTAGGCCATGACCTGCTCCCAGTAGTTCTCAGACTCATAGATATAATTGACCAGGCCAAGCTCCTGGGCCTCCTCAAAGCTGATCAGCTTGCCCTCGGTCATTAACTCGATGGCCTTGTTCTTCGGCAAAGCCCGCGCCAGGCGCTGGGTTCCGCCGGTGCCAGGCAGGACACCGAGTGAGACCTCCGGCAGGCCGATCTTGCCAGCATTGCGCCGCGCAATGCGGATATCGCAGGCCAGAGCAATCTCCAGACCACCGCCGACAGTGTGACCGTTGAGGGCCGCAATCACGAGCTTGGGCGTCTGCTCCAGTCGCAGCAGGGTTTCATTGGCGTGGAGGCAGAAATAGTATTTGTAGGTCGGCGAGACCGAATTGAGCATGCTGATATCCGCCCCGGCGCAGAAGAAGCGCTCACCTGCTCCGCGCAAGATCAGCACATGGACGTTCTCATCAAAGCGCGCCTGCAGGATCGCCTCATCAAGCTGGCGCATCATCTCATAGCTGTAGGTATTGGCCGGTGGATTCGTCAGCTCGATGATGGCCACCCCGTCGCTCACACTATAGTTGACCAGCGTCCGCTCGCGCTCTGTCGTCGTTGTCATCGCAGCTCTTCCTTTCTACTCCTCAGACGAAGTCAGCTTCGCCTTCGCATCTTCAAGGACATCATCGCCCTTGATATACTCAAATGGAGTATGGCACCTGTTACAATAATATTGCGCTGTCAACAGCTGCTGGCCGAAGAGAGAGAACAGCTCTGTCTCTGTCGAGCCACAGAAAGGACAGCGCGGTCGCCCGCTACGGGGCGAGGGTTCCTCAACATGTGCCCACCCAGAACCAGTCTCCTCGCTCATGGCTGGCCCTCCCCCGTCGTCTCATGGAGAGCGGGACGCAGGCGGCGGCTCTCGGCCTCCCAGCGTTCCCAGGGAAGAGCCTCCCTCGGCAGCCAGCGCTTGCCCTCGGGATCGAAACGGGCGGGCATCTCAATGGCGAGGCCCTCAAGCAGAGGCATCACTCGCTGGAGGTAGCGGCTGCGCAGCTCTGCCGGTGGGGCATCGATGAAGCCTTCACGATAGAGCTGGCTCATCACCGGGTCATCATCGGGGCCGAACCAGCAGAGCGTTTCCTCCCACAGGCGTTGCAGCGAGGAGACCAGGGCCTGGCGTACCGCGCCTCCGGCCTTCGCCAGGCGTCGCACCCAGCCCTCAGCATGCGCGCGGTGCACCTGTTCCTCCTGCACAATCTTGCGGGCACGTTGCCGCAATGGCTCATAGGCCGAGTGCTGCGCGGCCTCGAAAAAGGTCGTCAGCGCCCCATCCAGCAGGAAATTCGTGGCCACAAAATCGGACCAGCTGGCGAATTCGCCATCGAGAAAGGCCAGATGATAGCGCAGCGTCCGCGTTTCGGGAGCCACCTGGCGAGGGTCAGCAGCGGCCTGAGCGAAATCTTCCAGCAGCGGATACAGCGTGCGCGCGTGGCCGATCTCATCCTGAGTCATCGCAGCGGCGGCCACAGCCGCTTCCAGGGCGGGCGCTCCATTGGCCCAGTAGGCATAGCGCCGTCCCATCGCCTGCTTGTTGTCCGCCAGCGAGGCCAGCACCGCGAAGAGCGCCGCGTTATCGATGCGTGCAGCAGCAGTACCAGTCATAGCACCAAGCTCACTTTACCTTGCAGCTGAGGAGGAAGCCACAACCGTCTCCAATAGCGCGGCGTGGCCATCCTGTCCTCTCAGCCCTTTTCAGATGTACCCCAGACCTCGCTGAAGCGACGCCTGCCTCTCCTTCCAGGCCGAGGGGTCCCTCCACTCCAGCGAGCCAGGCCGTCCGGGCGGGTCAGGGAGCAATCACGGTCACAATGCAATCGCGCGGCACCAGCACCATTTCGATCCAGGTAAACTCGTCGTAGATGCTGCGCGCATAGACCCGGGCCAGCTCCACATCGTCGGCCACCACATTGCCGATCTCGTGCAGCGGCTCATCGTACCTGCGCCGTGCGTAGACATGCCAGACGCGCCGCTCATTGAGGGCCTCACGTCGGGGCTGGTCCGGGCCGAGGCCGGCTTCCGCCCCAGCGCCAGACAGGGCTTGCGGATCGCTATTCATGCTCTTCATGCCGAGATCCCCCAGGTACGCATCAGCTCGATGCCTTCCTCGCTCAGCCGCTCCTTGCTCCACACGGGTTCCCAGACCACCTCGATGCGCACTTCGCGCACCCCCGGCTCGCGCAAGAGACGCTCCCGAATATCATCCATAATGAAATCCATAGCGGGACAGCCCAGGGCCGTGAAGGTCAGCTTCACGGTGACGACGCCGCCGTGCTGCTTCAGGTCGACGATCAGCCCCATGTCGACGACGCTGATGGGGATCTCGGGATCGGTCACCTCGCGCAGGGCATCCCAGAGGGCCGGACAACTGGGATCGTCGGCAGGATGCGTACGCAGCGATGGATAGACCGCCGTCATGGCTCTTGCTCCAAAAGACGTAGCATCTCGCGCTTGCCGCGCTGAATCAGACCGACAAACTCCTCGTTAGCCGGGCCGCGCGCTTTCCAGCGCTTGAGTACGTCGTCCCAGCTGCAGGGGCCTTCCTCCAATAGCCAGCGCTTGGCTTTGGCGTCGAAATGGGCCGGGAAAGGGCAGTCCAGGACATATTTCTGCTGCTCTGGATCGTAGTGCGCAGGTACCTTTAGCTGCAGCTCTTCGCAGAGCGGCACCGCCGTCGACATCCAGATCTGGCGCAACTCGTCGTTGGTGTGCCCTTTGAAACCGTACTCCAGCTGCTCGCTGTGCTTTTTCAGATCGTCGGGCAGGCCAAACCATTCGACAGTTAGCAGAAACATCCAGTCGACGGCCCTCTGCAGTTGCTCGTGACCTTCCGGCGTGGCATTGAGACGCCGCATCCACTGCTCGCCGTGACGCAGATGAAAGGTCTCCTCTTTGTCCACTTTCACCAGCGCCCGCTTCCAGGGCCCGAAGGTGGTGCTGTGATAGATGTCGCTGAGCAACACATAGCCAGCCCGGTCGTAGAAGGCATTGGCGACAATCAGCTCTACCCAGTTATCAAGCGGCACATCAAAGGCATAGGGGTACTTGAACTGGCGCGGATCACGCTCAAAAATGAGCTGCTCGGTGTCAACACCGAGGTCGCGCAGCAGGCGATAGGCAATGTGCGCGTGCCCTAGCTCATCCTGAATAATGGACACAGCAGAGCCAAAGGCGTTCAAGGTGGGGGCATGCACAGCAGCATGATAATAGGCCGGAGCACTGATCAGCTCGGTATCGGCAGAGACCGTCAGGATGCGCTTGATCCCTTCCAGATAGAGCGGACTCATGTGCTCCAGCGATTCGACGAGCTGCTGCCTGCGGATACGATTCAAAAGAGCTTCTTCGCTCTGCAGGGCTGGTGCGACCATAGCTGTTGCTCCTTGCTCTTGGAACGAAACCACTCCCGGCCCCCTCGTTGCGCCTCGCCTTCTGCCTGCTAACCCACTCCTCTCCTCTCTGGCCCTCGTCTCTCACCGCCAGAACCTGCTTGCCCGCCAAGTCTACCGGCTGGCTGGGCAAGCAGCCCGGCCAGCGAGTGACAAGGTCGCCGCTGGCTCTTCCCCAAGGGTAGCCAGGGTTTGCTTCCAGCCATATATCCATATGGACATATCAAATTGTACGCCGAGGGTCAACGAAAGTCAAGATAGCGCTGGCAGCAACAAATCGCTTACCGCCGCTCAGGAGAACGGCAGCAGATCACCCACCAGCTCTTCGGAGCTCAGCGGGCCGATGGCGGCCACCGTCAGTGGCTGCAATGGAGAGAACTCCTGCAGTACGCGCATGACCTGCTCAGCGGTCACAGCGTCGATAGCCTCCTTGACTTCGTGAGGTGTACGCAGGCGGCGCTCATACCACCACGAGCGAGCATTGGCGCTCATGCGTGCGCCCGACCCTTCGCTGCGCATAATGTGCTCACTCTTGAGCTGCACGCGGGCGCGCTCTAGCTCGTCCTCGGTCAGACCTTCCTCGCGCAGGCGTCGCAGCTCGTTCAGGATGACCGCCAGACATTCATGCCCCTGCTCGGGGGTGGTGCCAGCATAGATACGCAAGGACCCTATGGCCTTATTGCTGCTCAGGCCCGCCGACACGCTGTAGACGAGGCCGCGTTTTTCGCGTACCTCGACAAAGAGCCGCGAGGCCATATTGCCGCCGAGGGCCTCGCCGATGATTTGCGCTGCGTAATAGTCGGGATGGGTGTAGTTCGGGAAAGGCACCATCAGTCCCAGGTGCTCCTGCTTTCCCTCCTGATGTTCGAGGACAACGGTGTTAGAGGGGCGCGGATGCTGTTCCGGCGAAGGGCTGGCCGCCCCCTGCCAGTCGCTAAAGAGCCGCTCGATCTTGGCCACAACCTGCTCCCAGTCGAAATTGCCGGCGATTGAGAGCAGGGCATTATTGGGGCGGTAGCGTTCCTGCCAGAAGGCTACCAGGTCCTCCTGCTGGAGTGCGCGCACGCCCTCCGCAGTTCCGTAGATCGGGCGTCCGAGGGCACTGCCAGCGTAGAAGTGCAAGCGGGCCAGATCAAAGATGCGACTCATTGGCTCGTCGTCGCGTCGCCGAATCTCTTGCAGGATAATATTGCGCATCTGCTCTAATTCGTCGCGGGGGAAGGTCGGCATCAGCAGTACTTCGTGGAAGAGATCCAGCGTGGCATCGAGTTTGGTATTGACAATCTGGGCCCAGACCTGCGTTGTCTCCAGCGACGTGCTCGTTCCCTTGCGTGCGCCTAGCGATTCGAAGGCCTCATTCAGCGTGCGAGCATCCTTCTCCTTCGTCCCCTGAAATAGCATATATTCGAACAGGTGAGCCAGTCCGCTCTTATCCTCTGGTTCGTGAATTACCGCGGCATCGAGCTGAAAGCCAAACGTCACCGATCGCAGGCTAGGCATATACTGCCCGATCATCTCCAAGCCATTGGGCAGGCGATGATAGAAAAAGTCTGGTGGCAACTGCAGACCCTGTTGACTATCCATAGAGAAGCGACTTTCCTTTCCGATTTCCCAGGCTAGCTTTAGGGGAGCCAGTGATTCATCTGCGATGATTGCTTACACTACAGCCAGTATATCATAACGGGCCTGCACCGTTGCTCGACGCGCCTGGCGCTGGCTCTGCCTTCTCCTCATCGAGCTGAGGCCGGCGCTCTTTGCATTGACCTCCATGTTCCTTCCCAGAGGAAAGCACCGGCCAGGGGGTCCAGGGTCAAAGACAAGAGGGCAGAACAGGCCCCGCAGCTCCCTTGCCGGGGCTTACTTATACGCTGGGTCGGTCCTGCCCCGTCTCCCTCTTTCAGCAGCCATCTTACCCCTGACGGGGGAGGGGAGAATGAACCTCGGGCAGCGGCCTGGTAGCACCATGCTCGTAGAGCACCAGCAGGTACCAGCCAAGTGTTGCCAGCAGTGGCAGCAGGCTCAGCCCAGCGGCTGCCTGCTCAATGGTCAGCACCCCGCTCATGCGCATGTGCGGCAGGCAAATGAGCTGGCTGAAATGCAGCAGGGGGCGCTCGGTGAGATCCTGCCACTCCCAGCAGGGGCCAGGTACGGCGCCTTCCCCGGCACGCTGTTCATGAACACGACTCCAGCGATAGAGGGGACCATGCAGGCCGATGAGGACTCCGTCGCGACTCCACAGCTGAGGTTCGAAGATGGCCAGCTCTTCACCGCGCTCATCGTCCTGACGAATCGCCACTTGAGGCAGCCAGAGGCCGCGGCGCTCAAAGCAGAAACGTCCCTCGGCCACCTCGGCCAGGGCTGCGGTGCCTGCAAGCCGCTGGAAGCTGATGAGCGCCAGCGTCTCCTCTCCCGCCTGCAGCCGATAGCAGCGGAGAGTTCCCTCGCGCCAGTGCAAGGGGAGATCAGCGCAATCACGAATTGCACGCATAAGCCACTCCTTTCTTGCCTTCATGAGCCTGGACGCCCCACGCTTGCTATTCAGGTAGGTTCCCCCGCAATCCCTTGCTACCATCGCTGATAGCAGCAGCAAGAACGCATTGCGTCCGAACAGGCCGGGGCTGGGACGCAACACTTCTGCCCCCGAGTCGCGTGCTATAATCTTTGCCAGGGCGACCTGAGATGAAGTGTCCCCTGAGTGCGCGACAAGGAGGCCAGCGTGGATTTCTCTCTGACAGAGGAGCAGAAGCTGATTCAGCAGACCGTGCGCCAGTTTGTTGAGCGTGAACTGATGCCGCTGGAGCATGAGGTCTTACGCAATGAAGGGCGCTATCCGACGGGAATCGAGCCAGAGCGTTACCGGGCTTTGCAGCTCAAGGCTAAGGAGCTGGGTTTCTGGGGTATCAACACGCCGGAGGAGTACGGCGGCGCCAACCTGGGGTCGGTGATGACTGCCCTTATCCAGATGGAGCTAGGACGCACCATCGTGCCCTTTAGCTTCGGTGGCAGCGTCGACAATATTCTTTTGCACTATAGTAACGAGAAGCAGAAGCAGGAATACGTGATTCCGGTGATCGAGGGGAAACGCATCTCCTGTTTCGCCCTCACCGAGCCGGGAGCCGGGTCTGATCCCTCGGCAATCCGTACGACCGCCGTCAAAGAGGGCAACCATTGGGTGATCAACGGCCAGAAGGTCTTCATTACTCACGGCAATGAGGCCGACTTTGCGATGGTCTTCGCCGTCACCGATCGCGAGAAGCCTCCCCAGAAGGGCGGCGTGACCTGCTTCCTGGTGGACCGCGCGATGGGTTGGACCTCACGCCCCGTTCCCACAATGGGCGGCTGGTCGCCCGCAGAGCTGTTCTTCGATAACGTGCGCGTGCCCGAGGATCACGTGCTGGGCGAGGTCGGCCAGGGTTTCTCGTTGGGCATGCAATGGATCGGTCAGGGTCGCTGGCTGATCGCCGCACGCGCCGTCGGAACCGCTGAGCGCCTGCTACAGATGGCCATCGATTACGCCCGCCAGCGCGTCACCTTTGGCAAGCCCATCGCCGAGCGCCAGGCCATTCAGTGGATGCTGGCCGACTCGGCGGTAGAGATCCAGGCAACCAAATGGCTGACGCTCCATGCCGCCTGGAAAGCCGATCAGAAACAGGACAACCGCTACGAGGCCAGCATCGCCAAGCTCTACGGCTCGAATATGGTCAACCGCGTGGTCGATCGCGCCCTCCAGATTCACGGCGGCATGGGCTACACTAAGGAGTTGCCTATTGAGCGCTGGTATCGCGATGTGCGCGTCACGCGCATCTATGAGGGGACGGACGAGATTCAACACTACATTATCGCCCGTGCACTGTTAAAGGGCTACGTCCACCTCGGCACCTGGGACTAGCATTCTCCAGACTGCCACAGCCAGAGTTGTGGCCAGGCCCAGAAGGAGAGATCAGTTTGCCAGGCTGCATCAGCATGAGCAGGCTGATCCCTCTTTCTATCCATCCATCCATCCGGAGTGCCTTTAAGGTTCTAAGTCTCCAAAGTAATAGCATAGTTTGTAAATCGGCCACCCACCCACCAAAAAAGAAGAGCAGGATCTCCACGGCGCGGAGATCCCTACGACAGGAAAAGAGTAAACAGACCGTAGTGCTGAGCGATCAGGACTTTACTTGCTGCAACTGGCGCAGCAGATCAGCCAGGTTCTCATAGACGTGCTCGGGCTTAATCGGCGAGACCTCGATATCGGCGCGGTTATTGCGGCCCGAGAGGACCAGGATCGTATGGGTGCCGGCGGCCTGGCCGGCCAGAATATCCACATCCAGGCCATCGCCAATCATTACCGTCTCCTCTGGCTTACTGCCCAGACGCTCCATTGCCTCCAGCAAGAGCATCGGCTCCGGCTTGCCTACCACCTCCGGAGTCACGCCGGTACCGGCTTCGATAGCTGCCGCCAGGGTTCCGCAGCCCGGCAGGAAGCCGCCGCCGGCGATCGGCAACAACGGATCGCGATTGATGGTAATAAAGAGCGCGCCGGCCAGCACAATGCGCACCGCGCAGGTTAGCTTGCTATAATCGAAAAAGCGATCGAGGCCGACCAGTACCACATCAGCCTCCTCTGCATCAACCTCCACCACCGTCAGGCCATACTCCTGCGCTAATTCCACCAGCGGCTGCTCGCCCACAATATAGACGCGTGCTCCAGGCAGCCGTCGGGCAATATTCTGCATTGCCGCCTGGCCCGCGCTCATCAAGTGCTCGGGCGTGGCCGGGATGCCCAGGCGTTCCAACTTGGCCAGAATCTGCGAACCCGTAGCGAACGAATTATTCGTCAAAAAGATATACTTTTTACCGTTGGCCTCCAGCCACTGCACGAACTCGCGCGCGCCTGGCAGCAGCTCGTTCCCACGGTAAACTACGCCGTCCAGATCGATCAGGTAGGTCGTATAAGGCAGCATAGACCTTCTTTCCGTAACGTTCGGCAAAGCACAAGCCAGGATTCCAGGCCGAACCCACCCACAGTTAGCTAGCGAGTCGGCTCAGCGCGGTAGCAACAGCTCGCGGATGGCGACCACATCGCGGCGCAGGCCAGGATCAAGCTGCATAGCCCGTTCGATCTTCTCGCAGGCATGCAGCACCGTGCTATGGTCGCGTCCACCGAAGAGCTGACCGATCTCCAGCAGTGAGAGCTGGGTCTCCTGGCGAATCAGATACATGGCAATCTGACGCGGAATGACAATCTGCTTATCGCGCTGCTTGCCACACATGGCCTCCAGCGGGATATGGAAGTAATCAGCCACCGCCTGGGCAATCTGCCTGCCACTCAGCTGCACTTCGCGCGATCCATTGCCCAGCGATGACATCGCCGCCCGCGCCACATCAAGCGTCAGCTCGGTACGGTGCAGCTGCTGGTAGGCCATCAGACGATTAAGGCAGCCCTCCAGCTCACGAATATTGGTCTGGACGCGACTGGCGATATAGGCGATGACCTCATCAGGTACCGGATAATGCAGCATATCAGCCTTGACGCGCAGAATCGCCATGCGCGTTTCCAGATCAGGTGGCTGAATATCGGCGATCAGTCCCCACTCAAAGCGCGAGCGTAGTCGCTCCTCCAGGCTCACAATAGCCTTTGGAGGGCGATCGCTGCAGATAACAATCTGCTTGCTCATCTCGTAGAGACTGTTAAAGGTATGGAAAAACTCCTCCTCCGTTGACTCTTTGCCAGCGATAAACTGGATGTCATCGACCAGCAGAATATCGACGGAGCGATACTTTGCGCGAAACTCCTCAGTGGTGCGATAGCGAATCGCATTGATAATCTCGTTCGTAAACTGCTCAGACGAGACGTAGAGCACCGTGAGGCCGGCCTGAGCGCCCTTATGACCAATGGCGTGCAGCAAATGGGTCTTGCCCAGGCCGACCCCTCCATAGAGGAACAGCGGATTATAAGCCTCGCCGGGGGCCTCCGCCACAGCGTAGGAAGCGGCGTGGGCCAGACGATTACTATTGCCCACAATGAAGGCGTCGAAGGTATAGCGCGGGTTCAGCCGGTTGGGCATCGCCCCTGCACTCTCCTGCTCCCAGGAAGGCGCTCCGCCAGCCAGCGATTCCGGCAGCGCAGAGTCATGCGTCGCATGCACAGGTGGCTTGCTGGGCAGATCGTAATCATAGTAGGGAGAAGGAGGAGTAGAGTCATCCCTGCTGTGTCGAGCGACAAACGTCTCCGTTATTCTCTGGCGGTCCTCCATAGCGGCCATCTCCATCTCCTCATCAGCGTGAGCCTCGCGGGGAGCATCATTCGCCGCCACCACCCTGAGTGTCACCGGCTGCTGAACCAACTCGGCGAGGGCCTGCTCGATAGCCGGCTGGCACTGCTGCTGAATCAGAGCACAGGCCAGAGCATCGGGAACCAGGAGCCAGAAAGAGAGTGCTTCTGCCTCCCCTGTTGTGGCGGGCAACCCGTGAGCGGGAGCAACGGGCATGAGACGGGCAGTGCGCAGCCAGACCCTGGCCACAACATCGACAGGCAACAGCTCCAGGCGCTGGAGCGCCCTGTGCCAGAGCGTGGCTGGATTCACGCGGATCACTCTCCCGCCTGGCCCTCAGCGAGCGCCACACACTCGATCTCGACCAGAGCCTGACGCGGAAGCTCGGCCACGGCTACCGTTGAGCGGGCTGGCGCCGGCTCGGAGAAATAGGTAGCGTAGACCGCATTCATTGCCTGAAAGTCGCTCATGCGAGCCAGAAAGACGGTTGTCTTGACCACCCGCGAGAGAGAGCTGCCGGCAGCCTGCAGCACAGCCTGCAGATTCTGCAACACGCGATGGGTCTGGGTTGCCACATCGTCGCCCACCAGCTCGCCGCTGGCGGGATCGAGCGCAATCTGTCCGGAGGTATAGATAAACTGGCCGCAGCGGATCGCCTGGCTATACGGTCCGATGGCGGCAGGTGCACTGGTGGTACTAACCTTTGTTCGTTCCATACAGCAATTCTAACCGTGGGCGCTTGCCTGAGCGCCCTCCTTCTCATCCAGGTTCTCTTCTAAGAGTATGATACCGACGGGACCAATCCTTCTTCACGGATACTGGCGCTGCGGTGGGAACAGCGGGCCACCACCGCCAGCGGGAGAGGGCAGGCCCTGCCAGGGAGAGGCCACAGCGGGATGCCCCTGCTGCACCAGCTCACGCAAGCAGGCCCGCAAAGCCTGCTGCAGTTCGATGGCCGAATGGAAGCGCTCCTCCGGCTCTTTTTCCAGCGCGCGCATCACCACCCGCTCCACACTGATCGGCAATGAGGGGTTGAACTGACGCAGCAGCGGGGGATTGGTAGAGGCGTGCTGCATCGCGATCGAGACTGCGGTCGGCCCCACGAACGGCGGGCGCCCGGCCAGCATTTCAAAAAGCACTACGCCGAGCGAATACAAGTCGGAGGAGGCTGTCAACGTCTCGCCGCGTGCCTGCTCCGGCGACAGATAATCCGCCGTCCCGAGCACGATACCACTGTTCGTCAGCCCAGCATCTTCGGCCACGCGCACAATCCCAAAATCTGTCAGCTTGACCCAGAGGCCGCTGCTCAAATCGTGGGACAGCGGCGTGATCCCATTCCAGGTCAGCATAATGTTCTGAGGTTTAATATCGCGGTGGATAAAGCCGCGCGCGTGGGCCACCTGCAGCACTGAGCAGACCTGGCAGGCGATTTCAAAGGCTTCCCGCACCTGCAGGCGGCGGCGCTGAGTGATCAGCTGCTTTAGCGTGGGACCCTGGATGTACTCCATCACCAGGAAATATTGCCCGCCCTCCTCTACAAAATCGTAGATGGTCACAGCATTCGGGTGGGCCAGAGCTGCCGCCGCGCGCGCCTCCCGGCGAAAGCGCTCCACGGCGCGCAGGTCATTCTTATCGAGCGAACGCAGCACCTTGATGGCGACAATACGCTCCACGCGATGGTCCCAGGTCTTAAAGACGCTGGCCATGCCGCCGGTAGCAATATGTTCGCGAATCTCGTAGCGTCCCGCGATGAGTGTGCCTTCCAGCTGACTCAAAGCTCTACCTCAGATCCCCCGGCAAGGTGATATCAAAGAATCGTTATTTGTTCCCAGTATAGTGCGTAGGGTAAGTATATCATCAAAACACTCACGCCGTCCAGAATGGGTGAGAATCGCCATCGACACCACCGCTTGTGAGCTGGATTGGGCTGCCAGCGGGACTGTAGGTCTTGGTCTTCTGATTGTAATTGAGCTTGAGCAGCCAGAGATTAAACTCCTCATTGGAGTAGAAAAAGTAGGCGATGGCTTTCCCATCGGGGGACCAGACGGGCTGGCTGACAAACTCCCCTTTGACGAGCAGCTTGGACTGCTGGTAAGGCAAGAGGGCCTGCTTTTCCACCGTCGGATCGTTCGGGTTCGTGGTAACGCCTTCCGGAGTGGGCATGACGTAGAGGCCCATTTGCCCGTCCGACTCACGCCGGATGTAGGCAATGGTGTTACCATCAGGCGAGAAGGCCGGCTCTAAACACTGCACGTTGGACGGAGTGATCGCAATCCCCGGATCGAAGCCCGGCAATCCAGGATAGTAGGTACCGTGAGGCTTACGCGCAATTTCATTGGGATCTTCCATGAAGAGCTGAATCACCTGCTGTGTGTGCGTGTTATCGTAGGCATAGTGGGTATATATAATCTGGTCAGGGTGCCCAGGCCGGAAGCTGGGATCGCTGTCCCCCCCATCGCCAACATAGGCGTAAGCTACATCCTGGACCGCATTGTAGTTGTTAGGCTCATCGATCGACATCTCATAGATCTGCAGGTCGAGCACCGGCGCATCGTAGTGCGTGTACTGATACCAGTCTTCCTTCTGGAAATCGCTCAGGAAGAGCAGGTGTTTGCTGTCAGGGGCCCAGCGTGGCTGGGCATTCCATTTGAAATCATCCTTGGGGACATCCAGGCCAGGCACAAAGTAGTAATGGCCATTGCCATCGAGCAACATATGCCACGGGCCACCGTTGACCGACATATACTCGATGTCGGAATAGTTCTTGAAACGCACTGTGAAGGCGATCCATTTACCATCAGGCGAGACCGCCGGATCGCTCACGGTCTGACCTTTGGTGAGCTGCTTTAAGCTATTGGTCAGGCCATCCAGGACCCACAGGTTATGATCGATGGTGAAGTAAATCTTCCCTTTGAAGAGGTTTGGGTTCTGATTGACTCCCACCTGGCGGTTCCCGACGGTAGTCTGCTTGAACTCGCTGTTGCCACCTCCAAACCAGAGACAGCCCTGCAGCAGAACCACCAGGCATGATAGCAAGATGCCCAGGCGCCACGAGATGCTCTGCTTCTTCATCGCTCTTCTTCTCTTCTCTGAACCGCTCGCTCACTCGCTCGTACGTCAGAATAATGCCCGGGGTGGACCGCTGGAAGGCAAGGCTGTAGCTACCTCGCTTCGCCCCTCTCTCGCTTGCGGGCCTGCAGCCAACGTCTATAGCCCTGCTATAATTCTGCCAGCTTACGAGGTTCTTACTATCTCCCCACCCGGCAGGCGCGAGCGGACGCTGGCATACCAGCCCCAGGCTCAGCGCCGGCTGCGCTCGCCGAGCGTCCTCCGGGGTAGCAAGGCGAGGCAAGCAAGCCTGTGCTGTGATCTTGTGCAATCAGTACCCACAGACCTGTCCTTTCCTCTCTCATGCTCCACCAGCCAGGCATGATCATCCACTCTTATGAATCGTCACAGAGGCCCGCCTCGTCTCGCCGACCTGGCAGGTAATACATATCTTCCTGCCGGATAAAGGCGAGCTTCGAGGCAGGCATCAGATCCAAGATCAGGCAGCGGCCACGCCGGAGGCGTGGCCCACTGGCTGACCAGATTAGACCTTCGCCGCATCCAGCGACTCACAGACTACCGCCAGCATCAAGTCAAGCAGGCTGCGTATACCTAAGAGGTTATCGCTGCTGCCGCCCTGCAGGCTCATCAGGCCGAGATTAGCCATCTGACCAGCAGTGGAGAGCGGATTGCTAGCTTGTGCGCTGTCAGCCACAGCCGAGGTAGATTGCACCGTCGAGAGTGCGCTGTTGCTGGTCTTGCTCGTCGCCTGAGCCACAGTTGACGACGAAGGATTGCTGGCTGTCCCAATATTGCACTGAGCCTTGTCACCCAGAGCAAACATCTTGGCAATCACCGGCAGCAGAGCATCACAGTTGGGGATCTCGACATCGACTGCTTGACCACTGCGCGTCACTGTAGCGGCATGTGAGTAAGGCGGGCCGAGGGTCACACGCTGCACGCTCGCCGCATTGATCGTACGAGCGAAATTCATCAGCTCCAGCACCTGAGTCAAAGAGAGGTCGGTCTTCACGTATCCATTCAGGTCCTGGGCGATCTCCTGCAATTTCCCAAAAATCTCGGGGTTATCAAGTTTGGTTTTCAGCTGCGTCAGCACCTGCTGTTGACGGGCCGAACGGCCAAAGTCGCCAACCAGATCGGCATGGCGCGAGCGGACATATTCCAGGGCCTGGATACCTGACAAATGCTGCGGTCCTGGCGCAATATAGAGGCGCTTGTAGGCATGGATATCGCCGGTCGTATTGCCGACATCATCGGGGTAGGTATCGTCGGTAATGGGGTGCATAACATCGACATCGACCCCGCCGACCGTATCGATCACCTTGACAAAGCCATCGAGGCCAACCCAGGCATAGTAATCAATCGGGATACCAAAATCGGCATGGATCGTAGCGCGCGAAAGGGCCACGCCTCCGTAGCCATAGGCTTCATCCAGTTTGCCCATGCCGACCCCGGGGATTGGCAGCCAGAAATCACGGGGGATCGAGAGCATGCCGACGCTATGGGTGGCCGGATCAATAGTCACCACGATATCCGTCTGGGCAATATAGTGACCAGCGAATTTCTCATCGGTATCACTGCCGAGCAAGAGAATGTTAAAGCGCCCTCCGCTCAGGATCGAGCCACCGCTCTGGCTTTGCGACGTATCGGAACCGCTATCTCCGCGCAGGCGCGGGACCTGCTGACCGACAATATTATTGACAGTTCCAGCGAAGGCATAGTAATAGTAAGCCACCGCCACACCTGTGAGAAGGAAGATCACCAGGCAGGCCACGGCCACGATCCGCGCCCAGAGAGGGAAGCGGCGCCGCCGTGCCTGTCCCTTCCTGGCAGGGCGAGGAAGCGAGGGACTGGCTGGCTGAGCTGAGTGGTGGGGTACCGGTTGAGGAGGCGCTCCCCAACCGCCCGAGGACGGCCAGTCAGCGCCCGGCGTAGCACCCACTGCTGGCAGACCATTACCCAGGCCCGGCAACGACACAGGATGAGTAGCTGATGGTGTCGTCGGAGGAGCCGTCATCGCCCCTCCCATAGCTAGCGGCCCCGTTCCTGGACCCGAGGCCAGGCCAGCCCCCTGACCAGGATAACCCGGCATTCCACCAGGCATGGAGCCGGGGCCACTAAGACCTGGTGCGGCTGGCCAGGGACCCAGGCCCGGCGAGCTGAGTGGCCCTCCGAAGGCAGACGAGGGCTGCGACTGAGCCAGCCCCTGCTGCAACAGATCGGGCAGGCGATTCAGAGGAACATTGGCGTCCGTTTGATGCGACGAAACCTGATTCAGAGAGAAGGGCGGAAGACCCTGTTGAGAAAGTGGCAGAGGCAGGTCGCCGGTTCCGTTTGGTGACTGGCCAGCAGGCGTTGCAAGAGGCGAAGAGGCCCCAGGCCCGGCAATACCAGGCAGAGAGAGCATCGGCGGTCCGCCCATAGGATTCTTCTGCCAGAGACCCGAACCTGTTGACCGTGTGGCAGTCGGTCCCGCCTGCTGATCCTGCGCCGCGGCTTCTCCCCCCCTTTGCCCGCCGTTCGGCGACCACAGACCCGACTGAGGCTCCTGCTCAACAGGCTCATTGAGAATCTGAGCCGGATTCTTGATAAACTGGCGTTTCGCAGTCATTCAAACTCACTTCCTGACAACTTCCTAGCAGAGAGCCTTGTTGGCATGCGCGCTACATTCTCACATGCGCACAGCACTGATGCTGCTCCAATTCACTTCACTCCAGTACAGGAGTCTTGTGCTTCTCCGGCCCTGCTACCGCCCACCTCATTCTCCTAATTTCCTAGCAGCAGTTTCTAGTCTCGCTGGCTCGTTTATCTGCTTCCTCAGTAAGTCGTAGCCCTCCTTCTGTGACAGGGCCTTACCTCTTCTTTGCGTACTGTTAAGTACAACGCTTTGGCAAGTCGTTTCCCGTGGCCGTCGTCAAATATGGCTATCCTGCAGGATAGCAAAAGCAACCCCGTAAGGAGAAAGCAAGTGTTACTGCTCACGGTAAACAAGCAGACTGGTCAGCCAAAGCAGGCGTTCTAGCCTGACCTACCCTCCTGCTGACTGGACCCCGTATCGGCAGAATAGACCCATCCGTGAAAGAAGCTGCTCCTGGCCAATGGCTAGCCAGAAAGCGAGGTATCGTCTGTCTCAGGTTGCAACCTGCCCGAGCAAGCAAGCGCGTCAAACGAGCAGGTGCCAGCGAACCCTATTGCGCGGGACGGCCATCCAGCGCCCACCAGGGCAATAGCCTCTCTCGCCAGCCCACAGCCCTATAGCCCTGGCAGCGGAACAGCCCGGCAAAGCCAACGCAGCAGCGCTGATGGACGCCACCCTGGTCCCGGATAGGAAAGCGTCGCTGATTCGTAGTCACTTACTATAACGCATGCTATTCCAGCAAGTTTGCAAACAGAACCTTTTTGGCCAGAGGCAACCGGCCAGGTCTCTCCAGGAACCCGTTGGGCTATGAACGGCGGCGCCGGCACCAACTCGCGATCGTCAGCCCAGCAGGCATGCTCAGCTCAGGTCAGGCAAAGAGTTGGCTAAGCAACTGTTCCTGTTGCAGCAGGGCAGCCTGGCGCAAACCGGCAAAGGTCTCCGCCCCCAGGCGCTGCTCCAGGGTATTGAGAAACAGCTCGACTGTGCTCACCGTTGGGTCCTGCAGAGCCTGGCGCCACTGTACAGCAAAGAAGAGCAAGGCCAGTCCTTCGACCTGCCTTCCCTGCTCATAGAGCAGCATGCCCATGTTGGTGACAATCATGCCAATATCATAGCGCTCCTGGGTGTGCAGCGCCAGCTTCAGCGACTGCTGATAATAACTCAGAGCCTGCTGATACTGCTTCTGCGTCTGGCAGAGCAGGCCCAGATTATGCAGCGCCACGCACTCGATCTCAGGGTCAGGCTCTGCGAGTTGGCGATTGAGTAGCAGCGCCTGCTCGAAATAGGTCTGGGCCTGCTGGAGCGCCCCCATGCTGCGATACAGCTCGCCCATGTTGACCAGCGTTACCGCCGCATCGTGCTGGTCGCCCAGGGCCTGCTGAATGCTGAACGCGCGTTCATAGCAGAGCTGGCTCTGCTCATACTCACCCAGGCGAGCATAGAGCAAGCCCAGATGACTATTGACCAGGCCCTCATCGTGGCGTGTCAGCAAGCCGCTGGGTGGCAGCATCCCCGTATACATGCTCATCAATGTATTCCACGTTCCCCAGCGCATGAGGCTTTCATGCAAGCTCTCGTCGAAAAGCAGATCGCAGGCTTCCTGCCAGCGCCAGCCCAGGCAGAGGTGGCGAATAGCGTGTAACAGCGGCACCACGTCCTGCAGGCCCGTGCGTTGTTCCCGAGGCGGGCACTGCTCCAGAGCCAGGCGACGGTAGTAGGCCGCAACCTGCAAATGGCTGTTCGCCAGAGCGATCTCGCGGGCCTCCGGCTCATCTGGTTTCAGGCCGGCCAGGGCCTCCAGCAAAGGGCTACGCAGGCCCAGCATGTTCTCCAGCGCCTCGCTATGGAGAAGATCGTTCCCCTCCAGGTAGGCAGCGAGTACATACTGGCGCAGCAGGCTATGCAGATCGTAGCAGGTGATCCCTGCCTCATTCAGAGAGCACTGCACCAGCGAAAGCTGCGCCAGCTGCAGCAGCTCTTGCTCAAAGCGCAGGGCATGTGCTGAAGCATACTGGCCCGTGACTGTAGTGACGATTCCCGTCAGTGGGACCGGCTCGGAGAAGAGCGCCAGGGCGCGCAAGAGCAAGGTCTGCAGTGGAGAGAGATGGCGATAGAGCGCCGCGATAGTCTGGAGGGTTACATCGCCGCTCCAGAGCGGCTGATACTCGGCGGCGTGCAAGAGATAGGACAGAGAAATTCCCGAGAGCTGTACAAGGGCGCAGACGAGCAACAAGGCAAAGACATGGCCACCGCAGCGCTGCCAGACCAGAGAGAGATCCTCATAGCTGCCCTGCAGGCCGCGTTGCAGCAGCAAGGAAACCCCCTCGGGAATACTGACCCGCGAGACCAGATACGAGCGCACGCGCTTCTCATCGTCGTTGAGGGGTCCATAGGGCGACAGATAGCTCGTCAGCAAGAGGCGGCTTGTGCCCAAATCCATCTGGAGCATCTCAAAGAAGGCCGCCAAAGCTCCGCGCCCGACCAGTCCCTGGGCCGTCTCCGGGTCCAGCAGCTGCTCAAACTGGTCAAGGACAATGAAGGCACTCTCATGTGGACGGCGCAAGGCGCGCACCAGCGCCGCGATCTGCTGCTCAGGCTTGAGCAGAAAGAAAGTAGAGGTGTCAACGTTGATGCTGCGCAGGATAGCGGCAATGACATCTGGTAGATTGGCAAACGAGCTAATGCTCAGCCAGACAAAGTAACGCGGCTGCAGCGGAGGCTCCTTTGCCACCTGGGCCATTGTCTGGATACTCTTATAGACGAGCGCGGCCAGCGTCGATTTACCGACCCCCGGCTCACCAGTGAGAAAGACAGCGCTGGTATTGGGGTTGCTCAGCATGCGCCTCACCGCATTCACCTCATCGGCGCGCTGCAGAATGCACTCAGGCTCTGTCGCTGGAGGTGTTGTCGAATAGATCCCGAATGTGAACTGCTGCCGACGCTGAGGTGTTGGCTGAAGAGCAGCGGATAAGGGCGGCGTTCCCCCGCCTGTCTGTCCGCCCCCCGAGACCAGGTTGTTGTATTCCCACCCTTGCATACAACGTTGTACCTCGACGTTTCACTTGTGGTGAGTGCAGTATACCATACTGGCACGCCTCAAGGGGCGGATAGCCTGAAAATGCTATTATAGGGACGTAATTCGCGTAGAAGGGAGAAGGATGAGTCGACCTATGCTTCGAGTGATTTACATGGGCACCCCCCAGTTTGCCGTGCCTCCCCTGGAAGCCTTGATCCGCGGAGCCAGACCTGGGGCCGTCTTAGCAGAGGGCTACGAGATTGTGGCGGTGATCACGCGCACCGACAAACCGGTTGGCCGTGGTCACCACCTGGCTTTTTCGCCAGTGAAACAGGTTGCGCTTGCTCATGGCTTACACGTCTGGCAGCCTGGCTCGCTCAAGCGCCCTGAAACGATTGAGGCCCTGGCGGCTTATCGCGCCGACCTTTACATTGTCACGGCCTTCGGCCAGATTTTGCCGCAGGCCGTGCTCGATCAGCCGCGCTATGGCACTTTGAATATCCATGCCTCATTGCTGCCTAAATACCGCGGCGTCTCGCCGATCAGCGAGGCCATTCTGCAGGGGGAGAGCGAGACCGGCGTGACCATCATGCTGCTCGATGCTGGCATCGATACCGGTCCCATTCTCCACCAGCGCCGTCTGCCGATCGCCCCCGATGATACCGCGGAGACGCTGAGCGCGAAACTGGCAGAGCTGGGGGCAACGGCTCTGCTGGAGACACTGCCACGCTGGATCGCCGGCGAGATCACGCCTCAGCCCCAAGACGAGAGCCAGGCAAGCTATACCCGCATGCTGCGCAAGGAGGATGGCCAGATCGACTGGCAGCGGTCTGCAATCTGGCTGGAGCGCATGGTGCGCGCTTATACCCCCTGGCCGGGCAGCTACACGTTCTGGCGTGGCAAGCTGCTCAAGATTCTAAAGGCCACGGCCCTGAGCGAGGAGCAGAGCCGCCTTCCAACGGGCCTGCCCCCTGGAACAGTGCATCGGCACACGCATGCCGGCGAGGAGCTGCTGGCCATCGCCTGTGGGGAAGGCTGGCTCCTGGTGAGCCACCTGCAGCTGGAAGGGCGCAAAGCGGTCAGTGCTGCTGAGTTCCTCCGCGGTTACCCTCAGATCGTCGGCAGCGTGCTCGGGTCTTCCAGCTAAACTGCTTCCGGCCAGCGCCCCATTGGGAGGCAGACAGAACTGAAACGGGGAAACACCAACAAAAACCGGCAGAGAGAGCTATCAATCGCTTCTCTCTGCCTGCCGCTGCTATGGACGCCGATGGAGGGAAATCTTTCTTCCCTGCCCCGCTCCGTGAGCCAGCAATCAGGCAGCCCGGGGACGAGTTACCAGAGCGCCAATGACGCAGATAACGGCGATCGCAAAAAAGAGCACCGCATGCTTTACATGGACGGCGGTCGGCGGCGAGGCGAGCAGATGGGGGATGCCCGGGATCAGATAATAGATTCCGGCAATCAACGCCAGGATCGCCACCACGATCGCCAGGATAAAGACTGTAGGACTGGAAGAGTTCTTCATCGTTCCACCCTTTCCTGAGAGAAAAAAGAAATAGGTCACTTGTTTTGTGGCAAAGAAAGATCTGGCTCTGGTTGGGCCTACGAGATAGGCCGCAGCCCTACCTGGCCAGGAAAGAGGCCAGGGGGCAACAGGAAGCCTTAGCCGGATAACCAGCCCTCTACTTTCCGGGGCTACTCCTGTCCCCCCTGCCTGCCTAGCGTTTCAAGGCACGCCCACCCCGTCCATCCAGTCGGAAAGAGGCGGCAGCAAGCACACGCCGACAACAAGCCAGGCCGGCCCAACTAGGCCGTCTTGGGCCGCCCCATCACCATACCGACGATCCCAACGATCAGCAGGATCGCACCGACGATCAGGCCGACCAGGCCGCGCGTAGGATGATGAGTTACCTCGAACACAGCGCCGAGGATGAGCAGAATAATACCTACAGCAAGAGCGGCATAAAAGAGATACTGGTTCTTCATACGCGGTGTTCCTACCTTTTCCTCAAAAGTTCAAAATAGGGACCTCGGTTCGCGGGGTCAAGCCCTGTCGGGGCTGACGACAGGACTCTTCTCCTCCAGAACGGGGACCATTGCCAGGCTGGGGGGAGCCACCACCGATAGGGCAAACCCCTGCCGACAGCAGCTTCCTTCCCTCCACAGCCTCTAAGCAATTCTACCTAATCAGGAAGCGGTGTGCAATACGAAGAAGAGCAAAACAAGCCCAACCAGGCCAGCGATCCAGCAATAGACGGCAAAAGGATAGAGGTTACCCGTCTCAAAATACTTCAGTAAGAATTTAGTACTGAGGTAAGCTGCTAGCCCCGAGAGTACCATGCCCGTAAAGACCAGCAGTAAGACGGAGCCTGAAAGGCCAAAGAGCTGAGGGATTTCAAGAACAGCCGCCGCAAAGATAATGGGCGTTCCCAGCAGAAAAGAATAGCGCGCCGCGTCCTCATGGCTGAGGCGTACCCCTAGACCGGCCACCATCGAAGCGCCAGAGCGTGAGATACCCGGGATCAAGGCCAGGGACTGGCCCAGGCCCACCAGCACCGCCTCTTTCCAGGAGAGCGAGGCCAGAGGACGCAGCAGAGTCTTCGCATCCTTACTAGCCTGACGACGCTCCTCTTGTGCCGTTCGATAGCGGCGCAAGGCCTCACCAAAGAAGAGCAGGGAACCATTGACCACCAGGAAGGTGGCGGCAATAACAGGGGATGCGAAGAGCTGCTTCAGCGGCTTCTCCAGAAAGACCCCCAGAATCCCCGTCGGGATCGAGCCGATAATGATCAACCAGCTCACCCATTCCTCGGTGCCT
>NZ_JADGIA010000309.1 GCF_019683635.1 Thermogemmatispora sp. | reverse complement strand
CCGCTAGCCCGCACGGGAGGCCGATCAGTCTGTCGACCGGCGCTGAATATCTTGCCGAGGGGTGAGCCTTACTTAACCCAGGCAGGGGCAGCAGCAGCAGACGATGCAGCAGCTGCAGCAGGCGGTCTGGCCCGAGGAAGCGCCGATCTCCACCATGCCGTGGCCGGCGGTGAGCAGCTCCAGGCCGCCTTCGTTGGAGAGCTTCAGGTCCTCGATCTCCAGGTCATCGAGGGAGAGGCCTTCGAGTTCCAGCTGAGCGAGTTCGCCGTGCAGTTCTTGCATTTCAGACTCCTTTCTCTTCAAAAGCTGTATTTACAGCTATATAAAGGTAGAAACTGCTCCCTTGCCGCTCTTGACGAGCGATACACGACAGATCTGAAAATACGTCTAGCGGTTAAGAGGGCAGTATCACCTCATGCCCGTAGTTTGGGTGCTGGTGTTTGGATGACTGGAGACGAGAAGGAGTGGTATGCCTCTAGCGAGGCTATGGGCGCGGCCTCTAACGTACCTGATTTTGCGGAGCCGGCGCTGGTAATCAGCCAGATTGCGATGGCAATCACTCCTGTGATACACCTGACGGTACTAGGCAGATGCTCCTTCACATCCAATCACCGAGCAGCATTGCTCTTGAGTGAGATGTCATCTGGCATGGTAGACCAGCCTTATAGCGCGGCTCAGGCCGAAGATCGATATTATTCTATTGCCCTATTCATTACCCAGCCTGCCATCCAGCATGGCTGAGCCTGCCTGGAAGCGATCTACCCGACAGTGATCTGAGGAACTGGGCGCGAGCATGGCGAACTCAAGGAACCTTCACCCTGGGCCTTTCCCCCCCAGGAAAGGACAGGTGGGTTGGCGTTCGCATTCCGACGGAGGAGTCGGACGATCTGCGCCAGGTCTGTCTGGCTCTCGACCGTCCATCTCGACGACTCCCTGTCCAGATGGAGGCTATTCATGCTCACGCTTCGAATATACCATTATGGTGGAGTTAATGTCAAGTGGGGTAGAGAGTCTAGAGAGGGCCAGTGATCAAGAAGACGTTTAGTAGCCTCTCTGGAACTTTTGCCAGCCCCGCCCGGGGGTCAGTTGAGGCCTCTCTTGTTTGGTGAACGTGAAAAGTAGGAATAGCAGGCCATACCTATTCTTCCGATCCAGCAGTGTGCACCTGGAAAGTCGATCTGGCCGCGCTCACGGCGATGCCCCTGTCTCCTCAAGGGCAAGCGGGCAGCTCTTTGATCAGGCCCCCGCTCTGCTCACCGGCGGCTGCTGACTGACGTGCCTCTGGTGCCAGATCCGGGAATCATCCCGGCACCAGAGGCGAGAGTGCCCGCTGCTCGTCTGCCTGTGCGGGCACTCAATGGTCCTGCAGCGTTGGCAGGAAGGTAAGTTTGTCGCGATGCTGGCTTTTCTTCTTCAAGGTCCATCTGGGGGAATCAGAGTTTCCGCCCATAGGCTGCGACAAAGTGATACATGGTCTTCAGTTCATTGCATTCCTGGAGCATGGCCTGGACAAGCGCCTGATACTGCTGTGGACTCAGCTGAAAGCGTTTTGTTGCCGCGCCACTCAGTGCCAGAGCGAACTCGCGGAAGTCCAGCGCCAGCAAGGAGCCGATGCGCCCGCCCCAGTCTCCGAAAGGGACCTCGATCACCTGTCGTTGCACCTGTGACAGACCAGCCTCCCACAGGTAGCGATCCAGTGAGGCGGTGACGGCACCCTCTCCATCCAGTCCCCTTAGCGCTGCCAGTTCCTTGATCATGGCATCTAGCTGCCGATGGGTTGGCCCCATAGGCGCCGCTTCCAGGCCCGGCTCCAGCAGTTCGACCCAGCCGCCAGGTGCGGTCACCCGTGCCAATTCTTGCACTACTCGGGGCCAGGCCGCCAGTGGCAGTGCCGTCCATAAGAAGCGCTGATGGACGAAATCGAAGGAGCGGTCCGGGAAGGGGAGGCCATTAAGCACGTCTCCTTTGACGAAGCGGTAATTGGGCGGGGGAGCTGTCTGCTGCTTTGCCTCCTCCACATCCAGGCCGACCACGCTCGCCTGGGGGAACTCACGCGCTAGCTCGGAGGCCCATTGTCCAGTGCCGCAGCCAACATCAAGGATCTGGCGCGGAGCCTGGATGGGAGCCAGATAGTTGCGGCGCAGGGCAGCGCGCAGTACGTAGTGCTGAAAGTCCAGGCGGTTGACCTCCTGCAGGTCCTTGGGCAGCAGATAGGGCTGCTCCTCAAGATAGCGGCGCTGATCGGTATCGGCGTGGTTGGGTAGAGTGATCGCGTTCTCCCGACTGGGGAATCGGGCTGGTTCGGAAGTGTCTGAGATCGCTGGGAAACTGCTCTGGGGTGCTGTTGGGCGCTTGCGTCTGAAGAACCACCAGGGCATACTGCTACCTCCTTGTTATCTGGTCCCGCTCTGTGTGAAAAGAGCTAGTATGAATGAGTGCAGATGGAGAGCGAACACTGTCAGTCTAGGAAAGGAGAAGAGGGATGTCAACGAGAAGCGCTTGTCATAATGCCTGATTGTTGGTTTTTTATGATTTTTTAATGCAGAACAGAACCGGCAGGCCCGGCTGGAGGGAGCGGGTATGTCGGCGGACGGGGCTGGTGCGTGAACGGGGGAAGACAATGGCTGAGATAGCGACCTGCAGTTCGGCAACCTGGCTGGACACATCGGAAAGAACAAGAGGCATGCCTTTCTTCAGGCACACCTCTCAGTAAGCGATAGAGCCAGCCAGGGGAAACCATCGGCATTAGAGGAGCCCCGTCCAGGCTGTACTCTCTGGATCATCGGCTGTCTGTCGCTGCTCTTCTCCGGTCCGCTTGGCCTGCTCATCAGGGTCTTCCTCTTCCCGCAGCATCCCGGGCCGCACAATAAATAAGGGAAGCCTGCTGTGTGCAAGCAGCTGCTCAGTTACACTGCCGAGCAAGAAGCGGGCCAGTCCGGTGCGTCCGTGAGTCGCCAGCGCGATCAGATCGAAGCGCTGAGTGGGGTCCCGCTCCTCTTCAGCTGTAGCATGTTCGAGAATCGCCTCTGAGACATTGCTGCCCACCGTCACCGCCGACGTGATTGTTACAGCAGGATTGGCCAGCTGATCCTGACGCACTCTTTGCACCACTCCCTCCACATAGTTCCTGGCTTCCTCCTGGAGCTGTTCAGGCAGCTCCAGATCAGGGACAGAGACAAGCCCTCCTCCTAACGCTCCGTAGCCCGAGATATCGATAACACGCAATAACTGTACCAGGCTCAACTCAGGAGGAACAAGCTGCGCTAGCAGCTGAAAGGCTGGCCTGAGCGCGGCCTCTGCGACCGGCGATCCATCAAGCGGCAGCAACAGGCGCAGCGGACGTTCCGGTCGCGGAAAGGGCAGCAGCGGCCCTTGCTCATGGAAGACTAGCAACGGGGCCGGGCTTCGTCTGACGGCTTGCTGCGCCATACTGCCCACGATCCAGCGCTTGAGCCGGCTAGCAGCATGGGTGCAGAGGATGATGAGGTCCGTCTGCTCCAGCTGCGCCGCCGAACACACTGTTGAGGCTGGCGGGCCAAAAGCGACCTCTTGCTCGACGGGCAGGCGTTCAAGGGCTTGAGCATAGTTCTGAACGGTCTCGTTGAGGTAGCGCCCGGCTTGAGCCAGGGCTTGCTCTGCCAGGCTGCTGGAAGGATCATAGAGGGCACTGCTATCAGCAAGCACACCTGGGGGAGGCCATTCAATCACGCGTAGCACGGAGATTGATCCTTGAACTGGGCGCGCCAGATGGGCGGCGATCAGCAAGGCGCGTTCCGCGGCGGGGGTGCCATCCAGGGGAACAAGGATGCGGCGAAACATCGGTCTGCGACTCCTTTCTGCTTGAGAGAGCCAGCAGCGCGCGAGCTAGGCACCGCTGGTCATGGCTGTCCTGTCCACATCGCTTGTCTCTTGTTCTTCTCTTCCCCAAGCATAGTTGATGCTGGTCACGAGAGCGTTACGATGATGCG
>NZ_JADGIA010000308.1 GCF_019683635.1 Thermogemmatispora sp. | reverse complement strand
GCCGGTTCGCCGGGAAGCCTGGATGGGGCAGGGGATGGTCACACGAGACCCCAGGAGTCAGGAGAGTCCCGCAATGATCTTCCCAGCCCGTTCGAGCGCTTCTGTCTGAAAGGCAGAGAAGCGGAAACAGCAGGGCTCCGCTTTGCCCTTCAGCCGCCGTCTTCCGGCTCGGAGCGAAGGCAGATCCTCATCGGGCCCAACCGGGCATGGAAGACCCCCTTTCGCTCTTCTCGGAGGAGCTGGTCGAGTGCCTTCCCAAGTTGGCGAAAGATGGCGTGCCCCACCAGCTCCTGACCACCCAGGGTCCAGCTCCGCGCAGGCTGTCCGCTTTGCCGGTGCTGGAGCAGGTAGCCCCGCCGCAGATCAGGGTTGGTAGGGCATACCTGCACACTCCAGGAGGTCGTGTCAGAGAACCCGTGGACGTGGCAGGGAGGCGGGGTCTATCTCTGCGCGCTTGAGCTGCCGGGCATACTTCTGCGCCAGCTTCCAGGCCCGCTCGAAGGCCGCCTCAGGCCAGGCAGCCAGGGGCAGGCGGGCCAGCCAGTGACCCAGGCGGGTATCTACACCGCTGAAACCAGCCCCGTCTCTCCGGCGGGCCCCATCACAGACGGCAGCCAACTGATCAATGGCGGCTTTGAGCGGCGCATACTGCGCTCGATCCTCTTCTGAGAACAGGTGAAACGTCGTCTCTTCCATGATCGATCTCCTTTCTGAACTGATTGCATGCCCGCGAACTGCGGCGTCGACGGGGGGCCTTGCTGGGGGAAGCGGAAGCGACGAGCGAGGGAGGTCTGCACAGGGCAGGGGAAGCAATCGTGCTGCGCCGGCTGGCAGCTTCTTCCAGGTCCGTTCTGGGCCACCGTGTCGGCTCGCCGCGGTGCGACCCGCAGGAGGCTGACCATTCTGCCCATTCGGCTGACGCAGCTGCTGTTCCCGCAGCCGTTTGCATCGGGGCAGTACATCATACTGGTTCGAGCCGCTCACCACTAGCCTGATCTCCGTCATACGGTAGATTCCGACCGCTAGACCAGGCGAGCCAGGGATGCCTGGATCTCAAGGCCCCACGTCAAGAGCGTCCAGAGCGTTTCCTGCTGAGCGTTCCGTGCCCGGCGTGACCCTGATGAAGAGATGGCCCTCCAGGCGAGCATAGCTTCGCCCGTGCACGCACAGATCGATCCAGCTCAGTGCGTCCCCATCCAGGTAGGGCTCCCAGAGCCCATCCGGAAAGGAGAGCAGGCGCCCCCGGACTGGGAGAAAGCTGGCAGGCGAGCCAGATCCCACATACCCCGAGGAGGCGATTCCTCGTTGCTCAAGGAGTTGTTCGATCCCTGCTCGGAGCATCTGAGAGAGAGAGACGTCCCCATAGCAACGATCGATGTAGATCACCCATCGGCGGAGATGCGGACAGAACAGCAGACGCAGGATACAGCGCGCTTCCATGCGTTGTAAGGTCCAGCGGTCCCGGATGGCTTCGAGAGAGGAGGGAATGTACGCCACCAGCATCCCCGCATCAAGGAGATTGCTCGGAAGCCGCCGTTGGTATGAACTGACATTCTCTTGATCTAACGCTTGACACGTTCGATAGCTTCTGCCACTTCCCATGCTCAGAATATCCCACGGATGAGCACTGATTATCAAGATTCTCTGTCCCTCCTTGGCCCCGCGATTCTGGTATTGCTGGTACCAGCGAAGGATGCATTGTCTCTCCTCTTCCGACCCTTCCCTCTGCCCAAGCGCCTCGAGGATCTTCCCCAGGCGAGGACTCCGGGTCCAGGCCGGTCGGGGAGGACCGGAGCAGGCCCCGATCTCCTTGAGACGCTCTGCATGCGCTCCTAGCAAGCAACCACCATAGAATTCGGGTTCCTCGACCTCTCGCAGGAGTGCGATCAGCGACGGACTGACCCCGAAACGGGCCAGTTCATCCAGCAGGGCATGCCACCAGCTGGGGACACTGCGCTGGCAGGGATAGATGCCACAGAGACGCCTCAGAATCGCATGCCTGCGCCGATACCCGGGGAAGGGGACCAACCTCGCTAACGCGAATGTATCGTACTGCTCTTGCGTCCGTACCAGCTCGGCGGACACATCGGCGAGCGTACCTGCAAATGATTCGAGGGTCGATTCTGTCGTCATAGATGGTACTCCTTTCGACAATGGCTGCGGTAAAGCAGAGAGACAGAGGAAAGTCGAGCAACAGGCAGCAGCACGGATTGAGAGGAGGCCTCTGTCCCCGGAAGAGGGAGGCCAGTTCCCCCTTCCAGGAACAGTTTCGCGCGACGAACGGCTGGGCTGGCGCCTGCCGCCTCACCATGATGCGGCTCAGTGTTTCAGCCACTGGTCTTGCTGCTCCTGCTGACGGCGAAAGCTGGAGCACCCACGTCGGGCCAGGATCAGATGGTCCAGCACGGGCAGATTGAGCAGCAGCCCGGCTTGAATCAGGGAGTGGGTCATGGCTTCATCCTCGGGCGACGGCCTTGGATCGCCGCTCGGATGGTTATGGCAATGAGAAAGCTCGCGGAGCGCCGGATCGCCTCGGGGACAATGGCGAGGAGAGTCAGGGTCAGGTCACAGGGTCGCGGCAGCCAGCACGCTCCAGAGTTCCTGCAGGCCTTGGGCGAGCGGAGCCAGGCCGATCTCCTGCTTCGCGCTCCAGCTGCCGAGCCACATCTGCCAGGCTGCCTCCAGCCTGGCTCGATGCGGGCAGGCCGCGAAGAGAACCCAGAGTTCACGATGCAGGGATGCCGATCCCATCACGGCGCTCTCTGGCTCCTGGCCAGCTTCCCAGCGATAGGAGCCGTGATAGAGCACGGCTCTGCCTGAGCGATGCCGCCTCGGTCTCCCAGCAGACTCAGCCTCTCTTGTTTCTCTCGCGCCGGCCTCTCCATACTCGCCATAACAGCACCAGTGGACCTGCAGGTAGTGTTCTGGCAAATCGAGTGGCCAGGCTGTAGCCTGCTCCATCAGGTGCTCTAGCTGCTGCACACTGCCGACCTCAAGGAAACCAGGCCGGTCAGCACCCCAGGAGGGAGTGATCGCTCGCTTCCTCTCGGCAGCGCCTGCGGGTGCACTGCGATGAGCCACGTGCTCCAGGGCCTGCCGCAGGAGCGTGCTGGCCTCGGGGGTCGGCGGCACACGGAGCGGGGCAAACAGGTCCCGGGGGACTGGCAGCTCCGGTCCTGATCGAGTCGGCAGCACCCAGCGAGCACGCAGCAGCGTGCGATCCCAGGTGAGGACAGCAGCGTTTTGCTCCTCATTCTCACTGGCACCGGCAAGAGCCACTTCGAATGTCGCTTGACTCCACCCCTTGCGCTCCCGAAGCTGACAGAGGGCCAGGAAGGCCGCATGTGCAACGGATGGGTCCAGTGAGCCTGCCAGCTCCCCCGCCACCACCAGTGCGTCGAAGCGATTCTCGGCCTCTACCAGCAAGCGCTCCAGATCGGGAGCGGCTTGCGCTCGCGGGCCGCTGCTGAAGGTAGACCGTCATCGTGCCAACCCGGACGCGGAAGACCCCTTGTGTCTCTCCGCCCGCGTTGGAAGAAGACGGGATGAGCCAGGACGGCTTCGCGGCCTCGTGAATCAGCAGCAGCAGAGCGCCCCTGAGAGCACAGAGCTGGCGAGTCCCCCAGAGCGCGTTGCTCATCCCTCTTCCTTCCGCGCCGCGAGCCGGAAGGAGACGCCCCACGAACGGAGGGCAGATGCCAGCCTGTCCATCTGGTTGCAGCAGAGGAGCTGGACGTCGGCCCCTCCTTGCCGTCGTAGGGCACTGATCAGCAGACGGGCCTGGTCCTCCCGTAAGAGCGGCACCGCCTCACGTAACGCCATTTCGAGCCAGCGCTCATCCGCCTCGTCATCAGGTAACAACAGCACGGTCTGCAGTCGGGGCCGGGCCTGCGCAGCGGCTTGCTCCCAGCGCTGCCACTGGAGGGCCTTGCTCCAGACAAGCCAGAGCTCCTCTGCATCGTGCACCGCTGCCGGCTCCAGCATGACCTGGGCCGGA
>NZ_JADGIA010000307.1 GCF_019683635.1 Thermogemmatispora sp. | reverse complement strand
GTTTTTATTTATTTAGTCATTTAGTCAATAAAAAGAAGGGAGGCCAGGAGCAGTGGCAGGCCAGTCAGATCAGCCTGCGCGGCGTGGCAGGGCGCCTATCTCTCCCCAGAGACGCCGGGCGCGGGCCGAGCGCATCCTTGATGCTGCTGTCAAGCTCATCGAGCGCTGGGGCTACGATAAGACGACCATCGATGACATCGCGCGCGAGGCCGGGGTTGCCAAAGGAACCATCTATCTCCACTGGAAGACGCGCGAGGATCTCTTTATGTCGGTGATTATGCGCGAGGCTCTGGCCGTGATCGAATCACTGCAGAGGTATATCGTTGAGAATGCTGATAGCTTTGCCTTCCATACGCTTTTTCCGTATGCCTTTCTGCGCTACCAGGAGCGTCCGCTGGTGAAGGCGCTGCTGACCAACGACGTCACTCTGCTCGGCTCGATGGCCCAGCATGACTATCTGCAGGGGAATTCAATCGCTCGCCGCAAAGTGCTTTTTGCTCACACCATTCTGGCGCAGATGCAGGCGGATGGTCTGCTGCGCTCAGACCTGAGCCTTCAGCGCTTAGAATACATGCTGGCAGCTCTCTTCATGGGCTATATGATGCTCGACCCGCTCTGGCCGGAAGAAGAACGCCTTCCGCTTGAGCAACAGGCTCAGGACCTGGGCGAGGCCATTCACCGCACGCTGGAAAACCAGCCACTACCGCCCCCAGAGAAGCGCCGCCGTTTGGCTTACCTGGCAAATGAGCATATTGCAAGCTTCGTGGCGGCCATTCGCACCTATCTGGAACAGTATATTCCAGGCATTTCAGGAGGAAACACTCATGACAGCACTGATTCAAGCCAGCGGCCTGACGAAGTATTACGGGCGCAGCCGCGGCATTCTTGATCTGACCTTTGAGATCGAGGAAGGCGAGATCTTCGGTTTTCTCGGTCCGAACGGCGCCGGCAAAACCACCACCATCCGCACGCTGATGGGCTTCCTGCGTCCCTCGGCGGGCCGTGCCACCGTTGCCGGTCTGGACTGCTGGTCGCAGGCGCCCGCCGTCAAGCGGCTCGTGGGCTACCTGCCCTCGGAGTTCGCCTTTGATCCCGGGCTGACCGGGGCCCAGATCTTGACCTACCTCGGCCACCTGCGCGGCGGCGTCGACCGCTCCTACGTGCAGCAGCTCTGCGAGCGACTGGACTTTGATCCTGGCAAGCGCTTCCGCGAGTATTCGCGCGGCAACCGCCAGAAGCTGGGCCTGATCCAGGCCTTCATGCATCGTCCGCGGCTGCTCATTCTGGACGAGCCGAGCAGCGGCCTCGATCCCCTCAACCAACAGGAGTTTTACCGCATGCTGCGGGAGGTGCAGAGCGAGGGACGCACCGTCTTCCTTTCGTCGCACATCCTGCCCGAGGTTGAGCAGACCTGCAGCCGCGTCGGCATCATCCGCGAGGGGCGCCTGGTCGAGGTGAACGAGGTGAGCCGGCTCAAGCACATGCGACAGCAGACAGTCATCATCAGCTTTCCCGGGCCTGTCTCGCCGCAGTGGTTCCAGAATCTGCCCGGCGTGGCCGCCGTCCGCCTCAACCACGACGGTCGCGAGCTGCATCTCGACGTCCAGGGTGATCTGCAAGCAGTCATCAAGGCAGCCGCCGCCCACGATGCGCTCAGCCTCTCAACTCAGGAGCCAAGCCTCGAAGAGATTTTCCTGCGCTTCTATCAGGTCGACCAGCCAGTTGCCGCTGGCCGCTAAATGTCTCTGTCCGCTTTGTGGCGGCCAATGACGGGAGGAAACAGCTATGCTGCGTACGATCTGGCTGAAAACGTTGCGCGAGTACTGGATCGCAGTCCTCTGCTGGGGCCTCGGCCTGGGACTGCTGATCTATGCTATGTACGCCACCGCTCAGGATGTTCTCAGCGCTGGCGTCACGCAGATTTATCAGTCCTTTAGCTTCTATGGCGATCAGGTGGCGCTCAATACTATTCCCGGCTACGTCACCTTTCGCCTCTTTGGCACAACCTTGCCAGCCTTCCTGGCCATCTGGGCCATCCTGGCCGGTGCCCGCCTGGTGCGCGGAGATGAGGAACGCGGCACACTCGATGTCCTGCTCTCGCAGCCGGTGGCCCGGGTACGCCTCTTGCTGGAAAAGCTGCTCGCCCTGATGCTGGCCATTCTCGTAATGATGCTCATCATCAGCCTCTTTATCCTGCTCGGCCAGCTCAGCGCCCACGAAACAGCCGACTACCCGCGAGCCCTGCTGACAGCCCTTAATGTCGGCCTCTTTGAGCTGATCTTCTCCAGCATCGCCCTGCTGATCTCGCAGTTCGTGCGCTGGCGCGGCGCCGCCGCCGGTTGGACGGCGGCGGTCCTGGTGATCATGTTCGTGTTCGATAGCGTTGGGCGAGTCCAGCACGATTTCGACTGGTTGCGCCACTTGTCGATCTTCTACTACTACAATGGCAATAAACCTTTGATTCCATCGGTTGCCGCCAACTGGGGGGCCTTGATGCTGCTCGTCCTGCTAGCAGTGGCCTTGATCGCCGCCAGTGTCTTGCTCTTTGCCCGGCGCGACCTGGGCGACGTGGCGCTTCAGCTCTCCTTCAATGGGCGGCGGCAGCCGGCGACCGTCGAGCGCTCCCGTGCGCTGGCGCGCGCCGCTGGCGATCCCTTCTTACGCTCGTTGGGTCTGCGCACTCTGCGTACGCAGTTCACCGCCCTCTTCTGGTGGACGGTGATCACGCTCTTCTTCGTCGAATCTTTCACCGCTCTCATTCCCAGCCTGCTGGACGTCTTCAGGAAGGCAGTTGAAGGCAATGCGGTGATGAGCCAGCTCTTTAGCGGCTACAACGTCGCCACCAACCAGGGCCTTCTAGGGGCGACCGTCTTCGCTTTTATCCCTGTGGCCCTGACCATCTTCGCTTTGACGCTGGCCCACAGCTGGAGCCGCGATCTTGACAATAACCGCCTGGAGATCATCCTGAGCATGCCTCAGTCGCGCCTCCGCTTGCTCGCTGAGCATGCTTCGGCTGTCATCCTGGCTTCGCTGATCCCTCCGCTGTTGATCTGGCTTAGTCTCCTGGTGACGGCCAACATCATCAATCTGCGTATCGACGTCGGCGATACGGCAGCCGCCTGCTTCAGCATGCTGCCGCTGGAGTGGCTGGCCGCCGCTCTGGTCTACCTGCTGGCGACGCGCCTCCCCTCCGGCCTGACCACGGGACTCGTGAGCGCATTCCTGGCGCTCTCCTTCCTGATGGAGTTTCTGCAGCCGATGCTGAAGCTGCCCGACTGGCTGATCAATCTGTCGATTTTCCATCTCTACGGTAGCCCGATGACCGAGGGCATGCGCTGGGGACCTACGTTGACTATGCTTGGCCTGACCCTGGTCGTGGGGCTGGCCGCCCTCCTTCACTTCCGCGAGAGCAGCCTCGTGGCCAGGGCCTGATACGGCAGGCCCTTCAGCCCCGGCGGAGGAGAATCTGCGTTCTCCTCCGCCTCTCGTCCTCTGTCCGAACCGCTCTCCTCTACTCCTGACGCAGCCTTCCTCTCTCGCTCCACGCCAGACGTGAGGCGCCAGCGGCAGGAAGCCGGCATGTGCTACAATATCAGCGGAGAGCCACGCCGACACGCTTCGATGCGCTCTCCATCCGGGGCTTCCTTTGCCTCAGCGGCCAGCCCTTCGGCAGGAAGTAAGCAAGCGACCGACATTAGAGCGTTGAGCGAGCAGAAAGACGGACGAATGACTATCCAGCAAACTTGGACTGACGTTGTCGCTGCAGCTACCCTGGCGCTGAAAGCCGGTGATCCTATTCTGGCCAGCGCTATTGAGCGCGTAGGACCATGCACCCTGGTACCAGACCCCAACCTTTTCGAGGCGCTGGTCGACGCCATCATTTCACAGCAGATTTCTATCCAGGCCGCCGACGCCATCATGGCCCGTTTGCGCGCTCTGCTCCCTCCCGGCCCCATTCAGGCCCAGCCCCTCGTGGCTCTCGATGAGCAACAACTGCAGGC
>NZ_JADGIA010000306.1 GCF_019683635.1 Thermogemmatispora sp. | reverse complement strand
CTATTGAGGATATCCTGCTGATCTGAGGTTGTCAATAGAAAATGGGCCTGATTTGTCAATACTATGATTGACAAATCAGACTGGTGTATGGTATGCTCAAGGAAAGCAAGAAGGAAGAAGGTGTTTCTTCTTCCTGTCAAGCATTTTTGAGACAGCGTGCTCTTCTCAACCGAGAGAGAGGCCATTATGGAATCGTTTCCTCAGCTGCTTGCGCAGTATATTCGGGCATCAGGCATTAAGCAAAAGCACCTGGCAACAGTTGCAGGCATCAGCGTGAATTATCTCCAACGGATTCTCTCTGGGGATCGTCGGCCTAGTGAGCAAGTGGTTCAACGTCTCACGGAAGCGCTCGGCTTGAGTACCGAGCAGGCAGGAACCTTACTAGCGGCGGCTGGTTATCCTCCCCATCCCGAGGAAGCTTCTCTGAGCGCTTCGGCATCTTATTCCTCCTCCGCTCCTTTTCTGGATTCTGGACTTACGCGTTTGATGCAGACGACTCAGGAATGGTACCGGCTTGTCAGAGAGGTGGGACCAACTCACCAAATGGCCTTGCTGGATGAGATGAGGACATTTCTCTCCTACCTGCGTTACAAGTATGTGTTCTGCGGCGCTGCTGATCTATTGAGTCTGCGGGAGATAGCTCTCCCTGCCAGGACAGAGGTCAATCCTTCTCCTCTTTCTCTCGATCTCCTTGCTCAGATCGTAGAGCAATGGCAGACGGGTAGCTCTCTCTCCTCGGAAGGCGGAAATGAATCAGAAAAGCTTGGGACCCCGGGGGAGGAGCTATTACTGACCATTGACCAGCTTGTTGGAGCAGTGCTTAGCGGTGTTGGTCAAGCTCATCCCAGCCAGCTTCAACTGCTGCTTTCTGTGGCAGAGGGCCTTCATGAAGAGGCACCTTGGGAGCTTCGCCGACGCATTGCTGAGGCTCTACCAGCATTGTGTCGCTGTGACCCTGCGAAAGCAGAACGGCTGATTGAGGTCTTGCGCCTGGATTACGATCCGATCCGCAGAGCGGATATTCGGCGACGTGTAGTAGAAGCCTTACCCGCACTCTTCCAGGCGACTCCAGAGTCCGGTCACCGTCTGCTCTCCTGGCTCCGTCTCCTCCCTGATGATGATATTTACGTTGGGCTGGCCGCAGTAGAAGTCTGCGGTGATCTGAGAGAGCACGTTCAGCGATTGCTTGCCGGCACGTTGGAAGAACACGTGTCTGATCCAGAAGAGCAAGGTCGACTACGGCAGCAGTTGGAGCAACTTCGCGCTGCCTTACCTGAGTTACTGAGCCACTACCTTAGCCGCTGGGAGGGGGTGGAACGAGAGGCTGTGCGCTTCTCCATCGCCTTGCATGAGATTATTGCTGCCCCTGCCCCTGAAACGGCGCTTCAGGCCATCTCGGAAGGGTTGCGGCAGGGCCACCTGCTGGTTCAGATTGTTGCAGCTCGGTATTTAGAACGGCTGCTTCCTGTACGCACCGAAGCAGTCTTGCAAATATACCACCATCTCTTGAGAAACAGCTCTTCACGCCATCGAAATGTTCGCAGGGCGGTGGCTAAGGCTCTGCCTGCAATCCTGCCCTACTTGCGGGCAGAGTCGTCTGTCCGTCATCTCGCCCAGCACGTAATCAGCTGCTTGGCAGGAGAAACTGATCTCTATATTCGTCGAGCGGTTGCTGATCGCGCGATGCATATCCTCTCGCTCGATAGAGAATTTTTGCTCACACTGCTTCAGCAGATGCATCGGGATGCCGATCCTGCCATCCGCTATCGCTTACGCCCAGTGGCATTGCGTCTGGCAGAGATCTGGCTGGTTTGGTATGCGCACACGGTTCGTCTTCTGGGAGCATTTCCTGCCTCTCGGCGGACCACGAGACCCTTTGGAGAGCAGCCATGATGCCAACAGTGCAGAGAAAGGTGGCAGTTCTCTTCCTGGCCGACCAGAGTAATCGCTTCAGCATCAATGCCTTGACCGGAGCCATTGAGCAAGATCCGCGCCTCAGCGAGGTCACGCTGCAGTTTGTCCCACCAGCGCCAGGGGCCAGCCTCTCGGCCTTGCAAGCGCTGCGGGAGCAGGTGGGATCACACGGCACTGTTGTGGTGGCTTGTAGCTTTATGACGGCGGCGCTGCCCAAGATGGCCTCCCTGCTTGACACCCTCAAGAGGCAGACGGGCACCTCCCAGGAGCAGGTACGCTTTGTCGCCGGGGGGGCCCATGCTTCCGGCGATGCTGCCGGCACCTTGCGCCTGGGCTTCGATGTCGTCTTTATTGGAGAGGGGGAGTGGTCGTTCTGTGAATTTCTGGTGCGCTTACTGCAGGGCCAGCCTGATCCGGCAGACATCCCTGGGGTCGCGGTGCTTGGGCAAGGGAACCAGGGGCAGCGGGTCCTGCGGACAGGGCGCCCCCCATTGATTGAGCTGACCAGTCGCTATCCCAGCATTGGCGTCAAGCATCGTCGCCTGGGAGCCATTGAGATTGGCCGAGGCTGCCCGCATGCGTGCCGCTTCTGTCAGACGCCGTTTTTGCATGGGGCCCGGATGCGGCACCGAGCGCTGGAAAACGTCTTGGAGCATATCGAGCAGCTGGTGCGTGCTGGGTTCAAGGACATCCGCTTCATCACCCCCGACGCGCTCGCCTATCTCTCAGATGATGGGATGCATCCGCAACCGGAGCGCCTGGAGGTAGCGCTGCGAGCGATGCGAGAGGTCGCGGGGGGAGCGCGGCTGAAATTTGGGGAATTCCCCAGTGAGATGAGGCCAGAGTATATCACGCCTGAGATTGCCCAGCTGCTGGATCGTTGCTCAGATGCGGCCTATTTTGCCATTGGGGCCCAGACAGGAAGTGAACGGTTATTGGCGGCCATGCATCGTGAGCATGGCGTTGAAGCCGTGGAGCAGGCAGTACGGAACCTGGCGCGGTACTGTCACAACGTCAAGCGCATCTATGTTGACTTCATCGCCGGGCTGCCAGGGGAGACAGAGCAGGATGAAGCGGCGAGCCGTGCCCTGATGGAGCGACTGACGAGTATCAGTCCCAAGGTGTGCATTCATAGCCATACCTTTATGCCACTGCCTGGCACACCCCTGCAAGATGCGCCTCCTGGCTCTGTTGGGAAGACCACCCGAGCCATCTTTACTCATCTGGCTCAGCGAGGGCAAGAGTGGGGGGAATGGCAACAGCAGGAGACCCTGGCCCAGCTGATCACGGTGATGCGCCGTCGACCCGATGGGGTACCGGTCAGCAGGTCCTCGCAGGAACGGGGGACGTCTTCATGAGCGTGATAGGAGCCAGGTGCTTGCTGGCGGCAGGACCTGGCCCAACCGGCGCAGGACAGCCAGCTCGAAGCCGAGCTGGCGGCTGATGCCGGTGAAGCAGTCGAGCAGAGAGCATGGGGAAAGAGGGCCTGCATCTGGAAGGCCCAGATGCCGGTGCCTCGCCTCGCTCAACGGGGAAAGCAGGCCTGGACCAGGCTCCCAGGGGCTGGGCTGGCTTTCCCTCCCTTGACAAGCTCCTCTTGGCTGGCGAGCTTCCTCCAGGAGCAGGCGTCTCCGAGTCTGCTGCGACCGCCCAGCCTGTGCGCCGCTCAGCAAGCAGGTGACTCCTTCTCCTGATGCTTCTCTAGCGCCACACCGGGCCGCGCTGGAACGCCGAAGGCTGCTGCTGACCTCCATCGACAGCAATCACCGCCCCATTGATCCAACTCGCTGCTGGAGATGCCACAAACACCACGACACGAGCCACCTCCTCGGGCGTACCGAGTCTCCCAAACGGAAACTCCTCTTGCGCGAAGCGCGCGAACGCTTCGGGATGACGCGCTTGAAAGCGTTCCCAGCCTCCCCCGGCGAACAAGACCGACCCGGGGCAAATGGTGTTGACACGAATGCGCAAGGGCGCCAGTTCCAGCGCGAGCGCCTGACTGAGAAAGATTTCTGCCGCCTTGGCTGTGCCATACTGCACGGATAGAGACGGCTTCCTTCCTGAGATCGAGGAGATAATCACGATGGCACTCTCTGGCTG
>NZ_JADGIA010000305.1 GCF_019683635.1 Thermogemmatispora sp. | reverse complement strand
ACGGCGCAGCCCCCTGCTGCGCCGTTGCAGTTTCCATGACCAGATGAGCAACCCCGCGCCAAGGAGAGAAAAGTCATGAAAGCGGTTGTTATGGCCGGAGGGGAAGGATCTCGCCTACGTCCCCTGACCATTAAGCGCCCCAAGCCAATGGTGCCGATCGTGGGCAAGCCCGTCATGGAGCATATCCTGAACCTCCTGAAGCGACATGGGATCACCGAGGTCATCGTCACCGTTCAGTACCTGGCAAGCAATATCGAGGACTACTTCGGCAACGGTTCGCAGTTCGGGATGCGCATTACTTACTCTCGCGAGGATGTCCCTCTAGGCACCGCCGGCAGCGTGAAAAATGCCGAGGAGCATTTGACCGAGCCGTTCCTCGTGATCAGCGGCGATGCGCTCACCGACTATAATCTGAGCGATATCATCCGCTTTCATCAGGAAAAGCAAGCGCTGGCAACTTTGACGCTCGCTCATGTCCATAATCCGCTAGAGTACGGGGTCATTATCACCAACGAAGATGGCCATATCACGCAATTTCTGGAGAAACCTAGCTGGGGCGAGGTCTTCAGCGATACGATCAATACCGGTATCTATGTGCTCGACCCCCGCGTGTTGACCTACTTCGAGAAGAATAAGCCTTTTGACTTCAGCCAGGATCTCTTTCCCTTGATGCTGAAGAAGGGCGACCCCATCTACGGCTATATCGCCAGTGGCTACTGGTGCGATGTAGGCAACCTGAGCGAGTATATGCGCGCCAACGCGGATGCTTTGCAGGGGCGCGTCCAGATCGAGATTCCTGGTCGCCATATTGGCAACAGTGTCTGGTGCGAAGAGGGTGTGGAGATTGCTGAAGATGCTCAGCTCTATGGCCCGGTCTACTTAGGGCACGATTGCAAGATTAAGTCGGGCGCCATTATCCACGGGCCGAGCATCATTGGCCACTATACGATCGTCGATGAGCGGGCCCAGGTCGACCGGAGCATTATCTGGAATAACTCTTATATTGGTGAGCGGGCCGAGCTGCGCGGCGCTCTCGTCGGCTCTTCGACGAGCATCAAGAGCAAGGCGGTGATGTTCGAAGGCTCGGTGATCGGCGATAACTCGATCGTCCAGGAGGGCGCCATTATCCAGCCCAATGTGAAGATCTGGCCCGATAAGGAGATCGAGACCGGCGCTGTGGTCAATAACAGCATTATCTGGGGCTCGCAGGGTAGACGCGGTCTCTTTGGACGTTACGGGGTAACGGGTCTGGTGAATATCGATCTGACTCCCGAGTTCGCCGCCAGCCTTGGCGCAGCTTACGGCGCTATTCTTCCCAAGGGCAGCATCGTTGCTGTCAATCGCGATTCATCACATCGTACCTCACGAATGATTAAGCGGGCGATTGTGGCCGGCCTCCCCTCGGCAGGCATCAACGTTCACGATATTAATCAGGTCCCGATCCCGGTGGCCCGCTACTATGTGCGCAATACCGAGTCCGTCGGCGGCATCCACGTGCGCCTCTCTCCTCACGATCCGCGCATTGTCGACATTAAGTTCTTTGACCAGTACGGCCTCGATATCAATAAGGCGACCGAGCGTAAGGTGGAGAATCTCTACTTCCGCGAGGACTTCCGCCGCGTCTATATCGACGACCTGGGGTCGATCGAAGTCCAGGAGAACGAGCGCGTGCTCAATCTCTATCTGGAGGGCTTCCACAAGGTGGTCGATGAGGGGTTGATCCGTCAGCGCAAGTTCCAGATCGTGATGGATTATGCGCACGGAAGTACGACTCAGCTGCTGCCCGGCATCTTTAACCGCCTCGGTGTGGATGTCATTATCCTGAATACGAGTGCCGATGAGTCGCTGGTCACTCGCACGAAGGATGAGGTGGAGCGCGATCTGCAGCGCCTGGCCACGATTACGGCAGCCCTCCATACCGATCTGGGCATCCGCATCGATCCGGCTGGTGAGCGGATCGCGGTGGTGGATGACCGTGGGCGCATCCTGGATGGGATGAAGATGCTGGCGGTGATGACAAGCCTGATGTTGCGCCGCTTCCATCAGGCGACGGTGGCGGCCCCGGTGACAGCCCCCAGTGCCCTCCAGCATATTGCTAAGCGCTACGATGGCCATATCCTGCATACGCGCGTTCTGCCTCAAGCCCTGATGGCAACGGCGAGCCGTGAGGGGGTGGTGCTGGTTGGCGACGGCGAGGGCGGCTTCATTTTCCCGGAGTTCCTGCCCGCCTTCGATGGCATGATGGCTGTGGCTAAGCTGCTGGAGCTGCTGGCTTACTTTGAGGTGAAGCTCTCTGAGGTGGTGGACGATCTGCCGAGCTACTACTTGAGCCGTACGCGCGTGGCCTGCCCCTGGGAGCACAAGGGCAAGGTCATGCGTATTCTGAGCGAGCAGTATCGCGAGCGACGTGCCAAGCCGATCGATGGGATTAAGATCGATCTGGGAAGCAAGGAGTGGGTGCTGGTGCTGCCAGATGCCGATCGGCCTCTCTTCCACGTAGTGGCGGAATCGGAGTCGAGCGAGCAGGCCCAGGCTCTGGCTGAGAAGTATGCACGCGTGGTAAGCGGCTTGCAGCAGTAGCTCCTATCTGCTCGACAGGTCCGGCTATCTGCGAACCGGCCAGAGATGCAGCCCAAGGGGAGCGCTCTGGTTCCCTATCTCCGCTTTTTCGCTTCCCCCTGGCTTGCAACAAAAAGCCCCGTTGCGGTGGAGGGAATGGCCGCAACGGGGCCAATGAGTTCGGTGTCCGGTCCGATGTCGCCGCTGTCGCTGCACCAGCGTGAGGGAGAGGTTGCTGTCTTCTCGTTCCCTGGGCCGCCCTCCCACTCTCTGGCCGCGCTCTTAGCCAGAGGGCAGGCTGTAATCTGGCGAGCAGCCGCACCCTGGCCTGGCCTGCTTCATGCGCTAGGCCGAGGCCGAGGCTGCCAGACGCGAGGCCGACGCCGCTTCTACGGACCGCGCCAGAACAGGCTGGAGCGGTACAGGCGGCAGGTTGTGACCCAGGCTGGCGCAGATGCTCTGAGCGGTACGCCGTATCCCCTCTTCAAGATCGACGCTCGGCTGCCAGCCAAGGAGTTGCCGCGCCCGGCTGTTATCGAGAGCAATGGCTGCTCCAGTCCGTCCACGCTCACTCAGATAGAGCGGCGGGACTTCGCTGGCCAGTAGGGCGGCGGTCCGCTGATAGAATTCTTCGAGGCTGGTGCCGCTGCCGCTGCTGATGTGAATGGTCTGGTTGCCGCCACGTTCGAGAGCCAGCAGGTGAGCTTGAACCACATCGGCAATGTAGATATGGTCGCGCCTCTCCCCTTGCGGGGCGCGAATGACTACCCGCCTCTGCTCCAGCAGGCTGTAGATGAATTCGGTTAAGGGATGTTGAGCAGTTTGTCTGTCGGTTTCTCCATAGACATCAGCATAGCGTAGAATAACATGCTCTATTCCATAGTAGCGGCTATAGTAGCGAATATACCATTCTCCGGCAAGTTTGCTAATGTCGAGAGGGCGCCGTGGGCAGAGCGGGGCCTCCTCGCTGAGGGGAAGGGCCTGGCCTTCTCCGGCGTAGAGATCGTTGCCGCCAGAGGCAAAGATAAGGCGACCGACGTTGGCCGCTATGCAGCCATCAAGCAGGTTGAGCAGGCCATGAAGATTGACGTCAGCATCGGTTAGCGGACGCTGGCCAGGCAGCAGTGCTGAACGACAGGCCGCATGATGGCTGACAATCTCTGGACGCTCCATCTGGAGCACCGCGTGTAGCCGCGGGTCCCGAATGTCTAGCTGGTAGAAGCGCGCGCGTGGATCAAGACGCTCCCGTGCGCCGCTGGCCAATGAGTCAATGACTATGACCTGATGGCCAGCATCCAGACAGGCACGTGTCAGGTGTGCCCCAATAAACCCAGCTCCGCCAGTGATGGCGATCTTGACCAAGTGTGTCTCTCCCTTCTGTCCTTGCTTGGCTTGCCGCTGTCTCGATCGGTGGCTCTCCGCTATCTCTAGTGTAGCGCTGATCTCTATTATATAGATATATATGTATCTATATGAAAAAG
>NZ_JADGIA010000304.1 GCF_019683635.1 Thermogemmatispora sp. | reverse complement strand
CTCCGCTTCGGTTTCTCTCTCGGAGCAGGCCTATCCCGCGGTTTTCTCGCAGCGCGAATTGAGTCAGGGACGAGCTCGGGAGGAGCTGATCGTCGAGGACGAGAGTGAAGAGGAAGAGCAGGTATCAAGAGAGACAAGCGAGTCTTCTCTCCCATTACAGGAACAGCAATTTGAAGATGAAGATAGCCAAAGAGAAGAGCAAGAATATGTTTTTGATGAGGAAGATGATGAAACTGACCAGTGGGACCAGGAGAATGGAGGCGGATATGAGCGTGAGGATGCTGAGGAAGGAGAGGAGTTGAACCTGGAGGGCAGCGGTAGGAGGCAGCTTTCGCTCCAGGAGCGTATTCATGCGCGTACACTCTTAAACAAGATGCGCGAGGCCCGTGGCGGCACACCGGCCAGCCAGGCGCGCCTGACTGTCCTCTGGAACGTCATTGGTGAACAGATCAGCGAGGATGAGCTGCGTGAGTTGATAGGCCGTATCTGGGGAGTCACAGCTCTCAAGCAGCTCAGCATTGACCAGGTAGAAGCTCTGATTTCCTGGGCGAAGCAAGACAACTTTGACCGTGACGTTGCTGCCATCCTGGCTCTCAATTGAGCGACCTTGACAGGAGAGAGATGACCATGCGCGTTGTTGCTGGGGAAGCCAAAGGGCGGCGCCTCAAATCTCCTCGTACGCCTGGCACCCGTCCCATTATTGACCGCGTGAAGACAGCGCTCTTCGATATACTGGCTACGCGCGTCGAAGGCGCCCGCTTTCTGGATCTGTTTGCCGGTACCGGTGGCGTGGGCATTGAGGCGCTCAGCCGCGGCGCGGCTTTTGCTACCTTTATCGAGATTGATCCGCGTGTCCTCAGAGTGCTGCGCGAGAATCTCCAGCTGACTGGGATGCACGAGCGAGCTGAAATGCTGCGCGCCGATGCCTTCAAGTGGTTACTGGCTCAGCAAGAGGCCAGGTCAGCCAGTGGCAGTGCAGAGCTGGGAGTTCATCCGTCGCGGAGAGCGGCGTATGATATCATCTATGTAGCCCCGCCGCAGTATCATCACCTGGCCGCTCGTGCCCTGGCCCTTCTCGATCGCTCACCGCTGCTGAGCGAGGAGGGCCTCGTCATTGTCCAGATCCATCCACGCGAGCGGGATGAGCTGCTAGCGGTGCCGCTAACACGCCTGATCCTCGAAGACGAGCGGCGCTACGGCAGTACTCTCTTGCTGTTCTACGGCGCCAAAGTTGAGAAGGAGTATTCTAACCATGACCATCAAGCTGGAGAAGCCTGATTATATTGTAGTCTATGTAAGCGATATGGAGCGCTCGACAGCCTTCTATCGCGATATCCTGGGCCTGCCTCTACGCTTTAGCTCGCCAGGCTGGACAGAATTTGAAACTGGCTCAGTGCGCCTGGCCCTTCATCGCGCCGGTGGCCAGGGGCAGGCTCAGTTCTATCCAGGTCGACCGCCGGCGGGCGTTGCTCATCTGGCCTTCGTTGTCCCCGATATCCAGGCCGCGTACGAAGAACTGAAGGCGCGTGGCGCAACCTTCTCTCAACCGCCAGAGAAGCAGGTCACCGGCAATTTGATTGCCGTCCTGCATGATCCCGATGGTCTGGGTATTACCCTGCAGCAGCGTCTGACAGGCTAACACGAAGACGAGGAGAGCAAGACGACAAGGGAAAGAAGCCTTCGCTATCGAGGCGGAGGCAAAGGAGTTCAGACTATGACCACCGGTGGAACGGCAAGAGGCCGCTTCGCTTTTCTAGATGCTGGCGAAGCGGCCCGCCGCCTGGGCGTCGATCGACGCACCCTGGATCAATGGGTCCAACAGGGTCGGATTCGAGCCTATAAGGGGGTAGGGCGCGACTACTTTTTCAAAACAGCTGACGTTGAGGCGCTCTACAAGGAGCTGCATCCAGAGCCTGAGCTGGCGCAGGCCATTGCCGCCGATGAGCAAGAAAGCGCAGCAGCTAGCGGCGGCGCGCAACCGCTCCAATTCGTACCGCGGCGCAAGCAGCAGGACCCGGCGATGCGCGTCTATCTGCGCCTGCAGGCCGACACCAAGTGGTATGATGTCTCTGAAGAAGACATCCGCACCTGGTTTTTGCAGCTGGCTCCGGAAGGCTACGAGCGCAATCGGCGCAACGCCCTACATGCCATTCAGAAACTGCAATACCTGGTCAGTCTCATCGAAGAAGCGCAGAAGCGCACACCCTAAATACGGCGGCTAACTGCCAGAGAAGAGAAAGAAGCGAGGCAGCGAGCAGCGGGCCGTATGCAGGCAAGGGAGGGGCGCGGCGCAGCCTCTGTTGCAGCCAGACGGCTCCATTCCGGTCTCGTCATTCCCTCCTCCTGGCGGGTTTTGCCTATGGAATGGGGCCGCTGGCCGGCGGTCGAGAAGTGTCCCGCCTAGTGAGCAGGCAGGACGGTGAGCAGCTCGGCCACCTCACGGATAATCAGATCGGCGCCGCGCTCGCGATAAAGAGCGACCTCATCGGGGAAGACGCGCATCACGGCCAGAAAATCAGGCTCGTTCGGGGTCTGAGTGCGGCGATAGTTCAAAACCAGATCCAGATCGTCAGCCGTATCACCCACATAGAGACCACCGCTGGCCTCCACAGCGGCGATAGCCAGGCGCAGTGCCTGGGGATCGGGCTTCAGGCAATCGTCGCCGCTGATTACCACATCCCACCATGCGCCCCTGCTGTGAGCGGCCAGGCGCTCCAGCGCACTATCGACCTCGGGGCCGATGCGACCAGTAATCAAGCCCAGCTTCCGCAGACCGGCGTCGTGCAAACGCATCGGCAGATCAGGAGGCAGTAGCAGCGTCTCGCGATGCACAAAGCCAGGCCAATCGGGCAGATAGCGTGGTTCGCGCCCGAAGCGCCGGCGGTACTCAGCCGCGCCCCAGTAGTATTCGTGGCACAGCTCGCCCACCAGCTCATAGTCCGGGAGAGCACTGGCCGGAATCACCGAGCGCACCCACTCCAGGCCGCCGTGTCCTTCCAGCATCGCTGCCCGCGCCAGCTCCATCCACTCGCGATTACTGCGCTCTGCCAGCGGAGTCCCGCGCCACTCGCGCAGCTTCGCCGTGTAAAGACCGGCCAGCAGATAGCACATGTGCCAATCGTCATTGAAGCCGCCAGCCTGCTTGAAGAACTTCACATCATCGAGCGTCAGCAGAGGGCGGCCCTCAGCCTGGCCCCAATCCAGGCCGTGGAGGGTTCCAACAATATACTCAGCCACTGCAATATCGGTAGCGCGGAACGATTCGCTTGTTTTGATCAGAACGCCATCGACATCGAAGAAGAGCGTATCGCAAGGAACGGGAAAACGCAACCCGTCGCGTTTCCACGGAAGAGCAGATTCCATAGAATAAAGACAATCCTTTCTCTCAAAGTTTTCTCGATTGAAGAAAAGCAGGACCAGGAGAAGGCGGAGCTTGGCCTGACGAGATGAGGCTAGCCCCAGTCAGGGATCGATCTCGATCGTCGCCTCCATATCGTCCTCATTGAGCAAATAGACGCGGTCCCACTGCTCGGCAGGAATCTCCTGCAGCGCCTTTTGCAGGAGGCGGATATGGTATTCAATTACCTGCGGGCCGACCTGGCGCTCGCGCAGGCGATCGCGCTCAAGGCAGGTAGCTAGCGAGACATTGAAAACCACCAGACATTTCAGGTAGCCGAAATGAAAAGCCAGCTCCCAGAGCTTGTGCCGCGCCTCCGCGTGGAGAGCTGTGCTATCGGCCACCGTGAAGCGCCCATTGAAAAGGCGCTTCCTGATTATATAGTGGAAAACGTCGAAAGTGTCGCGGTTGACCTGCTGATTAGTCGGATCATCGCAGATCATGGCCCGGCAGTAATCCGAAGAGACCACCATTGTGGGTATGGCGCTGAAGTAGCGCGCGGCGAAGGTACTCTTGCCGGAGCCGGCAGGCCCGCAGAGGACCATCAGCGTGCGGCGGGGAAGCTTCATTGAAACAGGCATGCACCTCGCTCCTTTCCACAGGCATTGCGATAGGTCCCTGGCTTTGATATAATGCCCGTGCACAAATGGCTCT
>NZ_JADGIA010000303.1 GCF_019683635.1 Thermogemmatispora sp. | reverse complement strand
CAGATCCGGCCCGGCGAGCAGCTCGTCAGCCAGCCCACCTGCAGCACGAACATCAAGAGCGATCATAGTGCCGGCGACCACGCCACCAGCGTCACTGTGACCGTCTCCGCCACCTGCAGCGGCGAAGCCTTTGACAAACAGGGAGCCTTGCGCCTTGGGGCCAGTCTGCTCAGCCAGGAGGCCAGCAAGAAACTGGCAGCGGGCTATGCCCCGGTGGGCCAGATCATCACCACCATTGACGGGGCCACGCCCATCAGCAGCGGCGGAGGCAAAGGCAGCATCTCGATCACCGTGACCGCTGAAGGGCGCTGGGCCTATCAGTTCGACGACGCCGCCAAAAAGCGCCTGGCCCAGCTCATCGCCGGCAAATCGAAGAGCGAGGCCCTGCAGCTCCTGCAGCGGCAGAGCGGCGTCAAAGGGGCCGACATCGCAATCTTTCACGGAAGCGATCGGCTGCCGAGCGATGCCAACCAGATCACCATTACCATCGGCAACGTGAGCGGGCTGTCGCCGGTCCCGAGCGCCAGCACGGCACCGGGCAGCCCGCCCCCAACAACCACGGCCACAGCCGCACCTAGCCCAAGTACAAGCCCTGTCTCGGGCAAGGGCTAGCCGGCGCCAGGGTCCGGCCTCCGGCCCGCACGCCACACCAGCGCCAGCGATCGAAGAGCGATTGTCTTGTAAAAACAGCGCAATAAAAACGTAATCTATTCTGAATCCAATACAGGCCAGGATAAAACGTTAGAAAGCAGCCGCTGGACGAACCGGGGAGGGCTTCGTCTATGGGACACAGCAAGGAACCAGAGGAGCGCCAGGAGCCTGGCCGGCAGCTTCTCAGCAACTATGAACTCATTCGCCGGCTAGGACGAGGCGGCTCCAGCACCGTCTACCTGGCCCGGCACCGCTTCCTGAGCCGCTGGTCGCTCGTCGCCCTCAAGCGCCTTCAGACCCCGCTCGACACAGCCGAAGGACAGGCCCAATTCAAGGCTGAGGTCCACCTCCTGGAGGGACTGAGTCACCCGCACATCCTTTCCCTGCTCGACGCCGGCATTGATCAGGAAGACTGCCCCTACCTGGTGACCCAATACGCCGCGGGCGGCTCGCTGCGCCAGCGACTACGTCAGGCTGGCGGGCGACCTCTCCCGCTGGCCGAAGCGGTAGCGATCCTGACTCAGGTCGGGGCAGCCCTGCAGTATGCTCACGAGCGCGGCATCATTCACCGCGACCTCAAACCGGAGAACATCCTCTTCGCCGCCGACGGCAGCGCTCTCCTGGCTGACTTCGGCATTGCCCTGCAGCTCACCTCACGCAGCCTGGAGGCCACCAGTCTGAGCGGCACCCCGGCCTACATGGCCCCCGAGCAATTCCGCGGGCAGGCAGGGCGTGAGAGCGACCAGTACGCCCTGGCCTGCGTCGCCTACGAGCTGTGCACGGGGCGGCGCGTTTTCGAAGAGCAGGACCCGCTCGCCCTCATGTACTGCCATACGCAGCGGGAGCCGGAGCCGCTGCGGCACTACAACCCGCTGCTGCCGCCGGCGATGGAGGCCGCCATCCTGCGCGGCCTGGCCAAAGAGCGCCACGAGCGCTATCCCAGCGTCAGCGCCTTCGTAACGGCCCTGGCCGCAGGCGCGAAAGACAGCCAGCCCTGGGGGGCCATCTGGGGCGAAGAGAGAGAGGTCAGAGCTGATCGACTGTCCCAGCCGCCTCCCCACCGACTGCCTGTCAGCGAAGAACTGGCGACCCCGGTCGTATCCGTGCCCAGACCAGCCTTAACAGCCTCATGGCGGCGTTTTCCACAGCTGCGCCGGCTGCAAATCCAGCGCGCACAGCGGGGGGAGAGAGGCAGAGACAACCAGACGAAAGCAGTGATCACACCCCAGCCCCAGAGACCGGAGAAAGTCGCCAGCCTCGCAGCCCTTGCGCCAGCGCCAGCCCCCTCCCGCAAGACCGCCCGGATGGGCGCAAGACAGGTGGCCCCAGCGGCGCGCCCCAGGGAGCGGAAAGGCCACTGGCGCTGGCTGGCCCTGCCTGTAGCCCTGGTGCTCCTGCTCCTGGCGGGGAGCCTGGTTATGGCCTACAGCGACCCGGCGGCACTGGGACCGCTCGGTGAGATCCTGCCGATCGGGGCCCCGCTGGCCACGGTCCACCTCACCCCGGCCAGCGTCTTCCTCACCCGGCAATACCTGATCACCGGCGTGACGGGAACGCCCAGCACCGCCAGGCGCGAGGTGCAGGTGCGCCGCCTGAGCGCCACGGTCAACTCACCGGCGAAGACGGTTCCAGCCACGGGCCACGGGATGACAGCCGGGACCCAGGCGCATGGGACAATGACCTTTAGCCACGGGTCTGGAAACTGGGAGACGGTACAGGCTGGGTCAACCTTCCTTGTGGATGTACGAGGAACTACGCTCAGTGTCTCCCTCGACCAAGCGGTCAACTTGCCTCCCGCCGACCCAACTCACCCTACTTCACAGATAGTGAAGGCCACAGTCCTACAGCCGGGAGCTATTGGGAATCTCCCTGCAGGCATCATCAAAGAATGGTTTACTCCCACCATGTATGTCACTAGTGGCCCCTTCACGGGTGGGCAAGACCCGCAGCCCTACACCTACGTCCAGCGCAGCGACCTCGACAACGCCGCCAACCCGCTCAAAGCCGGGCTGCAGCAGCAGGCTCAGCAGCAGCTCCTGCAGCAAGCGCACAGCGGCGAGCGCCTGACCGGTCCCGACTGCAGCACCAGCATCAGGAGCGACCATCAGATCGGCGACCACGCCACCAGCGTCACCCTCAGCGTCAGCGCCACCTGCAACGGCGCCGCCTACACGCCGCAGGCCGCCTTTGACCTGGGCGCCGCCCTCCTGCGTCAAGAAGCCGCTCGCTCCCCCGGGACCGGCTATAGCCTCGACGGACAGATCAGCACCACCATCGTCGACGCCAGCCTCAGCCCCACCCCCAACCAGAGCACAACAGCCATCATCACGGTGAAAGCGCAGGGACGCTGGACGTATCAATTCAATGAGGAGGCCAGACAGCGGCTCAGCCAGCTCATCGCCGGCAAGCCAAAGAGCGAAGCGCTGCAGCTCCTGCAGCGGCAACCCGGCGTCAGCAGAGCCAGCATCAGCATCGCCCGCACTGACCCGGAGCGGCTGCCCACAGACCCGGGCCAGATCACCATTGTCGTCGAAAACAGCACCTGACGACCAAAGAGGCAACATCAGCGACACTCGCAGAAGTCATCGCGCGGGAAAAACCGCCACTGAGGAAAACGTCTATACTGGTAGGTCAACAGCCGACGGCTGTGGTACAATAAAACGACAGCCAGAGCAGAGCAGAAAGGCAAGCGACAGGAAAGAGAAGCTGGCCCATCGCCGGCGCGCCGACCAGAGAGCGGAGCGGGGCCGGCCCTTCCTGACCCCATTCACAGCCACAGATGAGACGAAAGGATAGAGAGGCAGCAGGCATGCTCGCGTTGGAAGGCAGGCAGCTTGGCAACTACGACGTCATCCGGCGCATTCGTGTCGGAGGCATGGGCGCCGTCTACGAAGGGCGCCAGCGTACCGCCTTTGGCAGGCGCGTTGCCATCAAAGTCATCCTCGGCGACTACGCCAGCGATCCCGACATGCGGCGGCGCTTCGCCCGCGAGGCGCGCACCATCGCCCGCCTGCAGCACCCGCACATCCTGCCGCTCATCGAATTCGGCGAAGAGCAGGGGCTACTCTACCTCGTCATGCCCTTCATCGACGGCGGCACCCTCACCAGCTACCTGCGACGCGTCTACCGCCCCCACGTCACCGGGCGCGAGCCGATCCCTTTCAACCTGCCCGAACTCATCGACATGTACCTGCAGCTCCTCGAAGCCGTCGAACACGCCCACGGCGAAGGTCTCGTCCACCGCGACATCAAATCCTCCAACGTCCTGCTGGAGCTGCCGCGCAGCGGCGTCCCACACGTCTACCTGGCCGACTTCGGCCTCGTTCGCCCGGCCCGGCAGGCCGAGAGCCAGATTGGCCGCCCCATCCCCCTCGACCAGGTCCCCGGCACTCCGCAATACATGGCCCCCGAGCAGACG
>NZ_JADGIA010000082.1 GCF_019683635.1 Thermogemmatispora sp. | reverse complement strand
TCGGGGGCCAGATAGACTTCCTCGGCCTTCTTCGACGCCGCCTTCAGCTCGGCAATGACGCCCTTTCGCTCCTCGATAATTTCATACTGTGGCGCAAAATCCTTGCGCGTGTTGACGCCAAGGCCCTTCTTGGGCAGATCGATAATATGCCCCATAGAGGCGCGCACCTCGAAATCGCGCCCGAGGAACTTCTCAATGGTCTTGGCTTTTGCCGGAGACTCAACAATGACAAGCTTCTTTGCCATTAATCAACCTGTACCTGATTTGCAGATGTTGTCCTGTTGAACGCCAGGTGAGCCGTTCAATCTCACAGGATAGGATAGCACACGTTGACAAGAGGGATGACAAACCGGACCACCGGTCAAGGGCTTCCAGAGCCGGTCACTTCTCCCTCTTCTCATTACGTATCCTTTCTGAGGGAGATAACACAAGACAGCCCCCCGATCTTCCCCCAACAGCCAGAGCGAGTGACCTCAGTTTCCTGCGCGCGCCGGCCATCTTTCCCGCCGGGAGTACAATAGTGGAGAATCCGCCCTTTCGCCGCTCTTCCTCTACAAGGGCAGCTCTGGCTCTCTGCCCCACGAGCGTAAGAGCGCGGAAGGAGAGCGTGGGCAGAAGATGGATGGGAGGGTTGATAGATGTCTGGTACCTTTGCGCGCCGTGAACAGCGCCATGACCGCGCTCATGGGAGGGCGCAACGTCCCTGGTCTCAGCGGCTGCTCAACCTGCTCCAGTCACTCTTGCTCTGGGGCCTCACCCTCGCTCTCCTGTTGCTTAGCAGCGCCTGCGAGCCGTTCGGCAGAACTGGTACAGGACCAGCTATTGAGCAAACAGGCAGCGCTCCCAAACGAGCAACCGTCAGTCCGACACCGACGCCGACCCCGATTCCCCGGCCAGTGGAACAGTATGGCTTTCAAAAAGGGATCGTTTACCCCGGTTGGAGCCGGAGCGCCTACGGTCTTAGCGATCGGCACTGGCAGGAGAGCTTGCAAGAGATCAGGCGCAGCACCGCAGCCGAGTGGCTAGAGATGCCAGTACTTTTCTCCCAATCAACTCCTGACGCCGTCGACATCGGTGTTGACCAGGCGGCGCCTAGCGTAGCCTCCTTTGTGGCAGGAGTGCGCAAAGCTCACGAGGTTGGCTTCAAAGTCTTTCTTGCCCCTCTGCTGACCGTACGCCAGCCGGGCGGCTGGGCCGCGCTGGTCATGCCGGCTCCTGAGAGCCAGCAGCGCTGGTTTGACCATTACTGGCAGGCCCTGCGGCCCTATGTCGAAGCAGCGGAGGCTAATGGCGTTGAGCAGATCGCCCTGGCCACCGAAATGGAGTGGCTACAGAGTAACGCCCCCAGCGCGCTCTGGCGCCAGCTCATCGAGCGTGTGCGCAGCATTTACACGGGTAACCTGACCTACGACATCAACTGGTCCACTATGGATCAGCCACCGACCTGGCTGCGTGATCCGCGCCTCACCTTCATCGGCGTCTCCGAGTACATCTCCCTCAGCGACGCCCCGGTGCGCCTGGATGCCCAGACCATGATCGAACTTTGGCGTGAGCAAATCAAGACACGGCTCGACCAGCTGGCCGAGCAACTGAACCGGCGCATCGTCATTACTGAAATCGGTTATCGCAACAGCGCTGACGCCCTCTACCAGGTCTGGTCACCCACTTCGACAGCCCCGGCAGACCCCCAAGAGCAGGCCGATGCCTACAACGCCGCGCTCACCAACGTTATGACCGATGAGCACATCGCCGGCATCTTCTTCTGGGGTTGGGATGGAGTAGCGCGCTTCTCGATCCGGGGCCAGAAGGCGAGCGAGATCCTACATCGCTGGTACAGCGGTGGCAATACAGGCCCCAGTGGCTCTTGAGGGAAGATCTGGCAATGACCCAACCAAACAAGCGGAGATTCGGGACAAGCGGTCGAGGTCCGCGATCCTGGTCTGGGAGGGCCAATGCACCTGGCAACCAGAAGATCTACCCTTGGCTTGCGGTCTTGACCGCTTCACGCACGCATGCTATGCTGCAACTAGGCAATGAGAAAAATAGATACAACTATTGACATAGGCGCTGGTTCGGAGGAGAAGCATGCAGCAACATTGGCCATCTCCCGTGATCTCTCAGGGACCTAATCAAAGTGAGTCCAGAGGGAGCAGATGGCTTCGCCCAAAGAAAGGCCGCCCAGAAGCTAAGCCAGGATCAGTTACCGGAGCGGCAAGAGCCGGCCAGCGCTCACGGAGGCGACGCCTCCCGCTGAGAGCAGCCCTGGCGGTGATCAGCGGGCGCGCCGCAGGGGCCTTAAGTCGCCGTCTCCACCTCGGCGGCGGTACCAGCATCGTGGGCCTGGTGGCTCAACGCCTCTACCCGGATATCATTCGCCACCTGGCCACCCAACTGGAACATGGCAGCGTCCTGGTTACTGGCACCAATGGCAAGACGACCACCAGCGGCTTCCTGGCCGCGATTTTGCGCGATGCTGGCCTGCGCGTCTGGCGCAACCGCGAGGGGGCGAATCTGTTGCGCGGCGTTGCCGGGGCCCTGGTGGTGCGCGCCCTCCCCAGCGGCAATCTGCGCCGCGGGGGTCAGGCTATCTCGGTCTTCGAGATCGATGAGGCGGTTATGCCCCAGGCTGTACGCTTGCTAGAACCGCGCGCCGCGGTCTTCGTCAATCTGTTCCGCGATCAGCTCGATCGCTACGGCGAGGTGGAAAGCGTGGCCGCCCTCTGGCGGCAAATGGTCAAAGGGCTGCCAGAGACAACCACCCTGGTTCTCAACGCCGATGATCCCACAACGGCCAGCCTGGGTGAGCTCGCCCGCGGCCCCGTCCTCTATTTTGGTCTAGAGGATCTGACGCTCGATTTGAGTGGCCAGGGCGGCCAGGGAACTGCAGGCACCTACCAGGCTGTGGATAGTCGCAGTTGCGTACGCTGTGGCAGCGACTATCGCTACAGCGCTCGCTTCTATAGTCACATGGGCCACTACCAGTGCCCTCACTGCGGTCTGGAGCGCCCTGCGCCTACCGTACGCGCGCTCCAGGTGCGCCAGGATACCTTTGATCGTTTGCGCGTGACGGTTGAGACACCGACACAGCTGGGAGAGATTGTGATCCCTCTGCCCGGGCTGTATAATGTTTATAACGCCCTGGCCGCGATCGCTGTCGCTCAGGCCCTGGGAATCAGTTGGGAGCCAATCGTCTCAGGGATCGAGCAATTTAAGCCCGCCTTTGGACGGGGTGAGCGTGTGCAGGTAGCGGGCCGCACCCTGCGCCTGCTGCTGGCGAAGAATCCTACTGGCTTGAATGAGGTGCTGCGCACCCTCTTCAGCGAGGGCACACCGCGCCATATACTTTTCGTGCTCAATGATAATATCGCCGATGGCCGAGACGTCTCGTGGATCTGGGACGTCGATTTCGAACGCGCTCAGGGTCTGACCGCTAGTCTGACGGTAGCCGGCACGCGCGCTTTCGATCTGGCCCTGCGCCTCAAATATGCCGGTTTCGCTCCTGAGGAGATGACGATCATCCCGTCAACACCGTTGCGCGCCCTTGAAGAGCTGACCGGCTCTCAAGCGAGAGGTCGGAAAGGGAGGGGACGCGGCAGGGCCAGACACCAGCTGCAGCAGCACCAGGCTGTCGCTGCGAAGACAGGTCCCAAGGTCTCAGCTGCCGCAGAGGAGGGAGCTACCAGCCTGGGCGAGACAGCCACTCCTTTCCCAGGCTATGGGCTGGCAACAGCACTGGAGCAGGCCATCGAGCAGACTCCAGTTGGGGAGACGCTGTTTATCGTGCCAACCTATACGGGACTGCTGGAGCTTCATCGCGAGCTAGAACGGCGCGGGCTGACGCCTCACTATTGGGAGGGACAAGATTAGATGCACGGTAGGAATGAGGCCCGGCTGACGCTCACACTTGGGCATCTCTATCCTGATCAACTCAATCTCTATGGGGATCGTGGCAACATTCTGACGTTAAAGCGCCGCTGCGAGTTGCGCGGCATTGAGCTGCGCGTGGTAGGACTGGGCATTGGCGATGCCCTGGCACCCGACGAGTACGATCTGCTCTTCATCGGTGGTGGGCAGGATAAGGAGCAAGCTCCTGTGGCTCAGGACCTCTTTGAGACGAAGGGCATCGGCCTGTGGGCCGCTATTGAGGATGATATGCCTGTGCTGGCGGTCTGCGGCGGCTATCAGTTGCTGGCCCACTACTACCGCCCAGCGGAAGGTCCCGATATGAAGGGTCTGGGAGTCTTCGATGCCTGGACAGTCCATAAGGGGCCACGGACGCCGCGCTGCATCGGCGACGTGGTCATCAGCTGGAATGGCATGACAGTAGTCGGCTTCGAGAATCACGGCGGACGAACTTACCTGGGAACCGCTCGTCCGCTGGGTAAGGTGCTCAAAGGTCACGGCAATAATGCCGAGGATGGCACCGAAGGAGCGGTCTATCGTAACGCCTACGGAACCTATCTGCATGGCTCGCTCCTGCCGAAGAATCCGCACTTTGCCGACTATCTGATCGGCCTGGCGCTGCAGCGCAAGTACGGCCTCCGGCGGCTGACCAACTTGAGTATGCCGCCAGGCGAGATCTTCAATGGCTCTACGCCCGCCCAGCTCACTCCCGCGGATGATCCGACCACCCTGCTGCGGCCCCTGGATGACCACCTGGAGTGGCAGGCTCACGCAGCCATCCTGGAACGCCTGGGGCTTTACGAGGAAGCCGTTGCCGCCCTGCGGCGCGCCGAGGCGGCGTAGAGGTTGCTTTGCTTGCTCTAGCATCGAGGATTGGGCCATTATGAGCTTTGATCGAACACTGGCTCGCTGCTCTTTCTGCGGTCGGCGCCCACCCGAAGTCAGACGGATGATAGCCGGGCCAGGCGCCGCCTATATCTGCGAAGCCTGCCTTCAGACGTGCAATGAGATCTTGCAAGATCCGAGGCCCTTCTCTCCCAAGGCCCTGGAGCTGGCTTCACGTCCCCCCGTGGTCGTCGCCGCCCCCCTAGAACCCCCTGCCAGCAGCCAGGAAGAGCAGCCAGCTCCGCGCGAGGCCCTGCGTACGCTGACCCTGGAGCTGGAGCAGAAGCAGCAAGACATGACGCTGATGCTCTATCAGATCCAGTTCTATGCTCATTACTTTGATCTACACTATCTGTGGATCAGGCCGCCGCTCACACCTGGCTTCGCCTTTGTGCCACGCCTGATTTTCTTCTTGAAGGATAACCTGGGCCAGCAATGGAGCGGAGACCAGGGAGGAATGCTACTGGCCCGGCCCGAGCTGGCCAGTGACCCTAACCATGCCGTCTACCAGGGACGGGCTCGTTTCCGCCCCTTGCCCTCTCCAGAGGCCCATCGCCTGACTATTCGCGCTGCCGATCCACTCGGCCAGTTCGAGGACCCTCCTCCACGTCCGTGGCAGTTCGAAATCACGCTCTAGCAACCCTCGCCGCGGAGAAGCAGCAGGGAGATGGGCAGACCCGCAGAGCAGCATGACCCAGAGAAACAGATGGCTGAGGTGCAGCGGGCGGCAGCAATGCCGTACACCTCAGCCATCATGGCAACCAATCAGGCCAAGCCCGATTGGCTCATTCCTTCTCCCTCCTTACTTACCAACTTCCCCACGTTGGTCAATAGACCCAGCAGAGCGTTTGCCCTCTCGGGTTTTAAGGCTCTCCTGGCAGCTCCTGCGCCGGCAATTGTGACTGTTCCCCCCTGGCGGAGGGTAGATCAAAGAACACCCCTGGCATAGCAACCAGGCCAACCGGGCAGACAGACGGAGACTACTCCAGAGCGGGGATCAACAAGCCATAGCCACCTTTCTCCAGGCGATACATGACGTTCACGCTGTTGGTGGCCTCGTTCACAAAGGGGTAGAAGGGAAGACCAAGGGCCTCCATTTGTAGGATCGCCTCTTTGTCGCTCATAGGCTTGGTGGGAAGGCTGCGGATCTCTCTAATCCTGGCCCAGACGGTTTCGTTCTGCTCCTCGCTCAGACTGGTGGGAACAGGCAGATCTTCCACTTCCTCAGCCTCCCCCCTCGCCACAGTGACAGCCGACGCCTCTTCTCCTACAAGCACCGAGAGCTGCCCCGAGCGCGCCAGCGCCAGAACCTTAATGGGCGGGCGTTGATGACGACGCGCAGTGGTCAGGCGATCTTTCTGCCGGCAGAGCTGGGCAAGCAGCTTGCCAAGAGCCTGGTCAAAGGCAACGGTGGCATTGGGAGCACTCACCTCACTACGTAGTGTAGGCGAGGTTCCCATCAGCAGAATCTGGACCGTGTAGCGGTCCTGAGCACTACGCGTATGCTCCTCAGCAATAGTAATCTGCAGACGAGCAGTACTGTTGCGAGGAGAGATGAGGCGTGTTAGCTTGTGGGCCTTGCGCTCAATGTGCTGCCGCAGACGAGGCATGACCTCCATCTGCTTGCCTTTGATGATGATCTGCATAGCTTCTGACTCCCTCTTTCCAAGGCCACAACACCGGTCGGTCCAGGCAGACCTGCAGGCGTCTGGCTGAACGCAGGAGAGCGAACCCTAACCGTGGGCGCAGTTGGGTCTTGCTCATTATACCATCCCTCGGACTGCCACGACCAGCTTAACCCCGTCTCCAGACCAGGCCCCAGCTCGGACCACCAGCCTCTCAGGCTTTCATGAAAAAGGTGTTATGGAACAGCGATGTTCCGTCAACAGATGCAGGCTCAAAAGATGAACAAATTTTCATCTATGGAGGTCCTGGATTCATAAAATGTTCATCCATTGCTGTTAAGCTATTGATAGCGTTGCAGCAAATCTGTACAGTGGAATGAAGGAAGGGGAGTGGCATTCATGGCGCAGATTCCGAGCGATCACCACATTACCTATCAGCTCCAGTACCGCAAGTGTGGGAAACCAACCTGCAGCACCTGCCGCGACGGTCAGGGACATGGCCCCTACTGGTACGCCTACTGGCGCGAGGGGTCACGGCTGCGCTCAGGCTACGTAGGCAAGGAGCGACCGGAGGGTGACAAGCTCCCAGGGCGGGAGAGGAAGCGACACTCGGGCGGGGGACGCGCTGAACGGCAGGCGCGCCGCGGATATACGTGCTTGCCTCTACTAGCCGCCCTGAGCTGACAGGACTGGCCCAGAGAGGATCAGCTCAGCAGCCGAGGGAGCAGGAACAGCCACTGCCACCGCCAACGTCTCCCGTGGGGTACGAGGAGGCCAGTCAGGGTCGCTCTGGCTGGCCACACGGACCTGCCAACCAGGATCTGGCCGATTCGATCCCTCGATTACAGAACATGACTGGCTCCAGCCAGGGAAACACCATAGCCGCACCGCTGTCACATGGTGGTAGCCATTCCTTCCCTGCCTGAAGGCAGGGTTACATGACTGTCACCACTTCTGCTTCTGTGATAGAATCATCTCGACAGTATTCTACCCAGAGTTGGGAGCTGCGGGATGAAATGTCCATATTGTGGCGGCACCGAGTCACGCGTCAAAGACTCGCGTGACATCGGGGACGCAATCCACAGGAGACGTGAATGCGAACGCTGCAAGGGGCGCTTCAGTACCTATGAGCGAGTCGAACCATCTCACCTGATGGTCATTAAGCGTGATCAGCGCCGCGAGCCTTTCGACCGCCAGAAACTCTATATCGGCATTCGCAAAGCCTGTGAGAAGCGGCCCCTCCCCGTCGGAGAGATCGAAAGCGCGATCGACGAGATTGAACAGGAGCTTTATCGCATGGGCCGGCAGGAAGTACCCAGCAGCGTGATCGGCGAGCTGGTGATGGAGCGCCTGCGCCGCATGGATAAGATCGCCTATATCCGCTTCGCAAGCGTCTACCGCTCCTTCGGAGATGTGGAAACAATGTTCGAGGAGATCCAGCAGCTGCTCAATCGAGAGAAGGCAGAATAAGCCCGTCGTAACGCTTATCCCGCCTCCCTCACGAGCCGAGCAGAGCCGTCCTCTGGCCGCTACGGCAGGAAGACCTGTGCTCTCTTCCTAACTACCACAATGATCTCCTCTTCGTGTAAGGCCTGGCTCTCTTTGTGTCCCGCACCCCCGCGCTGGCTACCCTGCTGAGCTGGTAGATCGGGGGGCCTGGCCCTGGCGTCTTGGGCTGCCGGGTCACCCTTTTCCGCCTTCCCCTCAACCTCGCTCGCCCCTACCTCCGATTTGCGCCGGTCCCCCGCCCTCGGCTCACTAATGCTCTGCGAGCCGTCCCTCCGCCTTTCTCAGACGACGGCTGAGCACGCTCAGCAACTTGAGGGCAATCTCCGGTTGCCGCCGCAGGACAGTACGAAACTCCCAGATCGGCAGAAGGATGGCCGTGGTCTCCTCTTCGGCGACAACGCTGGCCGAGCGAGGCAGATCATCCAGCAGGGCCATTTCCCCCAGCACTTCCCCCGGCCCGGCTGTACCAATCACCTCCTCCGCCCGATCAGGATCGTTGGCCTGGAGAATACGCACCCGTCCTGCCGTGATGATGTACAGGCCAGTTCCCGTATCGCCTTGATGAAACAGCACTGTGCCGGCGCTGTAGTGCCGCTCCTGAGCGCTACGGGCAATCTCTTTAAGCTCTCTGTCACTCAAGCCCGAAAATAAGCTCACCTTCTTTAGTATGTCCTCATACATTGTAAATGGCTCCTCGTGCAAAATCGGCTCGCTAGCGGAGCAGACGCCTGCCACGCTTCCATCACTCTGGCCCGGCTGTATTGTATCACAGTAGCTCAGCCCTGTCTCCTTTTTGACTTTCTGACGGCGACGCACTACAATAAGTGGGACGACTGATCGACACCCAGACAAGAGAAACCTAGGCCCGAGCCACTCGCTAGAGAGATCAGAGAGCCATGACAACACAAGATATCTCAGTGGCCCATCAGCGGCTCCGCGAGGGAGTCGACGCCCTCAATGAGGGGAAACTCGATAAGGCCGCCGAAGCTTTCAGCGACGCTGAGGTGCGCTTCCGTCTGGCCGGCGATTATCGCCATGCTGGCGATAGTCGCATGCTGCTCGCTGAGGTTCAGCAACAGAATAATCTAATTGATAGCGCTATTATCAGTTACTCGCGCGCTCGCAATTATTACCGCCAGGCTGAGCAGCCGCTGAGCGAGGCTGGTGCTACGATGGCCCTGGGACATTTGGAGCGCCAGCGGGCCCATCTCGATCTGGCCCAACAGGCTTACGAAGAGGCTGGCGCGCTCTACCAGCAGCAGCGCTCTGTGAGAGGACAGGGCAATGTCTGGCTCGCATTGGGACATCTGGAGCTGCAGCGCGGCCATATTGCAGAGGCTGCTGCCCATTACCAGCGGGCCATCGCAGCGTTTCAGGAGGCCGGAGAAGCAATTACGGAGGCTGATGCTCGTCGCAGCTACGGTGATACTCGTCGTCTTGAGCAGCAGTTTGCTCCTGCCGAAGAAGCCTACAGACAGGCTCTGGCAGTCTATGAGGCTCAGCGAGACTACTACGGTGCTGTCGATGCTTTGAGCGGCCTGGCCCAGATCTGCCTGGAACAGTGGCGACTTGCTGAGGCTGCCGATCTCTTCGGTGAGGCAATCCGGCGCTCACTGGAGTTAGAGTACGAGCTGGGGCAGGCCGATGGCAACCTTGGACTGGCCGCCGTGGCCCTGGCCAATAATCAGCTTGAACAGGCGCTGGCCAGCGCTCAGCGCGCTCAGCAGGTCTATGAGAACCAGCGCAATGCGCTGGGACTCGCCCAGACGCTACGTTTGCTGGGCGAGATTAATCTCCGCCGCGGGCAGCTGGCTTACGCTACTTCGCAGGTGCAGCGCGCCTTGCGTACGTATCAGGCGCTTGCTCGCCGCCCTGGTACGGCAGAGGCCCAACTCTGCCTGGCCGAGATTCTACGACGGCGTGGCCTGCTGGAGCGAGCGGTGGAAACGTTTACCGCAGCCCAAGAGCAGGCCCATCTTTCTGCGAATGCCCTGCTGCCAAGCCAGGCCCTGCTGGGCCTTGGTGATATCTATCGCCAGCGCGGCCAGATAGCCCGCGCCCATGAAGTCTATGAGGAGGCCGCCACACGTGCAGCGCGGCTGGCCGAGCCGTTCCGCTCCTACGGTCTGGCAGAGGCCATTCTGCGCCAGGCGCGACTGGCGATTGCCGGTGGCTCGCTCAAGGTTGCCTGGGAGCAGCTCAATACAGCTCGCCCTCACGTCGAGTCAGGCTCTTCTCAGCATGCGCGTCTTGCCCCGCTGCTGGCCCTGGTAGAGGGAGAGTGGTACCTGACGCTGGGCGAGTCGGCACGCGCCGAGGGCCGCTTTAGCGAGGCGCGCCAGCGGGCCGAGATGCTTCAAGAGCCGTTGCTGGCCTCCGAGGCCCTGCTGGCTCTGGCTCGCACCTACCTGGCTCGCAGCGAGCTGGAGGCCGCATTGCTGACCTACACCGAGGCCGAACGGCAGTTCCAGCAGTTGGAGAATCCCGTCGGTACGGCTGCCGCTATCCTGGGAAGCGCACAGGTCATGATCGGTCAGCAGCGCTGGTCAGAGGCAATCGAGCGCTGCGAAGCCGCTCTGACGCGCTTCGGGCAGAATGAGGATCTCACCGGCCAGGCCGAGGCCCTGCTGGCGCTTGGTCTGGCTCACCGCAATAGGGAGCAGCTTGACGAGGCCTGGGCCAACTTCGAGGCCGCTCTACGGCTCTATCAGCAACAGGGTCAGCCCCTGGGCGAGTCGGATGCTCGCTACGAGCGCGCCGGCGTGTTGCTGGCTCAAGGACGGCTCGATGAGGCAGCAGACGAGCTGCAGCGGGCGATCGCTCTCGTGGAGCAGGTGCGTCAGACGCTGCCTGCTCCTGAGCAATGGACGGCCCCCTTTATGCGCCAATATGCCGCTCTCTACGCACAGGCAGCCATTACAGAGGTGCGCCGTAATCGGGAGCAGCAGGCTCGTGCACTGCTGGAGGCCTATGTGCGCCTGGCCGGTTCACACGAGCTACTGGAGCAGCTTAAAGCCTATGAAGAGAGCATTCCTACTGGGGGAGAGCATCTGAGCGAGGAGGCTATCAGCGCAAATAAGGATCTGCTGAAACGCCTCCGCCAGCTACGAAAGGGGCTGGCCTCATAGAGAAGGCCCGACTACTGGCACGGCGGCAGACTGACCTTTCGGCAGCAAAGCTGGGATCAGGCTCAACCGGTTGCAAACTGGGAAAAAAACAGGGAATGGATAGAGTGAGAGGCCAGACTTGATACCTTGCCAGTAGGCCCCAAACGCCGTATTATCTAGCTAGCAAGACAAGAGTCGAACAGGCCACGAGCAACGGGAGGAGACTATGGATTTGCGCTTCTTGCGTGGTGACCCCCAGGCACCCAAAGGACATGCGATCTTTTTCGCCCGCAGCAGCGAGGATGAGCGGCGCATCTTCTATACCTACTGCGTGGTGCCGCCTCTCCCGCTGTCACTGGCCAGATACCTGCCCTCAATCCTGGCCGCTCACTTGCCAATGGATGAGCCAAATGTGCAGGTGATGCCAATCCCTCCCATGCTGGAAGAGCTGGAGGGGGAGAAGGGCCTCGATTATCTGCAGGTCCTGGCCCGCTACCGTGATGATGACCTCTGCGAACTGGGGACGATTCATCCGCGCGATGAAGCGGCAAAGATGCAATTGGCAGCTCAGGCCTGCCAGGAGTACGGCCAGCTCTATCTGAACTACAGCGCTTCTTTCGAGCAGGCCGCCGGCAGCTCCTCTAGCAGGGAGGAACTGCCGGCCCTCGATGACCTGGACCCCGAAGAGCTGCTCTTTCAGACAATGACTGACCGGCAGCGCCTGGCGGAGCTGGGGAAACTGGTTGGGGTCGCTCGCTACGCTCTCGAAGGCAACGACACGCATCTCCTGCAGGAGACACGGCAGAAGATGCAGCGCATCGTCCGCCTCCTTCCCGAGAAGTATAAAGGAAACGCTCTGATCACGGCAGCCTGCGACGCGGGCAAGCACTCCGCTCGCATCGCCGAGCTGTACCTGGAGCGAGCTTATAAGCTTCTCGATGAGGAATACGCGGACATCCCACGCATCGAACAGGCGATCCGCGAGCTGCAGCAATCTGCTTGAAGTGCGCCTATCTCTCTTCCGTTCCGGGCTTTTCCAGCCTGTGAGCCAGTGCCCCCAGCGCCGCAGAGTCAATGGTCAGCAGCTGATCCGTCTCCTTCCTCTGTGGCTTTGCCTTCCTCTTTTCTGTACCTGTTCGCTTGATTACGAGATTAAGAAAATATACAAAGGTAACGGAGATATTTTATGGCATCAGTCGGCATGAGGGTTGATCTCTCGGAGCTGGTCGAGGCCGCGGCAGCGGCTGATGCGTCGCGTCTGGCCAGTCTGACCCGGGAGCTGGTCCACAGCAAGGCAGATATCGATGTGTTGATCGGGCGCGTTGGTATGGTCGCCGCTCATGGCGACCCCGAAGGGCACGTAATCTTGACGCTGACAGCCGCGAGCGTCCTGAGCCGCTGGCTCCACGCCTACGATCACCTGGTAGGCGAGAGCGTGGAGAATCATCTGCGTCCTCTGCCGCTGTTGGTCCAGGCTCTGTGCGCGGCCAGCGCAGCGGTGCACGAGGGACGCGGCAAGCAGCCGACCTATCCACGGCCTTACTATCCCGGTGAGCTGCCAGAGGGAAAGAGCGTTGGTGCTCTGATGCGTGAGGCCATCTACCAGAACCAGGCCGAGCTGGCCGAGCGGCTCCTCTTCGGTCTCTACGCCACCGGGGCCGACTATCGCACACTGCAGTCTCGCACCTATGAGGGGTTGGCCATGACCTTCCACCAGGCCGGCCACCCGCTGATGTTCGCGGTACGCGGCTACCAGCTGCTTGATCCCGTGGAGTGGGGAGATCGCGCCCCCAATATTATCCATTGGTTGGCTCCTCACCTGCCTGTCCGCAGCGAGGAGCCGGCCTGGATTGGGACAGTGCGCGACTTCATTGCTCAGCATCAAGGGGACTTCGAAGTGATCCGTCGGCGCATCTCTCCGCCCAAGAATGAGCATGCTCTTCCTCTGCGCGCGCTGCTACTAAGCGATGCCGGGCCAGCCCAGATTTGTCAAGCTGTCCATGAGGCGCTGATCCAGGGCGAGGCCTCGCCGCGCGCGGTTGGCTCGGTTATCGCCCTTGCTGCCGCTGACATTCTGAATCAGATCGGCGATGAGGATCGGGCGGCTTTCGTTGAGGCAGCCCACGGTCTTCTTTATGCCGCCGCCGTGCGCCTGGTCTTCGCCCAGGTCCAGGATATCGAGGTGGTGCCCCTGCTCTTCACTTCGGCAGTCTTCGTCAATGAGCTGCGCAAGCGCCTGGGATTGGCCAGCGGCCAGCTTCACCAGAGCACCCATCACCTGCACGTTGGCGGCGGCCTGCTGGCTCCCGCTTTGCTGGAGACACTCCAGGGCGAGCTGGAGGCCCGCGATCTTGAAGGGGCCTATCTGGCTGCTCGCCGCTACCTTAACCTCGGCTACGAGCCGAAGCCGCTCTTCGCGACGATTGGGCTGGTCGCGGCCCAGGCGGATGCTGCCGCTGATCAGGGCCATACGTTGCAAATTGTACAGGCGGCAGGTGAGGAGTTCATGGGATGGCCTCGCGATCTGACGGAGACTGACCTGAGCGTTTTCCTGCGCGCTGCGCTGCGGGCCGCCGCCCTGGCTCCGCGCAATACGCTGGCGTCAGCCCTCTAGGGAAGAGAGAGACTAGAGCCACAGAGCAGATGGGATCGCACAGGCGCCAGCAGGAGGCAGGTGCGAGATCGTTTGCTATTGTATCTGTGAGGCGAGAAGCCGGGACACCAACAGCTGTATCTGCACGGCTGGCAGATGAGGCAGACAGACGGAGGCACAGAAGGGTGAGCCGGGCAGTACTGTTCTGGGTCCCGGCTTCTCGTCTCTGCTCGCACGCTCCTGGCTCTTCCCTGGGAAGAAGAAAGAGCGACGACACTGCTGGCAGGCGAGGTAACTTCCAGCAGATGCTTTTCCCACTGTTCTGCGTTCTTCACTCGGGTACCCTTCGGCGCAAGGATTTTGCAGGAGCATAAATACAATGATGAGTCAGATCGATCCACAGAAGAAGAGGACCAGGCACCCTCAGCGGAGTTTGGCCGCGGTGGTCTCTCTGCTGGCTCTCATGCTAACGCTAGCCGCCTGTCAGATTGGCAGCCAGCAACCTCATCTGGTGAAAGCGCCCGCTAGCAAGCAGGTCTACCGCGAGCCGCAGATTGGCCTTGCCGACTACACGACCCTTGATCCAGCTCTGGTCACCGACCCTTCGGCGATCCGCGCCGTCGAGCTAGTCTTTACCGGACTGGTCCAGCTTGACGACCAGCTCCAGGTCCGTCCTCAGCTCGCCAGCTCATGGACCGTCTCTAGCGATGGTTTGAGCTGGACCTTCCACCTCAAGCCAAACCTGAGATTCAGCGACGGCACGCCGCTGACTGCCCAAGATGTGGCTTACAGCCTGGATCGCGCGCTGCAACCGTCGACGCGCTCGACGACCGCTCCCCTCTATCTGGCACTATTGCGCGATGCCGATAAGCTCCTGGCTGGCACCATTACGACGCTGATTAACGACAGCATCCTGGTACGAGATAAGCAGACCGTGGTCTTGATCACGCGCCAGAAAGCTCCCTACTTCCTGGCCATGCTCACAAATCCTTGCTCTTTCGTGGTTGAGCGAAGCCTGGCTGAAAAATATCATGGGAACCTCAGCGATCATCTGACAGAAGGAGGCGGCGCTGGCCCTTTCAAAGTGGCCCGCTATGTCCACGGCCAGGAAATCGACTTTGTTCCTAATACCTACTACTACGGAGCCAAACCCCAACTGAGCCGCATCGTCTTTCCCTTCTACCGCCAGGCAAGCGATGCCTATCACGCTTACCAAAGCGGCCAGGTTGATCTGACCAGCGTCCCTCTGGCCAGCTATGCCAGCGATAAGAAGCGCCCGGACTTTCACCAGGTTCCTCAGCTCTGGATCAACTATTATACAATGAACTATTTGGTGAAACCCTTCGATAACATCCATATCCGCCAGGCTTTCGCCTTGGCGATTAATAAGGTCACCATTGCAGAACAGGTCTGGAAAGGCACGGTGCAGCCAACGAACCATATCGTGCCCCAGGGTATGCCTGGCTACAACGCCGGACTGACTGGCCCCGACGGCACACAAAACCTGACTGGCAATCCAGCGAAGGCCCGCCAGCTCCTGGCCCAGGGCCTGCAAGAGGAACATCTATCAAGCCTGCCTCCGATCAAGCTCACCTATGCCACCGGGCTGAGCACTCTGGATCAGGAGGCTCAGGCCCTGATTGAGATGTGGCGCCAGAACCTGGGCGCGACCGTGACCCCCGATCCAGTCGACTATAATACGCTGCTGACCCGCGTGACGGCAGCCACGAACAACCCCAATGGCCTCCAGATGTGGGGCCTGGCCTGGGTCGCCGAATATCCAGACCCGCAGGACTGGCTCTCGGCCCAGTTCGGCCAGGGGGTCCCCAACAATAACATGAACTATGGCCAGAACGTCAGCAACGACGCTGCGAGGCAACAGCTTGTCCAAAAGCAGCTACAGGAGGCCGATAGCACATTGGATACGGCCACTCGCCTGCATCTCTACCAGCAGGCCGAACAGCAGCTTGTCAACGACGTCGCCTGGTTGCCGCTAGAGCAGGTGGATACGGTTTTTCTGCGCAATCCGCTGATCGTTGGTTTCAAGGATAATGGCATGAATCTGGTTCCACCCGATGATTGGGCCAACATCTATGTTGTCGAAAGTCAATCGTGACAGGACTGCGTTTCTCCCTCTGTAGCTGAAGGAGAACGGCAGAGACCAGGAGCAGAGCAGGCTGCCTGAGAAGCCTCTCTCTAGAAGAGGGCAGACCCATGCCTGCCCTCTCCCCGCCCTGCCGTTGCTCCTTTCCTTTGAATTGAATCGCTGTTACGCCACAGCGGTCCCGTGGCTTGCTGAGCGTGAGTCAGAAAGGTGGTCAGCTCATCAGGTCACCTCTAGAGATGGTCCTCCTTTCCTACTCACTGCTTCTTTGCTTGCTCCCGGCAGAAGGGTTCCGTATGATAACAGCGACGGTGGTGCCAGACTTCGGATGCCGCTTGCCATCCTAAAGATCCGCCAGCCCAGAGCAAGCTATACGCCGACAGCGCGGTGCTCTTATCGGACCGTGACACCGTCAGTTTTACCACCCAGAGCCACAGCCAGGCCGCCTACGTACGCCAAGAGCATCGCGAGGCCGACGATATCAGGGACTGTCCTCTGTCCGGCTGGCTGGCATAGCTATCCACACCAAGCAGAAATCTCTAGCCAACAACATGGCAGCTTGCTTTAAGCAGCGATGGAGAAGCTCCCTATGTCTACCCAGCAACGTGTGAGCACAGCAGGCCTCGTAGCGCTGCTTTCTCTTCTGGTCATCCTGCTGGGCGCCTGCGGAGGAGGCAACTCCAATACGACCTCCGCTCGTAAAGCTCCTCTTAGCCAGCAGGTTTTCATCGAACCGGAGCGTGGGATTCAAGATCTGTCAACCTTTGACCCCGCCTTGACCTTCGATGTACCTTCAGAGACGGCGATTCAGATGGTCTTCACGGGCCTGGTGTCACTAGACAAAAACCTGGTTGTTCGCCCTCAGCTGGCCAGCTCATGGACAGTCTCGCCCAACGGCCTGACCTGGACCTTCCATTTGAAGCCGAACCTGAAGTTCAGCGACGGTACACCATTGACGTCAATGGATGTTGCCTACAGCCTGGACCGCGCCCTGCAGCCAGCTCAACGCTCGTCCACAGCGCCAACCTATTTGGGCCTCATCAAGGATGCTGATCGTCTTGTTAAAGGACAGATCCGTACCATCATCGGTGACAGCGTGCTCACACCCGACCCCGAGACGGTCGTTATCCTGGCACGCCAGAAGGCTACCTATTTCCTCAATGCGCTGACTTACCCCTGTTCCTACGTGGTGGAGAAGAAGCTCATCGATAAGTACGGTTCGAAGTGGACCGATCACCTCCAGGAAGGTGGTGGGGCTGGCCCGTTCAAAGTCAAGGAATACACGCATAATAAGCGCATCGTCTTCGTTCCCAACCCCTACTACTACGGTCCGAAGCCCCAGCTGCAGCAGGTGATCTTTCCTTTCTATCGGGATACAGATACCGCCTATAAAGCCTACCAAGCAGGTCAGGTCGACTTTGCTATAGTGCCCAGCCAGCAGGTTGCCCGTGTGCGCAATCAGCCGGAGTTTCATCTGATCCCGCAGCTGTGGATCAGATACTACGGGATGAACTATCTGACCAAGCCTTTCGACAGTATCAACATGCGGCGTGCCTTCGCTCTCGCCCTGAACAAAGACGAACTGGCACACGCCATCTGGAAAGACGTTCCCATTCCGACTAACCATATTATTCCCTTGGGGATGCCAGGCTACAATCCAAACTTGCGCGGCCCCGATAACACCGTCAGCACTCGCGGAAATGCTCAACTGGCGCGTCAATACTTCCAGAAGGGCCTGCAGGACGAAGGACTTACCAGTGCTTCCCAGCTGCCGCCAATTACCATCACTTATCCTTCCGGCAATCAGGACCAGGCCAATGAGATAGCGGCAGCCATTCAGATGTGGCAGAATGTCCTGGGAGTGACAGTCAGAGGCGAGGCCATCGATTTCAATAAACTGTTGGATGAGCTATCCAACACCGCCGGCAACCCCCACGGCCTGCAAATGTGGGCCATCGGTTGGGTGGCCGACTATCCCGACCCACAGGACTGGACAACGCTTCAGTTCGATGCCGGTTCTCCCTATAATCAGGTGAACTACGGCCAGAACAATTCTTCCGATCATCTGCAGCAACAGGCCACTCAGAAACTGCTAGAGGTAGCCGATACTCTGCCGGACTCTAATGCGCGCCTGCAGGCTTACCAAAACGCTGAGCAGCAGCTCGTTAACGACGTAGCCTGGCTGCCCATCACCCAGGTGCGCAACGCCTACGTGCTGAGGCCCTATGTGCAGGGGTTCGTCCTGAATGCCCAGCTGCAGGTTCCTCCCGATGACTGGTCCCAGGTCTATATCAGCGTCCACTAAAGGAGGCGCATCATAGCTTAGGAACGATCAGCCAAAGGTAAGGCCCACGTAGAGAGCAGCACAGCCAGCAAGCGCCTGCAGCCCACCGGCCAGATCAGAGACCAGCAGAGGCAGCGTCTTGGCTGGCTGTGCTTGCTTTTGTTAAGCCCAAGTCCCAGTCCTCCCTTTGTCGCCTGCCGCAGATCTGCCACTCCCAATATCCTGACCCGCCAGGCTGAGAGATCTGTCCCAGACAAAACGTAAATAATAGTGACTTGAACCTGAATAGGGTTGAAGCTCATCAGTTTCCACGGAGATTCAGCGATCAGGGTGCCAGCGCAACCAGTAACAGGACGGCTTTGCCGCCCGGCCCTGAACTCAGGACTGTTCTCTTCGCGTGCCGTGTTTCGCTAGCAACACCGCACGTATCCTGTTTTTTGGATCGGTTATCACTCCCTCTGCAGCCTCTGCCCGGAAAAGAGGCGTAGAGGGAACTTGAACGTTGGCTGAGCTGCCACCAGCAGGCCTGGCCCACATCTTGGCAGGCTGCTGCCGTGGCTAGCGTTCACCTGATGGTTAGGAGCACGATCCATGTCCGCACTGCGTAAGAGAACCTACCCCGTGGGCTTAGCCCTCACTCTTTTCTGTCTATTTGCTCTCCTGCTGACCGCCTGCGGCGGCGGAACACAAACGACCTCACAGCAGAAAGCCCCAGCCAGCAAACAGGTCCTTGTCTATCCAGAAGCGGGAGTCACCGACATCGCCACCTTCGACCCCGGCCTCTCCACCGATCTCTACTCGATTCAGGCCATCGACATGGTCTTCACCGGCCTGGTGCAGCTCGACAACAATCTGGCAGTTCAACCGCAGCTGGCCGCTTCCTGGGAGACCTCAGCAGACGGCCTGACCTGGACCTTCCACCTGAAACCCAATCTGAAGTTCAGCGATGGTACGCCTCTCACATCAGCTGACGTAGCCTACAGCATCGACCGGGCCTTGCAGCCGGCGGAGCACTCGACCACAGCCCCTATCTATCTGGCCCTGATCAAAGACTCCGACCTGCTGCAAAAAGGGAAGATTAAGACTATCATTGGCGATAGCATTCAGACCCCCGACCCCAATACTGTAGTCATCACCATTAAAAAGAAGGCCGCTTACTTCCTGGATGCACTCACCTACTCCTGCTCCTACGTGGTGGAAAAGAAGCTGATCGACAAATACGGCAAGAACTGGACCGACCATCTGGACGAAGGCGGCGGTGCAGGCCCCTTCAAGGTGCAATCGTACCAGCATAGCAAGCAGATCGTCTTTGTTCCCAACCCCTACTACTATGGCCCCAAGCCACAGCTGCAGAAGGTGATCTTCCCCTTCTATCAGAAAGTTGATACAGCCTATCAGGCCTACCGCGCCGGTCAGGTTGACATAGCAGGCGTGCCTAGCTCGTACGTCGATCAGGCGCGGAAAGGGAACGATTTCCACCTGGCCCCTCAGCTGTGGATCAACTACTACACCATGAACTATTTGGTCAAGCCTTTCGACAGCATCAACATGCGCCGGGCCTTCGCCCTGGCCATCAACAAGGATGAAATTGTCCACGCTGTCTGGAAGGACATCTACATTGCCACGAACCATATTGTGCCCAAAGGGATGCCAGGCTATAACCCGAACCTCAAAGGGCCCGATGGCACCACCAGCACCGCGGGGAATCCCACAATGGCCAAGCAGTATCTGGAGGCCGGCCTCAAAGATGAAGGGCTGACCAGCGTCTCTCAGCTTCCACCGATCACCCTGACCTACCCAAGTGGCTCCGCCGATGCTGATCGAGAGGTCGCGGCCCTGGCCCAGATGTGGCAGAGGGTCCTTGGGATCACGGTCAAAGTCCACGCCGAGGACTTCAACAAGCTGCTGGACGACATTGTTGCCGCCACCAACAACCCGCATGGTCTGCAATTCTGGGGCATCGCCTGGATCGCGGACTATCCCGATCCGCAAGACTGGCTCACGCTGCAATTCGACGCCGGCGTGCCGAACAACAACATGAACTACGGCCAGAACCAGAGTTCCGACGCCGCTCAGCAGCAGGCCACCCAGAAGCTGATGGAGCAGGCCGACGCCATGCCCAACGGCTCAGCTCGCTACCAGGCCTACAACCAGGCCGAGCAGCAGCTCGTCAATGACGTGGCCTGGCTGCCGATGGAACAGGTACAGGCTCCCTATGTGGTCAAAACCTATGTCCACGGCTTCTTCTACAATCCTCAGCAGCTGATTCCACCCGACTACTGGTCCCAGATCTATATCACGCAACACTAGTCTCGCCTGAGTAGGACCAATCACAGGCTCAGGCTTGTCCCGGTAGCGCTGGTACCAGGAAGCAGATCGCGAGGATCGGTTACTCAGCCAGTCAGCCAGGCGGCTCATCTGCTGTGCTGGCCCATCGAGCTGGCCGAGAGACGAAGCTTTCACCACTAGAGCCTGGCGGAGCAGGAGCCAAAGAACTCCTCTCCCCAGGCTCTTCACCTTTTTCTCTCACTGCTATCCCCCTCACCTTGACCTTACTTTGACTGCTCTTTATAATAACCTCTGTCTGTTTTCCCTTCTCCACCAGCCTGCCTCCCTGCTTGATTCAGCCAGCAGCCAGTAACCACCGTCAGACCGACCGCAGCAGGCCAGTGTAGCGCCAATTGAAGGCCACCAGCTCGGACAGGGGCGAGTTGACGGTGGAAAACTGTTCTACGCGCATGTGAACAACGCAGGCAGGCAAGCGTAATAATATGATGGCAGAAGCATAACCTCTAGCTTGACAAGCCTGATAGCGCTCCTTAAAATATGGGACAAGATCCGTCATGTAACGTCTGTTGTCCGCTACAGTCCAGA
>NZ_JADGIA010000302.1 GCF_019683635.1 Thermogemmatispora sp. | reverse complement strand
GCTACAGAGAGAGCAATCGTGGCACTATAGCATACGCACGGAATTAGGGATAGACTTCTGCCTCTGGATGCTGAGGATTGATGGACTACGGGTGGCCCCCTTCGATACTCATCCAGACGGGACCCATCTCCTGCAAGCGGCGGGTCTGACCCCGGAAGCGTGGCGAAGCTGGTTTCTGAGGGTACTGGCCAAACAGAGAGATTTACAGGCTATAGAAGATCCAGATGTATGGGTAGCGGAGGCGGCAGCGAGCTATAGCCCGGTCAGCCTCTGGCCTGGCTCGGAGCGCCTCAAGGAGCGGCTGCAGGAACTCTGGCTGCTCTATGAGATGCTGACCACAGGGCTCATCGAGCCTTCCACGCCAGATTTCGTAGAGCACATGCTACCGCCCAAGGAAAGGCGCAGATTGTGGAAGGACTTAACCCCGTTTCAGCAGCTCCTTCCCCCTCTCGATATTTACCTGGTGGATTACCCACACGCTCCTCTCTTTGTCTATCCACCAACGATGCTGGTCATCGGGAACCGGGAAAGGAAGCTCCAAGGCGAAGAATTGAGGCAGCTCATCTTGCAAGGAGCGCGAGAGCTTGCCACAGCGGGTGAGAACAGGGCTGATCAGTTCCCCAGTTCGTGATCACCCTGACCTGAGTGACGGAAAGCCTGGGAGCGTTCCACTTGACAGCGCCAGCGCCCTCTATGACCCTTTTCTCTAGAGCGCGCCTGCTGATCGGTCTTTAGTGCGGGCGTGGGCGAGAGAAGGCGAGAGGCCTCACGCGAGGCATAGCTGGCGCAGCGAGCGAGCGAAAGCGTTTCGCCCTGCCTGGTCGCCGTTGGACTCGAAACCGCGGGAAGTGGAGCCACTGGCGCGGATTGAGCGCAGCGGTGGTCGAAGTCATCACCGGCCGTTCAGGCCATATGAAGCCTCTGACGCAAAGTCTGAGTCCGGCCTTGTTGAGTGGCTCGGCGGGTGGTAGCCCCCTTGACCTCCAGGGAAGCGATGGGCGTCTAGAGATCCAGATTCCTGCCGGCTCACTGGACTTTTCGGAGGCTCAGGTTGTCAGCAGTACCATCCCCAATGCGCTCGTTGGGCCACCCTCGCCGCAGCTTACTCCCATCCCTGTAGCTTCGCCGACGCCTCCATTCTCATGGAACGTGACCCAGCTCTACGGTCTTTTCCCCGGTGCGATCAGTGTGCTGGGGATGTACCAGATTCAGGTAACTGACAGTCAGGGACGTCTGGTGAGCGGCGTGCGTCTGCAGCAGCCTGTGAACGTGCTCTATCGCTACCAGCCGGATGATCTGGCTCGCCTTGATCTCGACCCGGGCACGCTTTGGCTGACCTGACGCCTCAGGCTGGCCAGACCATCACCAGTGACAGCACGAGCATGAGCTACGATGATCTGGGCCGGCTCGTGCACCTCTTCGATCCCGATCGTGGTCCCCACGACTACAGCTATGATCCCAATGGGCACCTGGTGACCGATGTCTCCGGCTCGCGCATGCTGGGCTACATCTATGATCTGTTGGGGCGGCTGGTCTGTATGCAAGATGCGGCCCCGGCCCAGAGCGTGGCTGAGACCTGTAGCAGCGGGGCCTATCCCTTTGTCCAGAACACCTACGACACGAGCACCCTGGGTAGCCAGGGGAACAGCGACTTCCCCGTTGGTCACCTCACCCAGAGCGTTGCCACGACCTGGTACCCCGACGGCAGCTCGGCGACGGTCACCGAGCGCTTCCAGTATGATCAGCGTGGGCGCCTGACAACCAGTACGCTGGCGCTGGGATTGCCGGCCTCCTGGAACGTGACGACGCCATTGCCGACCTATCAGCAGCAGATCAGCTACAACGACGCCGACCAGGTCACGACCACCACAACCAGCACCAGTGTAGCTGGCGACCCGGGCTACAGCTTTACGCAGGTCTATGATCCCAACGCTGGCACCCTGGTCGCTCTGAGTCCCACGACGGGGAGCAATCCGTTGCTGGCGAGCGTGACCTACGATGCGCGCGCTCTGCCGAGCAAGGTGGACGATCCAGACGGCCAGCGGCAACGCTCCAGCAGCCACGGAGCAATTCAGCTACGATGCCGGTCTGCGTCCGGTGGCGGCGCAGGAGCTCTGAGGCAGTGATCCGTACGTCTACGTTGCGGGGAACCCGGAGACGTTCGAGTGTCCCTCTGGATTGTTTTTGGCTCCCGACGAAGGGGCGGGGGGAACAGGTCTTCGGCATCAGATCCTGCCTGGAGTCCTTGGGCGTTTGCAGTCAACAGTAGTATTCTTGCACGCTACCGTAGCTCCCAAAGCTCTCCTGTGCCGCCGCAACGGACGCAGCCGCCTACTCTCCAGCCAGGTTCAGCGGGAGGAGAACTGCCGCCACCGACAGGGGGAGCTGGTGCTCCCGCGGCAGGCGAACCTTGCAGCTTCACCCCTGAGACCCTGGTAGAGACAGCCCAGGGAGAGCAGCCGATTGCCTCGATCCAGGTAGGAGAGCAAGTTCAGGCATACAATTCTCAGACGCACCAGATAGAGCTTGAGCCAGTTTTGCATGTCTGGCGGCATCGGGATCAAGGGCAGGTCAAGATACAAATCTGGTGGTCGGACTCGTCTTCCTCTCCTGCTGACCGCGAGGGTAGGCGGACGGTCATTCCCTCGCAGTCGAGGCAGACCAAGCAAGGGCAAAGTGAGGCGCTCTGGACGACTCCAGAACATCCCTTCCTAGCCACGGGGGCGTCTTTATTCCCGCGGGTCAGCTAAAGATCGGAGTGCGAGTAGTGCGTGCTGATGGCTCGTTCGGAGTGGTGATCAACTGGGAAGAAGTACCTGTGAGCCAGGAGATGTATAACCTGGAGGTGGCCCAGGATCACACCTTTCTGGTGGGTGCTGACCACTGGGTGGTTCATAAACGAATGCAGTAGTGCAAAGTTAGGAAGAGCTTTGAAGAGAGCTGGCGAACTGCCTCAATCAGGTCAACAGGCTCATCATGTGATTCTCTGCAAGTTAGAGAATCACCACCTCATTCAAGCGACCAATGGCGCATTTGATATCAGTGCTGCGTACAATGATCGCTGGCTCTGGCCTAAGAAGAACAGTGCTGATGCCCTGACCAGTTGGGAACCGTATCATGGAAATGCTCCAGAATATACCCAGATTATGGAATGGGCCATGGACGATGCTTATCAGCAGTTGCCTACCGGTCCAAGTAGGAGCCAAGCGGCCTCGCAGGCACTTATGGATATCATTCAAACCATGAACTCGTATATTGACTTGATTGGAGCCTTATCGGCCTTTATCAATCGTGCATGTCAGCTCGGTTGATACTAGGGGAGAAAGAAGTAAGTGCAGAAGACTTTTGACTATGGAGAGGAGCCGCGATGGAGGCGAGACATAGACGCAAGCTCTCTGAAGGGGTTGCCTCATGGGACCGCTGGCGCCGCCGTGAGGTGCCGGTCGTCAGGCCAGATCTTCCTCTGGAAAGGGTGGACCGCGGATCTCCGCCAGGCGAACCTGGTGGAGGCCTGTCTGAGAGGGGTGGATCTGTGGGGGGTGGACCTGCGAGAGATCGAGCTGAACGGTTGTAGGTTGGCTGGTACACGCCTGGCATGAGGGGAGGCGGCTAACGCCTCCTTGCTTGCCTTCTCCCGCGTTGCAAGCGTGCCGTTCTTGGATTGGGATTTTCATTCCCAGCTCCATGCTCGGTGCGTGGATACCCTGCTGACCCGGCACCCTCACGTAGTAGAAGTGAGCCAGTTCCTGCAGGCGTTGTTACCGGGATTGGACGCAGAAGACGGAAGAGTATCCGTGGATAGAGAGAGAGCACTGAGTGGGAAGCGAGGCGGAAGTACTAGAGAGCCAGGAGGGAAGGATGGAGCACGAGAACAGCTATTGGCTGCTGGCAGCAGTGGCGGAGACAAACGTTCCGAAAGACGCAGCAGACCCGCGGCGCTGGGAGCGCTATAGCTGGGGCTGTGAGCTGGTGATTGCGCGTCCGCTGCAGCGGGAGCGCCTGGTGCGGCTGCTGGCCGAAGAGGAGTCAGGGCTGGGACCGGGGGTGAGGGAGGAGGAGCCGCTGGAGTTTGCGGTGCCGGCGAGGGCGCTGAGGCTGGACTATGTGAGGCTGCCGCTGGAGC
>NZ_JADGIA010000081.1 GCF_019683635.1 Thermogemmatispora sp. | reverse complement strand
AACGATCGGATCTCGATCCCGTGGTATTTTTGCGGACGCTGCTGGCCAGTCTACGCCAGACCTTTCCTGCTTTTGGGGCTTCACTAGATGCCCTCTTTCGTTCAATTCTGTCTGCAGAGACCGCTTCGGCGACAACGCTTTACACCTCGGCGCTGACGATGTTGTGTACGGCCCTGGCCACGGAGGTCAAAGGGCCGTTCCTGCTGCTGCTCTGCAACTACGAGGAGGTCAATGAGAGTGAGACCGTGAATGCTCTGGTCAATGAGCTGCTCAGGCGTTTTCCCCCGCAGGCAACGCTGATCATCGAGAGCCGGTCGCTGCCCGATCTCTCCTTTCCAGCTCTGATCATCCGCGAGGCTATCTACGGCCTAGATCACGAAGCCCTGCGCTTCTCAGCTGAAGAGATCGCTGAACTGGCCGCCCTGCAAGGGTTGCCTCCTCTCAGTGAGGAAGAGGCGGCCTCTCTGGCCGCCTCTTTTGATGGCTGGATCGCTGGCATCTTGCTGGGCACGCGCATCGGCGACGCCCGAATGCGTCTGCTTCTGTCCCGCTCCTCTGCCGCGGACGAGAAACGAGGCTCCTCCACTGCACTGGCGACACAGAAGCGGACCATCCTGCTCACTTATCTGGTCAATGAGGTGCTGAAACACGCTGCTCAGACGCAGAGCTTCCTGCAATCGATCTCTCTGCTGCATCATGTGTATCCCTCGTTCTGCAACGCTCTGCTCGACATTACCGATGCACACGAGAGGCTGGCTCATCTGGAGCGTCAGGGCCTCTTCCTCTTCTCCCATGCGAGTGGCATGGGCCTCTTCTATACGATTCATCCGGTCATCCGTGAACTCCTCTCCGAGCAGCTCCGTCACCAGGAGCCGGAGCGTTTTCGCCTGCTTCATCGCCGGGCCGCGGAACTCTGGCACGCCCGCCACGAAGATGAAGAGGCGATGTACCACGCCCTCGAAAGTGAGTCCTATGACCTGGCAGTTTCCTTCATCCTGGCCACTGCGGAGAACCTGCTCTCCTCGGGGCAGCGTGAAACCTTGATTCGCTGGATCAACATGCTGCCCGAAGCGTCCAAAGAACATCATCCGCGTCTACTGCTCTTACAAGCCACGATTGCTCTGGACTATGGCCAGAGGACAACGGCCCTGCCTCTGCTGGACCGTGCAGAGGCCTTGCTGGCGATCTCTCAGGGGCCGGACACCGCGTTGCTGGAGGCTACCTGCGCCATTCTGCGCGCTAAAGCCCTTTTTCAGGTGGGAGACTACCGGCAGGCCCAGCTACTCTGCCAGAAAGCCCTGCTCTATCTGCCAGAGCAGGAGCGGCATCTGCGCGCCTCAGCTCAGATGCGGCTGGGCATCTGTCATACGCTGCAGGGGGATCTGACGGGCGGTGTCATGCATCTGCAGCAGGCCCTACAGCTCTGGCCTCAGCAGCCTCCCCCCACTCAAAGTATTGAGATCCACAGTGCGCTTGCCAACACCTATTATCTTCTGAGTAATCTGGTACTTGCCCGGCATCATTTGACGGCCATGCTGAATGCCTGCGAGCAACTCCAGGATACGCCCAGCAAGATCAGCGCCCGCATTCTTCAGGGTCTCATTGCTCAGGATGAGGGCCAGATTGCAGAGGCTGAGGCGATCTTTTTGGAAGTGCTCTCCCTGGCGCGCTCCTCTCCCTACCCACACCACGGTGAGGCCTACGCGCTGGTGAATCTGGCAGGGATCGCAGTCGAACAGGGCAACTATGCCCGGGCGCTGGCCTATGCGCAGGAGGGCCTCACTCTGGCGTGCACCTTTGGCACGCGCAGCGTCGTTAATGCTGCGCGCGCCAATCTGGCTCTGAGCTACCTTTTCCTCCATGATCCCACCAGTGCGCTGCTGATAGCGGAGCAAATGGAGGTCGAGACCGCTGATGAGAGAACGGTTGGCTATGAGCGGGCCTGGCGCGACCTCACCATCGGCTTGATTTTCCTCGCTCAGGGGCGCTACGCTGAGGCAGCGACCTGCCTGCGAGGCATCGAGGCCGCGCTGTATCGTACGCATCTGCCGCGGGCCAGTCTCCTGGCGAAGCTGCGCCTGGCTGTTTGTTATCATTTGCAGCGTCAACCTGAGCGGGCGGAGCACGCCCTGGCCGAGGTCGTCTCGATCCTGCACGCCCAGCCCACCTTTGCCCACCTGGTGCAACAGGAGTGGCGCCTCCTGCGTACCCTCATGCCAGAGCTGGGCAAACACCCGCGCTTTGCCGCACTGCAGGCCTTCCTCGTATCCTCTCATCAGACACAAGTCGCGTTGCCCACTGACCTCCAGACGCCTGACCGTTCGCCCTCAACTGCGGTCGTGATCTCGCGAGAGAGCGTGCTTCCCAGCCTCACCATCTACGCCTTCGGGGAACCAGTGGTCCTGCTCAATGGCCAGCCCATCAAGCACTGGCGCATGGCTCGTGGTATGGAACTCTTCTTTTTCCTGCTGGATGCTCGCTATCCGGTCAGTAAGGAGACGCTCCTGACAGCTCTCTGGCCGGAGTATGATGAGTGCACCGCTCGTACCTTTCATAATACGCTCTACTACCTGCGTAAAATCCTGGGGGAGGCCTGCATTCTCTTTACGCCGGCGGGGTACACTCTCAATCTTGCCGCTGGCTATGGAGATCAGGTCTGGTATGACGTGCAGTTGTTTGAGGACCAGCGCCTCGTCGCCGAGTCGGCCCTGGCTGAGGGTCAACCGGATCGGGCGAAGGCGGCTTTTCGCGAGATGATTCAGCTCTATAGGGGCGACTATGGGCGCCCTTTCTATCGAGAGTGGTGTACGCGGCGGCGTGATGAGCTGCGGACGATCTATCTGGAGGCCTGTCGTCAACTGGCACAGATCGCCTGGCGTGAGGGGGCCTGGGGTGAGAGTGCTGAATACTGGCGCCGGATGCTGCTTCTCGATAGCTGTCTGGAGGAGGCTCACTACGGTCTCATCCGTTGCTATCTGCGCCAGGGTAAACGAGGCGCGGCGCTGCGTCAGTATCAGACCTGCCAGCGCACTCTGCAGGAGGAACTTGGTGTTCAGCCGGGCCAGGCTCTGCAAGTGCTCTATCAGCGCCTGACGAGCACCTGATTGACAGGCGCAGGGCGGCTGCAGAGTGCAGTGCGGAGTGTGTGCAGAGCAGGTCGAGGGTATGCTCTCTGCCGTGGCAGATGTGAGGATCTGCCTGTCACCTCTTCTCTGTCCAGGAGGAAAGCATGGATAGCGTTCTGATTGTCGCTCTCAGGGAAACACAGGTCACGATGACATCCTGGCGCTTGCCCGGCGCTCGCCTGGAATCTCTGCATCTGTACGCTACGCGCGCGCTCCTCTCCTTGCTGGCTTCCGCTGCTGTTGGGGAACCTATCTGGCCTGAGATCAGGCAGAGCCAGGCTTCTACACGGGGATAGGTACCCATGTCCTGGAAGATGATCAATCGTATTCTAGGCCTGGCTTCCATTGATCAGAACTTTCGACAGCAACTGCAGCGTGATCCCAGGGCGACCCTGGAGGCCTATGAGTTTGAGCTGACCCCAGAAGAGTTGGAAGCGATCTGCTCCTATGCCTCGTTGCCGTTCCTGCAGTTCTGTCAGCGTTTAATGGAGGACTTTGGGCCGGATGAAACGATACAGTGAAAAGGAGCGTGCCAGAGATGGTTCATATTCGCGTGCTGCTGGCGGAAGGGCAGCCGATCTACCGCGCGGGTATGCGTTACCTTCTTGAGAGGGACGAGATGATCGAGGTGCTTGGTGAAGCCAGGTGGGCCGAGGAGGCGCTCCGCCTGACCTGCGAACTGAGGCCCGAGGTCCTGATTCTGGATTTGCAGCTCCCCCGCCTCTCCGGTCTGGATGTTGTTGAAACGCTGCGTAAGCAGCAGGAGACTCTACGCGTGCTGGCCCTGAGCCGCTACGACGATGAGGTCTACTTGACGCGCGTCGTAACCAGCGGGGTTGATGGCTGTTTACTAAAGGCCGAGGACCCCGCGCTGGTCGTGGAGGCCGTCCATGCGGTTGCTGCTCACGGCGAGCAATGGTGGAGTCCGGGGGTCAGTAAAAAACTGCTCAACAGAAACGCGATTCAGGCCCTGGTGCGTTCGTCTCTCAATCTAAACCAGAGAGAGCTGCAAATCTTGAATTTAATGGCACTTGGTTATAGCAATCGATATATTGCTGCCAAGCTCTGTTTGTCCCAAGGAACGGTTAAAAACTACATCTCTGGTCTCTATAGCAAGCTACAGGTGCACACGCGGACCATGGCGGTCAGTTGGGCCTGGCAGCACGGACTCCTCGAAGATAAGGGGAGTTTGGACTGTCTGGAGCACCTGGAAAGCGGTGGGTAGGGCCAGGGAACGGGCCAGCTCGCAGCCAGGCGGATCGGACGAGTTGGCCCTGGAAGCCTGATGTTCTACTGTTGAGCCAGTGACTGGTTGTCAGATAGACATTCCTGCCTTGGGGCAGACTGCCAGCGAGCATCTCGCGGCGCATCTCCTCCATCCGTGCAGCGAAGGCCGGATCTTGCTGATTGGAGAGCAGCCTTGAAGTGAAGACGACTTCGTAGCTCTGGGGGCGCGTGCCAGCAGGTCGAGGATATCCAGGAGTGGCGCAAGGCTCTCGATGCTGCCGCCTCCCACGGCCCGCGCGATGGCCACCAGGGCGGCAAGGCCGTTTCTTAGGCCGAGAATGTCAGGCGTATATACGGACCGGCTCCGTGGGCTGGCCGAGGATGACGCTCCGGGAGAAGCAGCGGATCTGGATAGCGCCAGCGTCGCAGGTGGACCGACTGCGAGCCCTTGTTGTTGCTGCACGATGAGGCAGAGGCGGAGAAAGCGCGGGCGGTGACCGCCATGCTGCAGGAGCGTGGGGGGAGCGGGCCGGCGCTCTGCTCCTTCTCCGCGTTCCCGGCAGGAGATGCCGCGCTGGCGGCGCGGGCGCGGCCCTTCGAGAGCGGCGATAGCGAGGAGCCGGTGCTGATTCTCTACACATCCGGCACTACGGGCGTGCCCAAGGGGGCGTTGCTTTCGCATCGCATGCTCACCTGGAACGCCATCAACATGCAAATCAGCTGAGGGCTGCGGGAGAGCGACATCACGCCGACCTTCGCCCCGTTCTTTCATGCTGGCGGGCTCAACGTGCTGACGACGCCGCTCTACCATTGTGGCGGCATGGTCGTACTGCTGCGCTCCTCGGATCCGGCGCTGATTCTGAGGGCCATTGAGCGCGAACGCTGTACGGTGATCTTCGCCGTGCCGACGGTCTTTCAGCTGCTGATGGAGCATCCCGCTTTTGAGACGAGCGATCTCTCTTCAGTGCGCTTCTGTGTGACCGGTAGCTCCTCGTGTCCGCTGCCGGTGATGCGCCGCTATGGAGAGCGGGGGCTGCTGTTGCGCCAGGGCTATGGTTTGACGGAGGTGGGGGTCAACTGCTTCAGTCTGGCGCCGGAGGATGCCCTGCGCAAGGCGGGGTCGGTGGGCCGTCCAGTTTTTCATTCGCGGACACGCATTGTCGATGAGCAGGATCGGGATGTGGCGCCGGGCGAGGTGGGCGAGCTGGTGCTGGCGGGACCACACGTCTGTTCGGGCTACTGGCGGCGCGCGGCGGAGACGGCGGAAGGCGGCGCGCGGCGGCTGGTGGCATACGGGCGATCTGGCGTGCTGCGATGAGGAAGGCTACTACTATATCGTTATATCGTTGGACGCAAGAAGGACATGTTCATTTCGGGCGGCGAGAACGTCTATCCCGTCGAGGTAGAGCGGGTTTTACTGCTGCATCCGGGGATCGCCGAGGCGGCGGTGATTGCGCAACCCGATGAGCGCTGGGGTGAGGTGGGGGTGGCCGTGGTGGTCCCGCGCCTGCCCGGTGCGCTGAGTGCTGAGGAGGTGCTGGCTTTTTGCGCGGACTAAGTTGGCGCGCTTTAAGATTCCGCGGCGCGTGGTTTTTGCGGAGGCGCTGCCGCGCAACGCTATGGGCAAGGTGCTCAAGGCCGAGTTGCGTGCGCGCTATATTGCCCCCCAAACGTACCCTCAAACGTAGGGGCGTGATTTATCACACCCACAAGAGCGTCATTTATCACGCCCGCTGCTTTTGCTTCGCCCCGGCAGCAGACCATGGAACCAGGCGAAGAGGATGAGACCATAGCCCGAGCCCATCAGCGTTGGCCAGCGGAGCCAGGCTCCCAGGTGCGTCACGCAGGTGCCGAGCATGCGCATGGCGACCGCCGTTGGCGTCATATGGCGTTTCAGGTAGGCCCCTGCTGCAGAGCGTCGGTACGGTTCCAGGTCGACCAGGCGCATGATCAGGAAAGAGGCCACAGCCGATGGCAGCACGGCGATCAGCAGGCCGCTCAGCAGGCGCCGCTGCCAGCAGTAGTAGATAGAGATAACCTCGGCGCTGATATCTGTCAGCAGTTTCAGCGGGTGGATCTGGTGATAAAGTACTTTCTCACGTGGACTCATAGGGGACGGATCTCCTGATTTCTTTGGCGTGGCAAGCAATGGTCGGTGCTCCACGCACCAATGGTATAAAACAGCTATGCCTGGTTGTCAATGGCAGTCGCTACCGATCCTACGGGCAATTCAGGCCGCTCAGCGTTGGTCAGGACCCTACGGTCTGGCCTCGTCTGCCGGGTTGCGTCGCCTTGCGTCGCCCTGCCCGTGCTCTAATGAGGAACACCTGTGCTCTGCGAACGGAGCACGGTCACACGCCTGGTAGATTATCTAGAGAGCGAGGGTCTGCTCGCCCGTAGCCCCGATCCCACAGATCGCCGCTCGCAGCGCGTCACCCTGACGGCGGCGGGAGTGGCCAGGCGCCGCGAGGCCCAGGCTACCATTGAACAGGCCATTCGCCGCCGCTTCAGCGTACTGAACCGCGAAGAGGAGCGGCAGCTGATCGCCATGCTGAAGCGCTTACGCAACGTAGTGAGCGCAGAAATCGAAGCGAGCTTGCGTGAGTCGGACAACAGCTAGTCTTCTGCCTGTAGGGAAACGATCATGCCAGACATCTTTGAGCCGGCCACGGATGAACTGCTCAAGCCGCTGGACACCGCCAGGATGGCCTCGGTGCCCGGTGATCTCCCGTTCACTGAGGTGATCATCCGCCGGACAGCTCAACGGACACAGTTTCGCCACGACAACACATCCTGCCCCTGGCACCCATTCCCGGGGAGCCGGTTGAGGTCTGGGCGGCCAGCGGCGAAGAGATGCCCATCGAACGCGCCGTGCTCTTCTACACCGTCGACGGCAGTCGTCCCGACCGCTCGTCGCAGGCCGTAGCGATGGAGCGCGCCCGCGTAAGCTGGGATCCGCACGCCGGCTACATCACCCACTGGCTGGCACGCATCCCCGGCCAGCCCGCCGGGATGCCGGTGCGCTATCGCATCGCTGGCTGGCTCGCTCATCCCGGCTCCCCCGCAACCGCTGAGCCGGAGGTGTGGGCGCAGGATGGCCAGGGCTTTGCCTTCCACTTCTCGGGCGAACGTGCCTTTACCACCTTCGCCTATATCGTCGCGGGGAGCAGCAGCCGTCTCTGCCCGTCTGGGCAAGCGAGGCGATCATCTATCAGATTTTCCTGGATCGCTTCCGCAGCGATGCTGACGACGGCCACTTCCCGGAGGAGAGCGAACCACAGGCCTTGCATGGCGGCACGCTGAACGGCGTACGCGCTGCTCTGCCCTATCTGGCCGAACTGGGTGTGACCTGTCTCTGGCTCTCGCCCCTACAGCTGGCCGAAAGCTATCACCGCTACGACGCGCTCGACTACTTCACCGTTGATCCCCGCCTGGGCAGCGGCGCCGACCTGAAAGCCCTGGGTGACGAAGCTCATGCCCGCGGCATGCGCGTTCTGCTCGACTTTGTGTCGGCTCACCTCTCCTGGCACCATCCGGCCTTTCTGGCCGCACAGACGGACCGCCAGGCCCCGTTACACGACTGGTTCTACTTCGGACGCTGGCCGGATCGCCACGGCACCTTTCTGGACGCTGTGCCCGGTCTCCTCTCGCTGCGCTCTGAGAGCGGAGGCGCCCGCCGCCATATCATCGCCGGTGCCCTGCACTGGCTGCGCGAGTACGGGATCGACGGCTTCCGCCTCGATCACGCCATCGGCCTCACAGAGGACCGGTATACCCTGGCCCTGCTCGAAACGAAACTCGCCTTTGTACGCCGACTTATTCCAGAGATCAACGATGAAACGCTGACGGAGATGAGCGAGGGAAGGCGGCTGTGGAAAATAAGTCGTCCGGAGCTTGCTTTGCTCGGAAGCGAGACTGAGGAAGAGCTTGAATTGTGAAAGATAAGGCGATTGATTATCGAGAAATATAGAGAAAATATCAGCATCAAGGAGATCAATGATACAGAGCCATGCTAAAAAGGCGTTAATCATCGGAGCCGAGATCGGCGGAGCTGCTCTGGCCCTGTTTCTCAAAAGTACAGGTCTTGAGTCGGAGGTCTACGAGGCGAGGGAGCAGCCTGAGGCTTCTCGTTGATCCTGGTGAGCAACGGCCTGGCTGTGCTCAAAGAGCTTGGACTCGGTCACGCGCTCCTGGCGGAAAGGTCTGCGGTGAGACATGCGATGATCTTGACCGGAAAGAACAAGCGACTGGGGGAGGCTGCCGTAGCAGGAGGTGGATTCAAGAGTATCTTTCTGAAGCGTGCTTCCCTGGTCAGGATCATCTGGGAGGGGGCCGAGCGCCAGGGGATCAAGATCACACGCGGCAAGCGGCTTCAGCACATTGAAGTGACGGGCCAGGGCGTGGGGGGTGACCTTCCAGGATGGCACCAGCGGTAATCTCCTGATTGCCATCTCGCCCAGTTCTGGACAGGGCGCATCGATGGCTCTGGAGAATGCTGCGGTCCTGGCCAATGTCTGCGCGATGTTCCTGATCTGGAGCAGGCCTTTACCACCTATGAGTACCTGCGCCGGGAGCGCGCCACCAAGATGTATCAAATGGGTGTGAACGGCGATCGAGGCAAACATCAGGTCAGACCTCTCCCTGGCAGTATGGTTCCGGGATCTGACCATGCCCATCTTTTTGAAGCTGTTCGTGTTCGCCAGCCCCAAAGCGTCCGACTGGATCTATTCCTATCGAGTCGATTGGAACACGCCAGTCGTCACACACCCGTCCGCTGCCGAAGAGCGCCAGAACGTAGCAGGCCCCATCTGAGCATGTGTCTGCTCCTGATCTCATCGCCTGCTCTTGCCTGATCAGGCTATTTCACGCTAATGCAGCATGGCAGCCACCGTTGCCTGAGGCGCTGGTTCTTTTGTTTGTTAGAGAACGCAGTGAAGGAGTGAAGCTATGATGATGGCACTGTCTTCCCGCCAACAGGCTTTTGCTTGTTGAGGCCAGTCAACGTTCAGATCTCCTGGTAGTGATACACCAGGCAGGTGAGCGCAACAAGGAGGCCAGCCAGGCCGAGGCCGACGAGCAGTGGCCAGAGCGTCTCACCCAGCGGGGCAGTGCCGGCTGCAAGTTGTGCCACGCGCTCGGGACGGAAGAGCACCGACGGCAAAACCCTGCTGATCGAGGCGTTGAGATTGGGCACTACCACGAGGACAAGGAAGCCAACGAACGCCATCCCCCCGGCAGCAATGCTGTTGCGTACCAACGCGCTGCACAGGATCGTCAGGGCCAGGGTTAATGTCAAGAAGGCCAGCAGCCCGATGTTCAGTATCACAAAGGACCCAACAGGAAGCGGACGAAAGAGCTGGCTCGTGTAATAGTATGCCCCAGAGGCAGCGAGTATCAGGCTAATGATGAGTGTGCTTTCATAGGCCAGGAACTTTGCCAGCACGAAGATGCTACGTGGGACAGGCTTCGTCAAGATCGTCACTGCCGTTCCCCGGCTGCGCTCATCGGCGATGGTCCCCATAGCCAGCAAGATGAGGACCAGGGCCGGCAGTTGTACCATGTTCTTCAAATAGGTGTTGAGCGCATCAGTGGCAGTCTGCGGCGGCAGAATAATCGTGGCGCCGTTCCCCAGGTTTTTCAGAAGGTCAGGAGTCAGCCAGGTGATAATCGGGGCTGAGATTCCCAGCGAGAGAAAAACGATGACAGAGATCACTAAACGATAGGTCCGGTTCTGTTCACGAAATTCTTTCTTGAGCATGGGCCAGAAGGTGTAGAGCTTCATGCTTCCTCCCCCGTTCCTGACAGGTTGCCTTCTTTCTCCACAAGGCGAAGGAACACATCTTCAAGTGTGGGCTGCGTTACCTCATAGCGCAGCAGCGGCAGACCAGTGTTGACCAGCAGGGCTGGCAAAGCGCGTTTAGCGGTTGCCAGGTCTCTCACCAGGAGAGTCGCTCTGCTTCCACTGACAGTGATGTGCTGGACCCAGGGTTCCCGGGCCAGCAGACGTTGGAGATCTTCAGCCGCACATTCCAGCTCAACCGAGATCATTGGCGGAGCGTAGCGCTCCTTCAGTTCAGTAATCGATGCCTGCACGAGCAGCTCGCCGTGATTGAGGACTGCCACAGCGTCACAGATGCGATCGACGTCGGCCAGCACGTGCGAGGAGAAGAAAACAGTGGCTTCACCTTTGAGCCGTTGAAAAAGCTCCAGGATCTCTTTGCGACCAATCGGGTCCAGTGCAGACACAGGTTCATCCAGAAAAAGCACCTCTGGGCGGTTCACTAACGCTTGAGCGATGCCCAGGCGCTGGCGCATCCCATTGGAGTAGCTGCCAATTCTGCGCCTGGCAGCAGCGGTCAGGCCGACCAGCTCAAGCAACTCATCTCGTCGGCGCCGTCGGTCACTGGCGCTCAACCCAAACAGTTCGCCAGTAAAATCCAGGAATTCCTGGCCACTCATCCACGTGTAGAGAGCAGGCTGCTCACTGAGATAGCCAATGCGAGCTCGCACATCGGCTTTCGCGCTAGTGATTGACGCTCCAGCCACCCAGGCCTGACCGCTGGTGGGCCTGATCTGGCGCGTGAGCAGCTTGATGGTAGTACTCTTACCAGCGCCATTGGGGCCGAGGAGGCCAAAGATACTGTGAGGATAAACCGTCAAATTTAACCCTTTGAGAGCTTCAACCGATCCATAGGTCTTGCGCAGACCTTCACACCGGATGATCGCCTCGCCAGGAGCGGCCATCTTAGACCTCCTTACGACCCAGGACAAAGTAGCAGATAGGGCCGAGGGTACTGATGAAAAGGATGATCAGAGCCCAGATAATCTTCTTGCCACGCACGGTGCGCGGATCGCGCCGGATCAGGTCCACCAGCGCGATCACAATCAGAATGAGATCTAAAGCCAGGAGGGGCCATAGCAAGCCGACAGGGGCCGTGCTTTGCGTATGGGTCAGCAGACTTGACAGCGGTAACAGCATTGTTTCTTCCCCTTTCTCAAATTCTCCATAGCTGCAAGTTTTCGCTGTCCGTGGGTCCATATCACCTTGCCAGGCAGGACAGCGGAACATCTCATCTCACTTCTGGAGCCAGTCTACAGAGAGCATCGCGGTTGTTCCGGCCAGGTGCCTCTCAAACAGCTCCTCAGAGGAGCCCCAGCACCCAGCGCGAGACCGTGCGAGAGTATGGGAGGAGCCACGATGCTCTCTCTCGTTGTGGCACGAGCCGGGAGCAGTCGCTTCCTGCTCCATCGCCTTGCGCAATCAGGTCTCAAGCACGAACTCCGGTCGAAAGCGGAGCCGCAGTAGCACGGCACTGACGATAGATCCAGCAAGACCTACTCCCAGGGCAATTGCTGCAATTAACCCGGCATTGAGATCCGGGCGGATGTTAATCAGAATCAGCAGCGCCAGGGCTGGCAGTGCGGCGAGCAATTGCATCAAGTTGGTGGTGCTGCCAGTACGGATCTGGGTCAATCGCGGAAAGGCCATACCCAGAAAGAGGGCCCCCAGGTTTGCCCATAGGGCAATAGGCAATGGCACGGCAACGGCAAGGGCAATATAGCGGGCCTGCAGTGTGAAAGCGATTCGAAGCAGTGCCAGAACAGTCGCCGCAGCGCCGAGCGTTCCCAGGGCAAGAATCGCCCACTGGCAGATGGTCAAGACAAAGGAAGCTAGAAGGAAGGCCACAAAGACTTCTTGCACGCGATAGGCGGAACTCAGCAGCAGCTCTAGCCCACCACGGGCGGCCTCAGTTCCAACGAGGTTTTGAGCCAGGGTCGCACCCATGAAGGCCGCGAACAGGGCAATGAGATAGGGCCCCTGAATGAGGAGCAAAGCCATAGCCAACCCCGCATTGCCACGCACCGTGGCCCCAAAGTAGGCCTGAGCCTGTGCCTGAATAGCGAAACGTGAAAGTGGTGTCAGCAGCCCGGGGAAATACAGAGTCACCAGGCAAAGCAGGAGGAAAAAGAGAGCAAATGCGAGAGGGATCACCAGCAAGCGCACGCCCTGCTCGCGCCGCCCACGCCATAATAAGGCCCCGGTAAGCTGCAGCGCCCGATCCAGGCCACTGGATGCCTCCAGAAGATCGGCATCGTCGTCAGAGAAAGCCTCGTGCTCTTCTAACTCAGACACGTTGACCTCCGCTCTCCAGGTCTTCATAGACTGCCTCAAGAGGACTGCCCAACTCTCGTACCTCAAGGACAGGGAGTCCCGCCTGCACCAGCGCTGCCACGATGCGACTGCGCTCCGCCCGGTCCGAAAGATCTACAATCCACTGCTCCCTGTCTGGTACCGCTTCATACCCCAGGCCACTCAGAATCGTTCGCGGATCTCCCTCGACTGTCAGACAGACGCGCTGTGCACGAGCATGACGCTGGTGCAGCGCTTCTACAGAACCACGATCTACTACCCGACCAGCCGCGATCAAGGTCACATCATCTGCCAGCTCGGCTGCCTCATAGAGGTTATGTGTTGAATAGATGATCGTTTTGTCCGCCCGAGCCAACCCCTTGAGGAGCTCGCGCAAGGAACGGGCAGCCAATGGATCGAGACCCGTCGTCGGCTCGTCCAGAAAGAGCACCTGTGGAGCGCCGAGCAGAGCTCGAGCAATAGCTACCCGCTGCGCCTGGCCTCTACTCAAGGAAGCTGCTGGCTTGGATAGGAGATCGCTCAGTTCCAAATCAGCGATTACCTGGTCCATCCGTGACCGCCGCTGGGCCGAAGGAAGCCGGAGTACTTGCCCCCAGAATTCCAGGTTATCTCGCACGCTGAGCGCTGCCGAGAGGGAAGGACGATGCGGGAGGTAGCCGATCAGACGCTTGACCTCACTGTCTCGATGCGGTTCATACCCCAGGACAGAAACTATGCCTGCGCGGGGTGGGAGAATACCCACCCCGACACGGAACAGTGTTGTCTTGCCCGCTCCATTGCTTCCCAGGATCACATGAAAACCTGAATCGAAGGCCAGATTAATCTCGTGGAGGACAAGCGACTGGCCATAGCCAGCCGTGACGGATTCTAATGTAATGGTGCTCATGACTCCAGCCTTCTCATTTGAGCAAGAATCTCTTCTTTTCGCTTGAGGACAATCGTCGAAATGCGCTTCAGGCTATCGCCGAGCACGACATCCTGCAGGAGCACCTCATCACGGTGGGCCTTCAAGTACTCCAGCATCGCCTGCCGATGGTCAGCAAGCAGCGCCTGACAGGCATGACAGATGCTGGTGTAGGTCCCTTCTACGCCGAGCTTATCAAGAATGCGCTTCGGACCTAACATATGAAGCCACCAGTAGACGAGATTCTGCTGACTCCGCGTCAGAATATCAATCAGGCGCTCTTCATTCAGATTGCCCAGCGTCAAATCCTGAGCGTAGAACATCGCATGCCCACAGCAAGCCTTGACCATACCATTCGGGTGCAGAGAGACAGTCTTGAGCACTTCTGGACAGCCCATGTTGAGCTTGTCTCCCGCATCCAGGCCGTTCACATCCAACTGTTCCCCTGAGCCAGTAGGGGTTGGATAGTCCTCCAGGATAGCCACCCGTTTTTCGATCTCGGCGATCTCCATCCCTAGCCCTTCGCTGAGGGCATGTCGCACGGCTGCCGCATCCCAGGTAGCGTTCTTGTCCACGATCACCCCCAGGCCAATCCGCAGCCCCTCTTCCAGACCAGCTCGCACCAGATTGACAATGCATTCTATCGATGCAAAAGGAGCATGAAAATCGTCATAGCTGGTATTCAGCTCGTCCAGACCGGCGCTTTTGAGGTCCCGAACCATCGCGCGGGCACGCTCTGGCGTCGTCGCCCATCCACCATTGCTGACCACACGCGTAACATAGCCACCTGCTTTGGCAAGAGAGATCCCCTCGAGCAAGAGCTGCTTGCGCAACGTCGCCTCACCGCCAGTAAAAACGACTACCTTGGCCGTTGGCACTTCCCGAAGCTCGGTCATAATCTTGAGGAGAAGCTCTCGCGGCATGGGCATGACTGTGCGAGGGCTGCTTCCTACGCTGCAGTGGCCACACCAGAAATTACACTTGTAGTCTAGAAATATCGAAAAAAGACTTGGAAGCATGCTTCCCTCCTTCAGACGAGGTCGATCACCCTGAACCCAGAAGGTCAGTGAGAACTGTCCTCCCTCAATTCCCGATGGATGCGCACAAGGCAAATGTACTGTCCCGCCAGACTCTTTTGCACGAGTGACTGAGTATAGTCCTTACTACTGCATCAACCACTCGTATACGCCCAGTTGGCCCAAGATCGAGTTTTCATCCGGAGGTAAGCTCACAGGGCAATGCCAACCCCTATGCTCCTGTGAGCCACAAAAAAATAAACAGAGACATACAAGTAACAACAGTGACCGCAACGCACACAACTGCAACTGCAGGCAAGCCGTAGCCCTCATCATTGAGGGCCAGCTCCAGCGCTTCCTGGGAGAGCAGGCCCTGCTCACTGGCAGCCAGCAGGATCTGGCGCATGGCGGCCAGCTCCTCAGCGGTGAGCTGACGGTTCTCCAGCACCTTGTTCTCGGGCAGCAAGGCCGCGGCCTTGGCCAGTCCGAAGGCTTCCAGCAGCTCATCCGGTCGCTCCTGCAGCGCCGTCAGCCGGGCCGGATCGCTCCACAGCCGGGCGTTGAACTCATAGAGCTGCGCGGGTTCAAACGACACGGTCAGGTCCGTGTCGAAGGCCACGCTCTCGCGCCAGCGCAATTGCCGAGCCGAGAGGATAGCAGTACCGGTCTTCCGCTCATCCAGAACTTTCCGTGCTTCTGTCGCGTCCATCGAAACAGTTGGCTCCTTTCGGGGTCTATCCCGTGGGTATGATCCCAACACCGCAGCAGGTCACTTCACAAAAGGGACCGGGCAGGCAACCAGCACTGTACCGGTCCCTGACTTGTAGGGGTGGAGCCTATCCCCAGAGATACACCCAGAGATAAACAGCAACGGCTACTGCCAAAGCGAGAGCGGCAACTGCAGGCAAGCCGTAGCCCTCATCATTGAGGGCCAGCTCCAGCGCTTCCTGGGAGAGCAGGCCCCGCTCACCGGCAGTCAGCAGGATCTGGCGCATGGCGGCCAGCTCCTCAGCGGTGAGCTGACGGTTCTCCAGCACCTTGTTCTCGGGCAGCAAGGCCGCGGCCTTGGCCAGTCCGAAGGCTTCCAGCAGCTCATCCGGTCGCTCCTGCAGCGCCGTCAGCCGGGCCGGATCGCTCCACAGCCGGGTGTTAAACTCATAGAGCTGCATGGGGTCAAACGACACAGTCAGGTCCGTGTCGAAGGCCACGCTCTCACGCCAGCGCAATTGCTGAGCCGAGAGGATGGCAGTACCGGTCTTCCGCTCATCCAGAGCTTTCCGTACTTCTATCGCGTTTAGCATGTCAGTCCTCTCCACGATTGAAAGTCAGGCTGCTGGGCTAGCATGCTCAGGCCACACAGATGCACACGACTACAACCAGGAGGAGAACCAGCACTGCAACTGCTGGCAGACCATAGCCATCCTGGTTGAGCATTCCCTCCAGTGCCTCCTGGGAGAGCAGGCCCCGCTCGTTAGCGATTCCCATGATCTGGCGCATGACGGCCAGCTCCTCAGTGGTGAGCTGGCGGTTCTCCAGCACCTTGTTCTCGGGCAGCAAGGCCGCGGCCTTGGCCAGCCCGAAGGCTTCCAGCAGCTCATCTGGTCGCTCCTGCAGCGCCGTCAGCCGGGCCGGATCGCTCCACAGCCGGGCGTTGAACTCATAGAGCTGCGCGGGTTCAAACGACACGGTCAGGTCCGTGTCGAAGGCCACGCTCTCGCGCCAGCGCAACTGCTGAGCCGAGAGGATAGCAGTACCGGTCTTCCGCTCATCCAGAACTTTCCGTGCTTCTGTCGCGTCCATTGAACAGCCTCCTTTTTCTCTTTTAAGAGGATCTCACCACAGCAGGGTGATCATAATGACTGCGATAATTGTTGGACTTACAAGGAGTGGCAGACCATAGCCGTCATCCTTGAGGGCCGTTCCCAGCGCCTTTTGAGCTTGAAGGAACAGCTCCTGCTGGCTGGCGGCAGCCATGATCTGGCGCATGGCGGCCAGCTCCTCAGCGGTGAGCTGGCGGTTCTCCAGCACCTTGTTCTCGGGCAGCAAGGCCGCGGCCTTGGCCAGTCCGAAGGCTTCCAGCAGCTCATCCGGTCGCTCCTGCAGCGCCGTCAGCCGGGCCGGATCGCTCCACAGCCGGGTGTTAAACTCATAGAGCTGCATGGGGTCAAACGACACAGTCAGGTCCGTGTCGAAGGCCACGCTCTCACGCCAGCGCAATTGCTGAGCCGAGAGGATGGCAGTACCGGTCTTCCGCTCATCCAGCACCTTCCGTGCTTCGATCGCCTTCCTCAAGTGACCTCCTTGGGCCTTAAAATCTGTGATACAACGCTTCATCGCTCGTAGAAGCTGCATCAGTCCATCGAGCTGAGTATGACCCTGGAACAGGCTAATCTTCACGCGGAGTATGACACTGCCTCTCACCAGCAGAATCTTTTCACGGCAGATTTTCTGAGCGATCCAGGTGTTTTACCTGCTATTGTTCCTTGGACCTAGAAGACCTTCACTGCCAGGGACCAGCTCATAAGCTATGGCCGCAGCAGGTACAGAAGCTCCGTGAGAACTTAAGGCCAGACCGGGTCTCCATTGCTCGTCAGCATACTCTTTCTCCTATCAGGCATAGGATCTTAGTCTGCGGTATGCAGCCCTCCCCTATTTCTCACTGTCCCTTCCCTCTTTTAGAAGCATACTGCTCCTCCTCTCTCCATTCTCTCTCCAACTTCCTCTCCGCCTGCGCAGGCGTCCTGTGTATGGATACCTTGTCAGTGTTATCCCCTGCCTGGCTCTGGAGGAAACCAGAGAAGCCGCTTAATTTGCCTGGTGCCATCTGTCTCATCTGGGCAGATTCGGCGGTGCTGCTGAGTCTCCGGTACAGCTCTTGTAACAATGATCCAGGCTCTACGCACAACTCCTGCTGCAGAATCTTTTTGCAGAGTTGATACTGGCGTAGCGCGGCACTGCGCTTGCCCTGTGCCATATAGCACAGCATGATGCCGTAGTGTGCCTCCTCCATGCAGTTATCCACAGCCAAGGCCTTACGCCAGTAAGACATGCATGCCTCCATGTCTTGATGATTCCAGGCGATCTGCGCTAGCTGGCCCAGGGCCTCCAGATAGGTAGTGCGCAGCTCGTCCCGTCGCTGACGGCACCAGTCGCTATAGAACGGTCTTCCATAGTCACCCCGGTAGAGTTCGACCATTCTGAGTAATGCTTGCTGAGCGTTTTCCTCCTCTCCTCGCGCCAGGGCCTGTCTGGCCTCTGACCATCTCCCTTGAAACTCTTTGACGTCATACCAGATGCTTCCTCCATAGCAGGTCGCCAGGTTGAGGCTGTAGCCATCGATGCTAAAAACAACGCATGTCTTACCTAGTGCCTTACGCAGGTAGTAGAGGGCCATATGGAAGGCTTTATCGACTTGCTCGCAATCCTCGGGCCAGAGCGCTGCAATCACTTGCTCTCTGCTCAGAGGCTGGTCACTATTCAGGAGAAAAAAGAACAATTCCATAGCACTCATGCGGCGCCAGTTCTTGATAGGTTGATCATCAACCAGCACCATTGGTTCACCAAAGGCCAGGATCTTTAATCTGGCTCTCGGCTCCTCGACGCTTCCTCCGCTGACTCCTCCCTGTGTGGCCGAGGCATTCTGTTCAGGGGCCTTCTCTAGCGCTAGCAATGTTCGCAGGTGCTCCAGCTCTGGCTCGCGCTCGATCAGCGTACGCAGCTCTGCCAGCCGCTCCATCTCCCCCAACACCAGTAGTTTGTCAGTCTCACCCTCCTCAAGGAGCCTTCCCACCTCCTCTAGCAGCTCTACGGCTTCGCCGACGTGTTGACGTGCTAACTGGCAGGCGGCCAGACGCAGCGTGGCCAGCAATTGTTCTTGCCGCAGGTCCGCCTTGCGTAGAAGAGCTAGGGTTTCTGCCAGACTGGTATAGGCCTGCTCGTAGCAGCCCTGATAGAGATAGACCAGGCCCGCGGTCAGTCTGCTCCAGGACCACTCGTAGCCAGCTTGTGCGTTAGTTCTTTCCCCTACCCTGATCGCTTCCACAAAATGCCGCGCGCTGGTTTGATCTCCCAGGAACAGGTAGGCCAGGGCCATGGTCGAGTAGATGGAGTTACACAAGCTCCGATTGCCATACTGGCAGGCTAACACCAACGCCTCCTGACAATAAGCGAGTGCCTGCCGGCTGTGCCCCTGCAGCAGTGCCAGCGAGCCAAGATTCCCAAGCGCATAGGCTTCCCCTCGGTGATAGCCTGGTGTAGCACGCGCCATGACCAGGGCCTGTTGCAGGACAGCTTCCGCCTCCGCGAGTGCTCCCCGCCTCCCCAGGATCAGTCCCTGCAAAATACGATTGTTGATAATGCCCCGTATATTGCGCGCTTGCTCGCCATAGCTGATCGCGCAAAGGAGATGGTGCTCGGCCAGATCAAGTTTGTTGACGAGATAGTAGGTGTTAGCCAGCGCGCTATGGACTGCAATGGCCAGGTTGAGCGATGGCTGGTGACTCCAGGTCCGCAGCGCCTGCTGAAGATAAGTGATGCCGGTAGCTACATCTCCCTGGAGGCAGGCACAGATCCCCAGGCGCATCTCCGCTGCAGCCCGCAACTCGTCTTCGTGCTCAGGCAAATGCAGCAGTACCTGCTGACAGAGCTGCAAAGCTTGAGCGTACTCTCCCTCTTGAAACAAGGCTTTGCTGCGCAAAAGATGGATTTCAGCCAGAAAAGTGGCTTTTTTAGACGATGCAAGTGTGTGCTCAGCTCCGGATAGAAGCGTTATGGCCCTCTCAAGAAGGGGGAGAGCCTCCCGGTGCTGACCCTCCTCTAACAGGACATATGCTCGTATTGTCAGCAGCTGGGGATGCTGTTCCAACAGGCTGGCGGGAAGCGCGTTGAGCCAGCGTATGATGCCATCAATCTGTCCTTGCTGGAGCTGCAATCTGGCATAGGTGAACAGAATCTCTCCTGCCAGCTCATAGGCTTGCGCTTCCAGAGCGTGATACATGGCTTGCTCGTAATTCTTTCTGTCCTGCCATAGCCGGGCAGCACGCCAGTGGAGGGCATAGAAGCGCTCTGGATCACTTTGTCTGAACTGCTCCTGGAAAAGGCTACGAACTACAGGGAGACAGGTATAGAAGCGCTGGCCGTGATCCAGATGCGAGGTGACGAATAACCCCTGCTGCTCCATAGAGGTCAGCCATTCCCTGGCTTTGTCCGTTTCCAGGAGAGCATCACATATCTCTGGGTGCATTTCTTGGAATATACATGCTAATTGTATAAAGCTTTTTATTTCTGGCTCGTGAGATAAAACATCATTTATCAGATATGAAGTGAGATGAGCACGCCTCTGTTCAGCAATGATTCTCTGCTGATACAATGGCTTCGTCTGCTCAGGTATGCCGATCTCGCCGGGGTCAGGGGCAGCCTGCTCTCCCAAACGAGTTGCCAGGAGTATGCCAGTAATCCAGCCATCAAAGTCGCGTGCGAGCTGTTCAGCTTCCTCTTCAGATAGTCTGCTCAGGCCCTGCAAGCGGGCCAGCTCGACGATCTCCCGGGCGGTGAAGCGCAGCAGCGCTTTGTTTACGGCGCAGATCTGCCGCTGGGCAAAGAGCGGAGCAAATGAGGGGTCCAGGGCAGTACGGCTCTCTATCACGAGCGTGGCTGAAGATGGTAATCTCTTGAGCAGGTAGTGAAGGAGCTGTGTGAGGGAGGCATGGGCATTGGCTGCTCCATAGTTACACAGGAAAATAGCAAAATCCTGTCTGGCTACCTCTGTCAGGGCCTGACTGAGAGCGTCAAGGGCTGGCTGGTAGATCTTAGCCGGCGCAGTCGCCTGCTCGCACAGCAGATTCGTCAAGAGGGGTTCCAGCTCACTCAGAGAGGGGAACAGACTCTGCAAGCTCTTTAGCAGAGTGTGAATAAAAATGGCGCAATTACTATCTTCTTGATTCAGGAAATACCAGCAGCAGGGTAACGAGGTGGAGCGGGCAAAATCAGCCAGGAGAGTTGTCTTTCCATAACCGGCGGGGGCCCACAGCGACACCAGTTGATAGTGAGCTTGGGTGCCATCTCTCTTCTGTACCCGCCCTACGGCTTCTTCCAGGTAAGTCACTAAACGCTGGCGATGGAGAATTCTAGCGGGCAGCATAGGCGCAGATATCTTTTTCTGGAGGTCTCTCTCCTGCATAGTTTTCCTCCTTCTTCTGTGTCTGCAAGGGCTAGAGCGGCGAAGCCTGGCGCAAAAACATGTCCTGTCTAGCCCTGTCCGCTGAGGATAGCAATAGTGAGGCTGAGGCCCAGAAAGCACGAAACTTGGTACTTGCTCCCGTCAGTGGTTCCATTCCTGCTACCTGTCATCTTGCACTCCGGCTTAGACCATATTTTTGCTCCCAATGGCAGAAGCGCTGCATCCCATGGTGATGAAACTGGTAGGGGAGGGATGGCTGGGAGAGGCAGGGCGCTTGTAAAGGGTGAGGATGTTGTTTGTCGGAACAACAGTTGGGGACTCCTGAAGGACGGGTCGTCAGCCAGACGTGGGGTGCTTCCCGGTCTGGCAGAGGCCAGGCGGGGAAGCACCCCACCATCCCAATAGGCAGTGGGGAGTGGGCCAGGAACAAAA
>NZ_JADGIA010000301.1 GCF_019683635.1 Thermogemmatispora sp. | reverse complement strand
GATTGAGATGCAGATAGGTGGCAAAGGAGCTGTTGGTATAGGAGCCAAAGGCCCCCATTAAGGCCGCCTCAAAGAGGGCGTAGCCGCCCATCATGAGCCAGCCCGCCTGGAAGGCGGTACCTTTCCCCAGGCTGTGACTGACCCAGGTGTAAAAGCCTCCTGCCGAGGTCAGCCGGCGCGAGAGATAAACAATGGAGACCCCCAGCAATAGGAGTCCAATCCCCGAGAGCAGAAAGACCAGCGGGGAAGCAGCCCCAGCCTGCTGGGCTATAGGCGGCACGTTGAAGAGCATGGCTGAGATGGGAGCTGAGCCGGCAATGCAGAAGTAGAGCACGCCAGGCAGGCCAATGACGTTCTTGTGCAGTTTGTCAACGTTGGCTTGATCAACATCTATATCCCCCTCAAGCATCCCTTTCCGTACCAGTTCATCTTGCGTTGCCAATGTCACACCTCCATGCAAAACGTCTCCAGGCATCGCGTCGCTGGCAATCACAGGGGCGGCGCTAGCTAGGGAGCCGCCGGCAGGCCACCTGCCCGCGACACGCCCCTTCTCTTTTCCGAGCCGGCTCGATACTAAAGGAGGGAAGAGATCTTTCCCTGCTGCCTGTAAGCTAGCCAGGCATCCGTAAGCCTCAGCGAGTGGAGGCTCCCTAGCTCTAGAGTGGGGGTCAGGCAGCCCCCACAGGCTCCCGAGGGAATCCATCCCTGACCCCTCCGATAGGCAGTCTACCCAGTCTTGAGCAGGACTGCTATGCCGGTCCTATGATTAGGAGTATTTGCTTACCTTGTTACCCGTAGCAGGAAAATGGCCAGGCCATGAGCAGTGACAGGCAACTGCGAGCAGAGAAAAGGAGAAAGGGGAGGCTTAGGGCCTGCACCGAAGGCAGATTTCCGCTTTGTTCATATCCTCCCCGCGATCGATTACCCTGCAATCTTTCGGTTTCTCGCTCTGCGGGCAGGACCCCAAGCCTTACAAGCCAGGTTCCATAGAACGCTCGCCGCTTTCTCCAAGGCCGAGGGGCGACCGTGAAGGTTGGGGGGCGGCGTAGTAGAGCTTCAGAGAGGGAATGGCGGGCAGCTTTCGCGGAATGCCTTGACCTTGCTATCGACGTCCACCATGTTCATGTGCATTGCTGGGGGAACCATCAGGCTGAGGGTGAGAATCTTGCGATTGAGTTCACGCAGGGTCGCCTCGTAGTCGCGCAGCGCCTGAGCCAGAGCGGCGTTGAAAGCCCGTTTCTCGCTGGGGAAAGGAGGGACACGGCGCCTGGCCAGTCGCTGGCGTCGCTCGCGCAGTCTGGCTAGCCTGGCCTCTGCCTGCTGCAGCTCGCCGCGAATCTCCTTTGCCAGCTCGATCTCCTGGGGAGCAAAGCCATTGCTCTTGAGCAGGTGATAGGCCAGCTCCTTCTCTCGCGCATAGGGATTCTCATCCAGCTGCAACGGCTTGCCCATGCCCGGCAGATGATCAAACACGCCTCGCTCCTGGGCCTCGCGAATCTGGTCCTCAACAAAGTCACGAAAGCGCCGCTCATCGTACCCCCTCTTGCTCCGCTCACCATCACTCTCTGCCCCTTCTTGCCGCTGCTGTCTCTGATAGAATGATCTCTGTTTCTCTACATCCATAAACTACCCCTTCTTCTCCTTCTCCTGTCCTCTCTAATGCTCACTTTTCTCCTCTGCCAGAGGGGAGTCCCCTGCCAAGGCAAAGCCGTCTGCTTGCGCCTGAGTCTGACCCTGACTGTAGAGAGTCGCGTTCAGACACTGCTCTACAAGCTCATAGACCGTGCTCAGGGGTAGCCCGCGTTCTTGAGCCAGACGACGACAGCTCTCGTACTCTGGCGCGGCACTCACTACGCGCTCACCCAGACGTTTGACCTTGATCGTCACTGGTCCTAGTGGGGTGAGCAGCTCTTCCTGCTGGCGCTGAGCCTTGAGACGCTGCATCTGCTGCAAGCGTACGCCGAGTGTTCCCGAGGAGCGCAGGATCAGCCTCGCCAGCTCCTCGCTCTGCTCCGGGCGCGCCAGGACGCTCAGCAGTGTAGCGGGACGATTCTTCTTCATCTGCAGAGGCGAGAAAGTCACATCAAGCGCCCCCGCAGCCAGCAGCTCGTCCATCAAAGCCCCTAACAGCTCGGGCGTCGTATTATCCAGGTTGCTCTCGATAAGGGTCACCCAATCACGATCTAATTCTTCTCCCGCTGTACCCTCCACGCGCTCAGCCATGCCGAGACAAAGGCGCAGACAATTCGGCCAGGGGAGCTGACGATGGCCAAAACCATAGCCCACCCGTTCGATACGAATGGCGGGTAGCTCAAAGCGCGCGAGCGTAGCGAGGATCGCCGCCCCGGTTGGTGTGACCAGCTCTCCCTCTGCCGGACAGGGACGCCACGGGGCCGCCACGCGACGCAGAATCTCTAAGGTGGCTGGAGCCGGAACAGGCAGCAGCCCATGCGCCGTCTTAACCATGCCACTGGTGAGCGGCAGAGGCGAGGCGTAGAGCTGCTTGATGCCGAGCGCTTCAATGGCGATCGCCGCGCCCACAATGTCGATAATAGCGTCAACAGCTCCCACTTCATGAAAATGCACTTCTTCAGGCGCTACGCCGTGCACGCTTGCCTCCGCTTCCGCCAGCGTGCGAAAGATTGCCAGCGCTCGCTCACGGACCCGACTGGGCAAGGGAGCATCCTCCAAAAGCTGACGGATCTCAGACCAATGCCGCTCTGGCTGATCAGGGTTCTCTAAGATCACTTCGAAGCGTTGACCGTGTATTCCTCCCTGCTCTACAGGCTCCCGGCACAGCTGGTAGCCTTCCACCGGCAGTAGTGCCAACATCTCCTGTAGGCCACTCCACGACAGTCCCGCATCAAGCATCGCCCCCAAGAACATGTTGCCGCTTATCCCTGAATAGCAATCCAGATAGGCTATCATTTACCCTCCTTGTTGTTGCCAAAAGCCTCGCCAGTGACAGTGCACTGCCTGACTGGCTCACAACCAGCACCCGCTTCCTCAGCATGAGATGAGGCTGATAGCAACGCTTTTTTTCGACTTTGGCCAGGCTCAAGGGTATAATTAAGAGATTGGCAAGAGACCATCTTCGTTTTCCTAGCACAAGACAGGTAACTCGCTCCAAGCTTTCTGCGAAGGGGTCTTAAAGGTGAAGAATTACATGACGATGCTCCGCACTTGCCTGCGCCTCCTGTGCGGGGTCCTAGTAACTATTGGGTTACTCAACCTTGCCAGTTTGATGCTACTACCGCGCCTTTTGGGTTCTTCCAACGCCATGATCTATAGCAGTCTTGTTCTGGCAACCGCTCAGATCTTCATCGTCGGCTGCGCATTCCTTAAGATCAGCAGCGAGGTGCGCCATATCGACCAGGAAGGTCGACAGCTCCGCCAGCAAAACGAGCAGCTTATCGAGGATCAAAAGAACCGCGAACAACTACTGCTCATCCTCAATCACGAGGTCCGAACGCCACTCGCAGCCATCAAGGGCTATGCCGAGCTGCTGCGTTGCTACCGCGAGCAAATCACAGCAGAACTTTGCGATCAATATCTTCAACAAATCAATCACGCCTGCGATGAAGCCACCTTTATCCTGGATTCAATTATCCTGCCTCAGCGAGCTGGCGAGCAGAACGGGGCTGAGCGCCTTGACCTCAAAGAAGCAGTACTCTCTGTGCTGGCCTCCTTTGCTCCCCGTCTGGAATTCGAACAGCGGACGCTTGAGCTGCAGCTGAGCAAGTGCGACGTAATAGCACAGCCTCTACAACTGCGTCAGGTGCTGCGAAACTTAGTCAATAATGCTCTTTCCTACTCCAATCCCGGTAGCCGTCTGCGGATCACTCTCACCGCCACCAGGCCAGCCAGCGCCCCCTTGCTCACCGACGCAGACGATCGGCAGGAGCGGCGCATCTACCTCGCTATCCAGGACGAGGGCGTCGGCATCCCCCCCCGAGGAGCAGCAACGACTCTTTCAGCCGTTTCAGCGTCTGGAGAGCGCTCAGCGCCTGGCGCCCCAGGGGAAAGGTCTTGGCCTCTATCTCAGCAAACGACTGCTTGAAGAGATGGGGGGAGAGATCTGGCTGGAAAGCACAGGCCAGCCCGGTAAAGGGACCTGCGTCTGGCTGAGCCTGCGCCAGATTTGAGCCGCGCTGCACCACTGGGTGCCCACTCACCCCACCTTATTCGTATGCCCACCCGACCAACGCCCCGCTACCTCACCCACCCGTAC
>NZ_JADGIA010000080.1 GCF_019683635.1 Thermogemmatispora sp. | reverse complement strand
TGCGCCAGGCCGAGCAGCGTATTGCTCAGCTCGCTCAGAGTCTCGGGCTGGAAGCCTCACCCTATGAGCGCGTGCAGAATCTGACGCTCGGGCAGCAGCAGAAGGTCGAGATCATGAAGGCGCTCTATCGGGGGGCGCGTCTGCTGATCCTCGATGAGCCTACGGCGGTGCTGACGCCCCAGGAGAGCGAGGAATTGTTTGCCCTCTTGCGCCGGTTGCGCGCCGAGGGCGTGACCATCATCTTTATCAGCCACAAGCTGAAAGAGGTGATGGCCATCAGCGATCGGGTGACGGTGATGCGCCTGGGGCGTGTGGTGCGCACGCTGGAGACGCGGCAGGCGACGCCAGCCGAGCTGGCCCGTCTGATGGTGGGGCGGGCAGTCGCACTAACGGTGATGAAGGAGGCGGCCAGGCCAGGTGAGGTCTGCTTGCGCCTGGAGCAGGTGCAGGCGCGTGGAGCCAACGGGCAGGCGGCCTTGCGTGGCATTTCGCTGGAGTTACGTGCCGGAGAGATCCACGGTCTGGCTGGCGTTGATGGCAATGGGCAGAGCGAGCTACTGGAGGTCCTGATGGGCCTGCTCCGCGTTGAGGCGGGCCGCATCCTTTTCGAGGGGCGCGATATTACGATGCTCGATACGGCGGCGCGTCTGGATCTGGCCCTGGCCCATATTCCCGAGGATCGCCATCGGCAGGGTCTGATTCTGGATTTGACGGTGGCCGAGAATATGGTGCTGGATGTCTTTGACCACCCGCCCTACGCTCGCTACGGCTGGCGTCGTTTCAGGGCAGTAGTATCTCGGGCACGGCAGCTGATGGCGGCTTTCGATGTGCGGGCGCCGGGTCCGCTGATCCCCATGCGCCATCTGTCAGGTGGCAATCAGCAGAAGGCCGTGCTGGCCCGCGCCTTGGGCCGCGAGCCACGCTTACTGATCGCCATGCAGCCAACGCGCGGCCTGGACGTAGGCGCCATCGCCTATGTCCATCGGCGCATTGTTGAAGCCCGCGATCGCGGCTGCGCGGTGCTGCTGATCTCCTCTGATCTCGACGAGATTCTGGCTCTGAGTGACCGCATCAGTGTGATCTACGAGGGGCGTATTCTGGAAACACTGCCAGCAGCAGCAGTCGATCTGACGCATCTAGGTCTGCTGATGGCGGGCACACGCCCGGAGCAGGTGCCGCAGCTACAGCCACAATCGCAGCGGCTGGTCAGCGGCGACTGGCCGGTGACTTAGCCGGCATTGGAGGCCAGGGCCAGGCTTTCGGTCTGGCCACGAGACACTGGCCTGGACCGCAGAACTCTCTGGCTGAGTAGACTGTACGTAGCGCTGCGGGATACATTCGCAAAGGGGGAAAACAATGACGTTGACGCTGGAGGGACATACCGCTTTGGTGACGGGCGCCGGGCGCGGGATGGGACGCGCGATCGCGCTGCGCCTGGCCCGTGAGGGGGCACGAGTGGCCGTGGCTGATATCGATGAGCAGGGTACCGCCGCTGTGGCAGAGGAGATTCGGGCCGCTGGCGGCGAGGCGCTGCCGATACGGCTGGATGTGAGCCGGGAGGAGAGCGTGAATGAGGGAGTGCAGCAGGTCCGCGCGCGGCTGGGACCGATCACGATCCTCATCAATAACGCCGGGATCTTCCGCGATACTCCTCTCCTGGAGTCTTCCTTGCAGGATTGGTATCTGAGCCTGGCTGTCAATCTGACTGGTCAGTTGCTCTGCGCTCGGGCAGTGGTACCCGATATGATTGCCCAGCGCTGGGGGCGTATTGTGAACCAGGCTTCGATGATGAGCAAGGTGGCTTTTGGGCGCGACTATGCCTACTGTGCCTCTAAGACGGGCGTGCTGGGCTTGACACGCTCATTAGCAGTAGAGCTGGCTGGCTACAACATCTGCGTCAATGCCCTCTGCCCGGGCAATATTATGACCGCCATGCTGGAGGAGGTCGATCGGGCGGTGGCGGTGCGCGAAGGGAAAGAGCCAGGCCAGTTTCTGAGCGAGCGCCCGCGAGACATTCCTTTGGGGCGGCTGGGCAGGCCGGAGGATATCGCCGGCGTAGTAGCGTTTCTGTGTGGACCCGACGGCAGCTACATCACCGGTCAGGCGATCCATGTCGATGGCGGCCTCTATATGGCCTGACAGCGGCCTGATCCCGTCTGTCTCGGGCCAGGTAAGGAAGGAGCAGAGAGCGTGCAATCGTTGGCCAGCTATACGCCTGCTTTTCTCAAGGAACTGTATCGCAAGATGGTGCTGATCCGCCGCTTTGAGGAGCGGGCGGCAGAGCTGCGTAGCCTGGGCTACATCCCCGGCTTCCTGCACCCCTACATTGGCCAGGAAGCGGTAGCTGTGGGGGCCTGCGCGGCTCTTGGTCCGCACGACTACATTACCAGCACTCACCGTGGACATGGCCATATTTTGGCACGTGGGGGCGATCCACGCTACATGTACGCCGAGTTGTTCGCCCGTCGCGATGGATACAACCGTGCGAAAGGCGGCTCGTTGCATATCGCCAATATCGAGCTGGGGATCATCGGCGCTAATGGCATCGTCGGGGGCGGCATTCCGATCGCCGTGGGGGCCGGGCTGGCCCTCAAGCAGGCGCGCCAGATCGCCGTTCACCATCCCGACGATCCGCGGGCGCGGCGCGCCGATGGGGTAGCGGTGACCTTCTTTGGCGATGGGGCTTCCAATCAAGGAGCCTTTCATGAGTCGCTCAACCTGGCCGCTCTCTGGCGCCTACCGGTGATCTTCATCTGCGAGAACAACCTCTACGGCGAGTTTACACCACAGCACAAGCATCAGACGATCCGTGATATCGCCACGCGCGCCAGCTCCTACGCTGTCCCCGGTCTGATCGCCGATGGCAACGATGTGCTGGATGTCTATCGCGTGGTCAGCAAGGCAGCCGAGGAGGCGCGCAAGGGGCGTGGGCCAACCCTGGTCGAGTGCAAGACCTATCGCCACCGTGGTCACTACGAAGGGGACATGGGCCAGTACCGCCCTGCTGAGGAGGTGGCTTTCTGGCTGGAGGCCGATCCCATCAAGAACTATCGCCGCTTGCTGCTGGCCGGGGCAATCTGCACCGAGGAGGAGCTGCAGGCGCTTGATGAGGCAGTTGAGCAGGAGCTAGAGGAGGCCGTGGCCTTCGCCAAGGCCTCGCCGCATCCGGCGCCCGAGGAGGCGCTGGAGGATGTCTTTGTTGAAAGCTATGGGGGGAGGGCCTTACTATGACTGCGACGTCCAGGGCCGAGAAGGAGCGCCGTCTGACCTACGCGCAGGCCATCCGCGAGGCGCTGGCTGAGGAGATGGAGCGCGATCCGTCGCTGCTGCTGCTCGGCGAGGATATCGGCGAGCCAGGGGGTGTCTTCGGCGTGACCCAGGGTCTGCTCCAGCGCTTTGGGGAGGAGCGTGTACTCGATACGCCGATCTCCGAGGAGGCCGTCATCGGGGCAGCGCTCGGCGCGGCGCTCCTCGGCGTGCCAACGGTGGCGGAAATCATGTTCAGCGATTTCGCCACGCTGGCAATGGATCAGATTGTCAACCAGGCCGCCAAGTTTCGCTACATGACCGGCGGACGCACCAGCGCGCCGCTGGTGATCCGTATGGTGACAGGTACAGCGGGCGCAACGGCGGCCCAGCACTCGCAGAGCCTGGAAGCCTGGTTCACGGCCACACCAGGACTGAAGGTCGTGACTGCCTCAACGCCCGCCGATGCCAAGGGCTTGCTCAAGAGCGCCATCCGCGACCCCGATCCAGTGCTCTTTTTCGAGCATAAGCTGCTCTACAACAGCCGTGGCGCGGTACCGGCAGATGACTACTGCATTCCGCTGGGGGAGGGCCGCGTGGCTCGCGAGGGAAGCGATGTCACGCTGGTGGCTTATCTGTATATGCTGCCGCGCGCGCTGAAGGCGGCTGAGATGCTGGCCCGCGAGGGCATCTCAGTCGAGGTATGGGACCCGCGCACGCTGGTGCCTTTCGACCGCGATGGTCTGCGTCGTTCTCTGGAGAAGACTGGGCGCCTGGTGATCGCTCAGGAGGCCCCACGCCGCAACGGCTTCTGCGCGGAGATCGCCGCTATCGCAGCTGAGGAGTTTTTCCCGCTGCTGAAGGCGCCGATCAAGCGCGTCTGTGGTACGAATACACCCATGCCCTACGCTCCTGAGCTGGAGCAGTTTGTCATTCCCGATGAGGAGCGCATCGCCGCCGGGGTGCGCGAGGTGCTGTACAACGCAGTGCGCGCCGCACCAGGTGGCTGATGGCCGGTGTGGTCCCCGTGCCTGGCGGCCTCGGGGACCGCGATGGATGGGCAAGGCAGAAAGGAGTCAGCCGCTATGGCAGAAACCATTGCCATGCCGAAGTGGGGCCTGACGATGGAAGAGGGGACCATTGCCGAGTGGATGGTCGGCGAGGGCGATACGGTACAGAAAGGGGATGTGCTGGCAATCGTGGAGACGGAAAAGACCTCTGTCGAGCTGACGTCGCCTTTTAGTGGCGTCGTGGCCCGCGTCCTGGTGGCCGATGGGGAGACGGTCCCGGTGGGCACGCCGCTGCTGCTTCTGGCCAGTAGTCCAGAGGAGGCCGCTCAGCTCCGCTGATGGCGCGCGAGTCCGCTCGGCCCGCTCTCGGGGGAGAGGCCACTGCCGGCGAGCGCTTCGAGATGGGGAGCAAGGAGCGCCCGCCAGAGTCTGTACGTGTTGTGGGGAAGCATATTAAGATATATCTGCTAAGGAGTATAACCGCATATGAGACTACACAGATAGAGGAATCTCAGAGATGAGCAAAACTGAAGCGGAAGCGGCTATCAGGCCACTTCATCTTTCCACTGCGCGTAGCAGTGCAGCAGAGCAGCTACGACAATTGATTGAGAGCGGTCACTTTGCCCCTGGCGACCGCCTGCCCAGTGAGCGCAAGCTGGCCGAGTTGCTCGGGGTCAGTCGCACAATGGTGCGCGAAGCTATCAGCACCCTGGAGGCCATCGGTCTTATCGAGGTGCGCCACGGCAGTGGCAGCTACGTGACCGCGGAGGTGCCTCAACACAGCGTGTCCGCCATGTGGAGTGCCTGGTACATTGCCCATCGTCAGGACCTGATTCATCTGCTCCAGGTACGTGAGGCACTGGAGAGCAAAGCCGCCGCTCTGGCCGCGCAGCGGTCTCGTCCGATGCTGGTAATGCGATTACGCAAAATTCTGGAGAGGATGCGCAGCGCCGGCGAGCATGGCCAGATCGATGAGGTTTCAGCTCTCGATAGCGAGTTTCACAGCGCCATTGTCAAGGCAAGCGAGAATCCGATCCTCATTCAGCTGCTACTGTCGCTCAACGCTGTGCTCGATAACGATCGGCTGGTCGTCTTCAGTCTGCCCGATCGTCTTCAACGCTCGCTGCACGACCACGAGTGCATCATTCGGGCCATCGAGGAGCGCGATCCTCTGGCGGCTCAGGCTGCGCTCCACGAGCACTTTGAGAGCGTTCTGAAGGATGTCGAGTCACCGCGACGGCAGACTCAGGCTGGTAGCGCGCATCACCAGGACCGGGAAGGGCCTCGGCCTCAGTCGAAGTCGACGGTGCCTGAGCCTGTTCCGACCACAGGGGGGCGAGAGCCATGCCAGTCGTGATCATCGAGATGTACCCTGGGCGCACGCCTGAGCAGAAGCGGGCCTTGGTGAAGGCGGTCACGGAAGCAATGGTCGAGCATGCTGGGGCACGCCCTGATCATCTGCATGTCATTTTGCACGAGGTCGCACCGGAAAACTGGGCCCTGGCTGGGCGCCTGGGGACTGAACGCGACTCGGTCAGCGATCTTCCTGGCGGTGGTGGCAACGCGCCATCTACGCAGGAGGAAGGAGGAGGCTAATGGCGACGATCCGCGGGGTCTCCCATCTCTTGTTACAGACCAACGATCTGGCCCGCGCTGAGCGCTTCTATGTGGAGGTGCTTGGCTTCCATGTACGCGAGCGCACGACTTTCCGCGATGGGCGCCCACTGGTGGTCATGCACGAGGGCCTGGGCCTGACCGAGCTGACCGAGGAAGGGAAGCGCCTCCGCCAGGAGGCAGGCCAAAGCCTGGAGCATGTGGCCTTTCGTGTCGAGAATATCGCTCAGCTTGAGCGAGACCTGCGTATCGCTGGGGTGACGATTGTCGATGGGCCGAAGCCAACCGCTTACGGGACTTCGCTCTATTTTCTCGATCCCGACGGTGTGCGGATTGAGTGTCACGATTAGGCCGCTATCAGCAGACTCGACCAGACTACACGCCGACCGCGACGCCCGACGCTAGCGGCGGTGTGTGGCATGGCTCCTATCATTCGGTCAGCCTGTACTGGCGGGCAACCTGATGGGCAGACAATTGGCTTCCTGGCCCGGGAGGCTTTTCCGTTCCCAGGCCGGGCCGCTGGCTGCCGGGAGAGCAACCAATGAGTTGCTGTAGCATATCAGCAACATAACAGGTTTTAAGATAAGAAACAGGCAAACTGCACAACCACGCACGTCGCCGATCCTGGGGGGCAGTGTCGCCTCTACGCAAGGGAAACAGCGAGGTGCAGCCTATTGAGGAACAGCTTTATGTCCAGCGAGATTATTGCCAGACAGCGCGTCGCCATGCAGGAACGGGGGCTAGACGCGCTGGTCATCGCCTCGCCCGAGAACATCGCCTACACCGCTGATGTGGTGGTTCCATCGCAGACCATCGTACGCCATCGCCTGGTCTATTGCCTGGTACCGCTGCAGGGCGAAGCTGAAATCATTGTGGTCGACATCGAGGAGAGTTTCGTCAGGGGCACGGCCTCGATTCCTTCGGTCATTGCTTATAACGAATTTACCGAAGATCCGACGCGCCTGTTAGCTGAGCGCCTGCGTGCCGCTGGTCTGGCCCAGGGGCGCATCGGTCTTGAATACACCGCCATTTCGCAGAAGAGCTACGAGACGCTGCGCGAGGCCCTGCCACGGGCGACCTTCGTGGCCTGTGATACGCTGCTGAGCGAGCTGCGCATGATCAAGACGCCGGGGGAGCTGGCAAAGTTGCGCGCCGTTGGGAAGGCGGCGGAGCGGGCGGCTCGTCAGGCTTTCGAGCAAGTCCGCGCGGGTATGACTGAGATGGAGCTAGGCCAGCTGATTACCGATGCCTATCTGGCCAACGGCGGCGATCGTCTGACGATGCTGGTGGTTGGCGCTGGAGAGCGCAGCGGCCTGGCCAATGCGGCCCCGACGCGCCGTCCTCTGCGCTATGGCGACCTGGTGCGCATCGATGTGATCGGCACCGGCCAGCTCTACTATTCGGATGTGGCGCGGACCGCCGTCGTCGGGAAGGCCAGCGAGGAGCAGCTGCGCACCTGGTCCCACATGGTGGAGGCGCGCAAGGCCGCCCTTGATGGTATTCGTCCCGGCCAGAGTACGCGCGCCCTCTACCAGCGCTACGCGGCCCAGATGGAGCGCTGGGGGCTGCCCCCGATCAAGTTTCTCGGGCATGGCCTGGGCCTGACCCTCCACGAGGAGCCGTATCTTGGCCCCTATACCGATATCACCTTGCAGCCGGGCATGGTGCTCTGTATCGAGCCGCTCTGCTGGTATCCCGACCGTTGGGGCGTGCAGTACGAGGATGAGCTGATCGTGACCGAGGACGGCTACGAGCTGATTACGGATCAGTATGACGCTTCGGAGCTGTTCGTAATCCCCGCTTGAAAGGACGAGCAGGCCGGTGAAGATTACAGGTTATCGCTGTTATCTGGTGACCTTGCCGCCGCGCCGGGTTCATAACTGGGCGAGCAAGATGGAGACGCCGATCGGGAGCCATCTGCTGCTGCGCCTGGAGACCGACGAGGGCCTGATCGGCTGGGGTGAGGCGCCAGCTATTGCTACCTGGGGCGGCGCTCATATGAGCTACTTCGGCGAGACCCCTCGGACGGTGCACCACATGATCGCCGACTACCTGTTTCCGGTCATCGTCGGCCACTCACCGCTAGAGATCGGCCCGTTGCATGCGGCGATGGATCGAGTGGTCAAGGGGCATCCCTATGCGAAGGCGGCGGTCGATATGGCGCTCTATGATCTGGCCGGCCAGGCGCTGGGAGTGCCGGTCTACCAGTTGCTCGGCGGGGCCTATCGCGATCGTCTGCCGATTGCTCACAGTCTGGGGATTATGGAGAATCGTCAGGCGGTAGCCGAGGCCGAGCGCGCGGTGGCCGAGGGTGCGGGTACCATTAAGGCCAAGACGGGTCTTGATCCCGAGCGCGATATCGAGCTGGTGCGCCTGCTGCGCGAGGCTCTGGGACCTGGGGTTCAGATTCGTGTCGATGCCAACGAGGGCTACCGCTCGGTCAGCGAGGCGGTCCGGGTGACGCGCGCGATGCAGTCCTACGATCTGGCTTTCACCGAGCAGCCGGTGGCCGATGTCGAGGCGCTGGCGTTGATTGCGCGTCAGGTGGCGGTGCCGGTGATGGCCGATGAGAGCGCCTGGACGCCGCAGGACATTCTGCACATCCATGCACTGCAGGCTGCTGAGCTGATCTCGCTCTACGTTACCAAGCCGGGCGGCCTCTTCCGCGCGCGCGAGGTGGCGACGGTCGCTGAGGCGGTTGGCCTGCGCTGCGATATCGGTGGCTCGATTGAGATGGGCGTAGGCAACGCCGCCAATCTGCACCTGGGCGCGGCGACGCGCATCGCCGAGCTGGCCAGCGTCTGCCCGGTGAGCCGTCCGGCGGAGGCCCTGGAGGGGCAGATCGCCGGCGTCTACTATCTCGACGATATTATCAGCGAGCCGTTTGCGTACGAGAACGGCGCGGTGCTGGTTCCGCAGAGGCCGGGGCTGGGCGTGCAGGTTGATGAGCGTAAGCTGGCCAAATATGCTGTGGCGCTCTGAGCTTCTTTGCTTGGCAGAGTTGTCAGGCCGGACCCAAGGCTGTGCGTGATCGCCAGGCTGGGCCGGTTGCCTCTGGAGCGCACCGGCCCAGTTGGAGATATGGAGGGGGACGATCGATCAGAAAGGAGCGCGTTGAGGATGGCAACGATTGCAGTGCTCGGAGGGGGCAATGGGGGCTTCGCCGCCGCCGCTCATCTCAGCGCTCTTGGTGAGCAGGTCCATCTTTACAGCCGCTCACCGGCGACGCTGCGGATAGCGCGCGAGCGCGGCGGTATTGCTTACAGCGGTGTTGCTGGTGAGGGTCTGGCTGCGGTGGCGTGTCTGACCAACGATCTGGCCGAGGCGCTGGCAGGGGCTGAGCTGGTGATGCTCTGCGTGCCGGCCACAGCCTTCGCCGATCTGGCGCGGGCGCTCGCTCCGCTGTTGGCCCAGGCTGGCGGGCCCCCCGTGCTGCTCAATCCTGGCAACACGGGGGGCAGCCTGGCTTTCCGTCGGCTGCTGATCGAGGCCGGCTGCGCCTCTCCGCCGCCTATCGCTGAGACCAACACGCTGACCTATATCTGCCGGAAGCAGGGCGAGGGAGAGGTCTACATTTCGTCGCTGGTGCAGCATGTGCGTCTGGCCGTCCTGCCGGCTTCGGCTGCTGAGAGGCTCTGGCCGTTGCTAAGCCGTCTCTATCCGTCGCTGCGACCGGTGGAGCATGTGCTGGTGACGGCTCTGAGCAATGTCAACGCGGTGCTGCATCCGCCGGGTATGGTGCTGAGCGCCGCCTGGATCGAGCATAGCGGCGGGGATTTCCGTTACTACTATGACGCCGGGACGCCGGCGGTGGCTCAGGTGATGGCCGATCTTGACAGAGAGCGTCTGGCTGTGGCGGCGGCCTGGGGCTTGAGCCTGGAGCCTTTTCCCCAGCTTTTTGCCGATCTAGGCTCGACCTCGCCGGAGGCTGGGGCGAGCGGCTCCTTCCTGCGGATGTTGCGCGAAAGCGCTCCGAATCAATTTATCAAGGCGCCCGCCAATCTGGACAGCCGCTATCTGCACGAGGATATTCCCTTTGGTCTGGTGCCGATGAGTGAGCTGGGCCGGGCCCTGGGAGTAGCAACGCCGGTGATGGATGCCTTGATTACGCTGGCCTCTTGCATCAGCCGTCGCGATTACCGGGCCGAGGGCTGGACGCTGGCGCGTCTGGGTTTGCCGCCCGAGCGCGAGGCGGCGCTCGCTGTGCTGCGTTGAGGAGGTAGGACAGACGGGGATCAGAGTGGGATTGGTCCCAGCCCCGGGTTCCCGGATTTTGAGCCAGAGCGAAGCTGAACGGGTTATTGTCTCACTATGGAGTATTTGATGATGGGAACAGCAGCAGGTGATGAGAGACGCGGAGAGCAAGCTATGCTGAGCGGGCTGCAGGTGGCTGTGATCGGAGGCGACGGGCGCGAGCTGGAAGTGTTGAAAGGATTGCTGGCCGAGGGGGCCGCGGTGCGCGCCTGCGGCTGTCCGCCGGCGGCGGCGGAGATTATGGGCCGGCCCCAATGCCAGACGCTGGCGGAGGCCATTGCTGGGAGTGATGTCATCATCGCTCCGGTGCCGGTGATCGCCCCGGATGGCAGCCTCTACGCACCTCAGTGGCCGGAGCCACTCTTTCTGGATGCGGCGGCTCTGGCCGGGGTCAAACCGGGGGCGCTTTTGCTGATCGGCACCAGTACACCGCAGTTGAGGACGTTGGCGCAAGAGCGTGGCCTGCGCATCCAGGAGTATGGCGATGACGATGAGCTGATGATCCTGCGGGCGCCGACGATCGCAGAGGGCGCGATCGGCCTGACCATCGCCAATACGGAGGTCTCTATTCACGATGCTCAGGTGCTGGTGGTCGGTTTCGGGCGCATCGGCTTTACCTTGACGCGGCTCTTGCTCAATATGGGGGCGCATGTGCGGGTGGCGGCGCGCAATCCGGTGCAGCGCGCTCGGGCCTGGGAGCTGGGGGCGCGCCCTCTTCCGCTGGAGGAGCTGGCGACGGCGGTGGCCGACTGCGATATGGTCTTCAACACGGTGCCGGCTTTGGTGCTGACGCGCGCGGTGCTGGAGCAGATGCGAGGCGATGTCTTTGTGCTGGATATTGCTGCGGCCCCCGGCGGCACTGATTTCGAGGCTGCGCGCGAGTTAGGCATCAAGGCGCTGCTGGGGCGTGGTCTTGGCAGCCGGGCGCCACGCACCGCCGGGCGTAGTCAGTGGCAAGGATTGCGCAAGCTGATTCTGGCGGCCCTGCCGACCTTGCGCGGCGAGCAGTCCGGGGCCAGTGGCGGCAGCGGTCAGGGTACTGGTAGCCGCTCCGCCAGTAACAATGGTGGTGGCCATGACTGCTGATCTGCTGTTGCGTCAGGCGCGGCTGGCTCTCGACCAGACTACCTGGCCGGCCCCTGTGGATATTTTGATCCGCTCCGGTCAGATTGCGGCTCTGGCCCCCGACCTGACGGTCGCCGAGAGCGGCATACCTGTCCTCGATGTGGCTGGACGCCTGGTGTTGCCGGGGCTGGTCGAGGGCCATATTCATCTCGATAAGGCCCTGACGCGCGACCGCCTGCTCAACCGCTCGGGGACGCTGGCGGAGGCGATCCGCTGTAACCTGGAGCTGTCGGCGAGCGTCAGCGAGGAGGATATTGTGGAGCGAGCGACGGCAACGGCGCTGTGGGCCTTGCGCTGCGGGACGACGACGCTGCGGACGCATGTGAATGTCGATCCGCAGATCGAGCTGCGCGGCCTGCATGCGCTGTTGCGGGTGCGCGAGCAGTTGCGCTCGCTGCTGGATATCGAGATTGTGGCCTTGCCCAATCGTCTGCTTGGAGAGCGGGGGCGACGCGGGCGGGAGCTGTTGGCGGCGGCCCTGGAGGAGGGGGCTGATGCCGTTGGAGGAACGCCGCTCGTCGAAGAGGATCAGCGCGGGCTGATCGATGAGGTCTTTCGCCTGGCGCTGCGCTCTGGTCGCCCTCTGGACCTGCATATCGATGAGTCGGAGTCGCCTGCCGATTTTGTTCTGCCCTATCTGGCGGAGCGCACGCTGCAGGAGGGCTACGAGGGACGGGTGATCGCCGGCCACTGTTGTTCGTTGGCGGCGGTTGACGATGCGACGGCGGCGCGCACTATCGAGCGGGTGGCACAGGCCCGCATTGCGGTGGCGACTCTGCCGGCGACCAATCTCTATCTCCAGGGCCGCCGCGATCGTCAGCCGATTCGCCGCGGGATCACGCGTGTGAAGGAGCTGCTGGCGGCGGGAGTGACGGTCTTTTGCAGCTCGGACAACATTAAAGATATGTTTAACCCCTTTGGTTCCCCCGATTTGCTTCAGATGGCGCAGTTGCTTGGCTATGTGGCTCAGATGGGCAGCCCCGAGGAACAGCGCTGGCTGCTCGAAAGCATTACGACGCAGGCAGCGGCGGCCCTGGGCCGGCGCGCCGGGTTGGGTGTCGGACAACCCGCTGATCTGGTGGTGCTCGACTGCCAGCGCCGCGAGGATATTCTGTCGGATCTGCCCGCACGTCTCTACGTCATCAAGCGCGGACGCCTTGTCTGGTCAGCTTCCGGGGCTGGCCTGGGAATGGACGACAATCCGCTGACGCAGGAGGCGTGTTGAGTTAGCCAGGATGCCCAGATCAGGCAGTGACTGCGCCGCCGCGGCTACGACGGGCGGCAGCAGGCCCAAGGAGGCCAGGCTCAGACCGAGCAGGTTGTAGAGCAGCGTGAAGGCCAGGTTGAGCCGTACGACCCGCATGGTGCGCCTGGCGATCTGTATCAGCGCCGGTAGCAGGCGCCAGTCTTCGCGCAGCAGGGCCACATGGGCCGCTTCCAGGGCGGCATCGGTGCCTACCACGCCCAGGGCGATGCCCACGTCGGCCTGGGCCAGGGCTGGCGCATCATTGATGCCGTCGCCCACCATAACGACGCCGTGTCCTTGCGCCTGATAGGCTTTGACGATGGCGATTTTGTCCTCGGGCAGCAGGCGGGCCCGATAGTTGATCCCCAGCGGTTTCGCCAGGCTGGCGGCAGCCTCCTCATGATCGCCGGTCAGCAGTTCAATTGAGGTGAAGCCGAGGGCGCGCAGTTGGGCCAGGGCCTCCGCTACCTCGGGACGCAGCGTATCGCTGGCGGCCAGGAGGCCAATCAGCTGCTCCTGGCAGGCCACAAAGAGCAGGCTTTTGCCCGCCGCGGCCAGCGCCTGGGCTTGAGGAAGCTGCTGGCCCTCCGGCAGCAGGAAAGCATTGCCCACGCTCACCTTGCGGCCCTCGATCGTGGCTCGTATGCCCCGTCCTGGCAGGACCTCAAAGGTCTCGGGATCGCTCACAGTCAGACCTTCGGCGCGTGCCGCCTGGCGTACGGCTTCGGCCAGCGGATGCTCCGAGTAGCGTTCGGCGCTGGCGGCCAGCCGTAGCAGCTCCTGGCGCGTTACCTCGCCTAACGGGAGGACATCGCAGATCTGCAGCTGGCCGCTGGTGATCGTTCCCGTCTTATCGATGAGCAGGACGTCTGCCCGAGCCAGGCGCTCCAGATGGGCGCCGCCTTTGATCAGCAGCCCGTGCGAGGCGGCGGCGGCGATTGAGGCCAGCATGGCGATCGGGGTCGCCAGCGCCAGCGAGCAGGAACAGGCCACGACGAGCACCGCTGCGGCGGCCAGCGGGTCGCGCCTCAGCAGCAGGGTGAGCACGGCCACGGCCAGCACTATCGGCAGGAGCCAGGTCGAGAAGCGATCGGCCAGACGCTGCACGGGGGCGCGTTGGGCCTCGGCCTCTTCGACCAGCGCCACGATGCGTGCAAAGGTGGTATTGCTGCCAGCGCGCGCGGCCCGAATGCGCAGGCTCCCCCCTTGGACCAGGGTCGCGGCAAAGACCTGGCAGCCTGGGGCGGCTTCCAGTGGGAGGGCTTCGCCCGTGATGGCGGCCTGGTTGACCGTGGCATGGCCGGCCACGACCTGGCCGTCAACGGGGATGGTCTCACCAGGGCGGACAACGACGATCTCGCCCGGCGCTACCTCTTCGATGGGAACCTCTTTTTCTTCTTCTCCACGGAGGACGCGCGCGCTCTGGGGAGCCAGGGCGGCCAGTTGTTTCAGGGCCTGGCGTGAGCGCTCGCTGGTCAGGCGCTCGCTATATCTGCCGACGTGCATGAAGAAGACCACGACGGCTGCTGTTGGCCACTGGCCGATGAGCAGGGCGGCAATGACGCCAAGCGACATCAGGGTGTGCGAGATGACGCGCCCGCGCCGGGCCGCCTGCAGGACGTCCCAGAAGATAGGGGCACCGGCGAGCAGGGTCAGGCCGACTCCAAGAGGCCAGGGCAGGCGATCGGTGATCCGCTCTAGCAGGCCCAGCCACTCGCCAGCGATGATCAACAAGAGGACAGCCCCGAAGAGGAGACCGTAGAGCGTGAAGAGGGTGCGTGTCAGACGCCGCTGGGATTCTTCTGAGAAGGTGTTTCCTTGCTGCTGATGAATCAAGGGTCTGGCCTGGTAGCCGGCTTGTTCAACCGCCTGACAGAGGGCCGGCAGGTTCACGCGATCGGGGTCGATCGTCAGCAGCGCTTTTTCGGCGGTCAGCAGGACGGTTACCTCGCGCACTCCCGGCAGTGCCTCCAGCGCCTGGCGCACATGTCCGGCGCACTCGGGGCAATCCATGCCTGTCACCAGGAGTTCAAGCCGGTGCTGTCCTGATGGTTCCATCGTCTGTCTCCTCCCGTCCTTTGAGAGCTGCTCTCTCGTTCGTCTTTTCTTCTATAGAAGCACAGTCTGAGCAAGCTATGCAAGGCTTGCTGCAGGGTTCCTCATCTCCATCGAGAGTGGACGCTGTTTAACCCTGGCAACCTGGTCAGTCTCAAAGAAAGAAGCATGAGGAGAGAGAAAGCACATGAAGAAGTTGATTGCCTTCCCCCTGGAGGATGGCGGGCACGTGGTTATCGAGGTCGAGGAGCTGGAGCCGGAAGGCGGCGAGCGGGTACCAGTCGCCCGCCGGCTGTCGAGGCCAGAGCAGGCCCCGGAAACCCTGGAGAAAGCGCTGCAGAAGGTTTTGCCAGCCATTAAGGCGGTTGCGGTCAAGCTGCACAATCTGGACCTCAAGCCCGATGAAGTTGAAATAGCTTTTGGGATCAAGCTAAGCGCCTCAATGGGTGCCATTCTGGCGTCAGCCGGCAGCGAGGCCAATTTCGATATCACACTTCACTGGTACGGCAAAGATCGCCCGTCACGCTAGCAGCGCTCGATGGGCTGTAGGAGCTTTGTCACCGCTTCTGCGGCCCATTGACAGATCTATAGGCAAGCAGTATATTGGAGAGGCATAAACTGGAAGTAGCTGAGTTGCCTGGAATGCCGAGCCATCTCGATGCCAGCGTTTGAAAAGGCCATTTGGTGCGCCATTGTCCGCATTCTGGCGCCCGATACAGGTCCTGATCGGCGGGTATGCGGCGCTGGCTTTTTGATCGCGCCGCGCCGGCTTCTGACTTGTGCTCACGTGGTGAGCACGGCCCTGCAGTGCCAGGAGCCAGATGAGCGGAAGAGGCGCCTGATACTGCTTGACTTTCCCTTTCTCAATGCTCGTGAGCCGCTGCATGCCTCCATTGTCCACGTGGACCCTTCTCCACAGCACGATCTGGCCGTGCTTGAGCTATTCGACCCGGCGCCGGCAGAGGCCCAGCCAGTGCCCCTGAAGCGGCTCGATACTTTCTGGGATCACCCCTATCGTGTGTTGGGCTTCAGCGATCAGTCTGGAGAAGGCGTTTGGGCCGAGGGCCACCTCCAGGGAGCGGATAGGACGGGCGCCATCCAGATGGCCAGCGATTCCGGTTCTGAGCATATTATTCGAGAAGGTTTCAGTGGCGCGCCCGTTTGGGACGAGGCAGAGGAGGCCGTGGTTGGAATGGTGGGCGAGGTCATTTGGTGGGGATCGCGTGCCAGCCGCCCCTTGATGCTGCCTCTCCGTAGCCTGTGCCAGAGCTGGCCAGAACTCCTTACCTACCTCATTCGCGAGCCGTCTACGCCTGTTGCAACGCCCCGGACTCCTGCCGATCCTTTCGCTGAGCAGGAATGGCAGGCCGGTCAGCTGGTTCGCATCGCCGGGAGACAGTATCTGCTGAGGGAGCCTGTTCCCGAAGCAGCAAGCCCTGATCCGCCGGACCTGGAGCGCTGGTATCTCGCGCGTCCTTTCCCTCCTGAGTGGCCGGGGCGGAGCCGGCGCATCGAGCAGGTGCTGATCAAGCAGATTGTCCTTCGCCCCCCGATGGCGCAAGGAACGCGTCTGTTGCAACACTTGCGAGATGAGAGCGAGCTACTGATGCGGCTCCCAGGACGTACGATCTTCCCCGTTTGTCTGGCAACAGAGGCCGGTGCTCAGAGTTTTACACTGGTGCAGCGCTACCCCCCGGGCCGGCCTTTGAGCCGCTGCTTTCCAGAACAGGCCGGGCCGATTGACCCCTTCAGCGCGCGACAGCTGCTACGTGCGCTTCCTCCTTTCTGTCGCCAGCTAATGGAGCTGCATCAGCGTGGCCACGCGCATCGCTGGCTTTGCGGTGCCAGTCTGATTCTGGAGCAGCCTTCTTTACATGGCACGCCCGTCCTGCGCCTGCGCGACCTTGGACTGGCCACACGGCCCCCCCGCGCCGGTGAGGGACCCCAAGGGTATGCCGCCCCCGAGCAGCTCTACGCCAGGTATTCGACACCTGGCACCGACCTCTATCAGCTGGGAGCCTTGCTCTACCATCTGCTGACCGGCAAGTTGCCCGGCTCCTTCATGTATGGGCTAGCGCCTCCTTCCAGCTTGCAGCCAGGGCTTCCCCCGGCGCTCGATTCTGTCATTATGCGCGCGCTTGAACGAGAACCGGCGCAGCGCTGGCCCGATCTGGTCACTTTTGCCAAGGCTCTCAACGGCGTCTTGCAAGACTGGTCTCGCGAGTGAGAAGGAGGCAGCCAGGGAATGCAAGAAAGCAGCTTCAAACTCCGTGTCCTTGTGCTTGTCGTTGGCAAGCTCGCCCTGCTCTTGCCGGAGCTGCGGCAGCGCTATCCCGCCTGGCCTGCCAATGTGGGACGTCTCCAGGAGGAGCTGCAGCGCTCCTACACCCGGATTCCTGTCCTGGTGCGCCCTGATCGAGAGCGCGGACAGCCGTATCTTCTGCTCTGCACCAGTACTTATGCCTTGAAAGTGGTCCCTTCATCTCAAGGCGACGCCTACATCGCCCTGTGCCTGCAGTCGCTTGGCCATCGGGAGCATGACGCCCTGGCCCGTGGCGAGGCCCTCATGCTGGAAGTGGAAAAGTGGGAATTTTTCGAACGGTTTGAGGAGATCCCGCGGCAATGGCAGTCCTGGCTCAGTAATGGCTATAGGCAGATTATCGAAGCCAGTCACAGACATCAGGAAAGGCTGCGTGCCCAGCAGGCTGTTCAGGCGGCGGCTCTGGTCGCTCAGGAAGAACAGGAGGCTATCACGCCAGCGCAGGAATCGCTACTGGCGACGCTGGAGCGCACCATTGACTTAACCCGCAAGATTGAGAAGGCCAACGAGGAGAGCAAACGGCCCATCTTCTACAGCAAGGTCGAAGCTGCCGGTGAGGCTCGCTACAGCAGTCGAGATATCTATATCTTTAGCTTAGTCGATCCATCCCAGGCGGCTCAGCTGGAGCGTGGTCTCTTTCTGGCGCTGGAAGAGCGCAGGGAGCTACGCGGCCATGTCCTGGACGTCCAGGACGACCGTTTCATTGTGCAGTTCGAGCGCGCCCTTGATCTTGACGATCTGCGCCCGCCGCAAGCCTTTCTCCCGCTTGGCAGCGAGGCGGCCTTTCGCGTGCAGCAGGAGGCCATCGAGAGGCTGCGCAACGGGGAGGCAACGAATTCTTCTCTGCTGGCGGTCCTGGCGGAAGATCGCTATCAGCCCTATTCGGAACCTCAGCCCCAGCCTCACCCGCGTCTCAACACGGCTCAGGCGACCGCCTTCCGGAGGGCCCTGGCCGTGAAAGATCTGTTGCTGGTTCAGGGGCCGCCAGGGACGGGGAAAACGCATACGATCAGTGAAATCGTGCGCGCATGCACCCGCCGCGGCGAGCGCGTGCTGGTGACGGCGCGTACGCATAAGGCGGTCGATAACGTGCTTCGGAGCCTTCCCCGCGAGCTAAACATCTTGCGTGTCGGTCAGGAGCTGCTGGTCTCGCCGGAAGTGAAATCGCTCTTGATCGATGAGCGGGCTCGCTCGCTGCAGACCAGCCTGCTCAAGGCAACGGCAGCGCTGCGCCAGGCGCTCGAAGAGCTGGCTGCCCACCAGGATGAGATCGATCGTTTTGTGGCTCAGTCTCCTCAGCTTCGGCAGCGGCTGACAGAGCTGAATGCCAGCTGTAGTGCAGCCTGGATAGACTATAGCCAGACACGCCAGCGCCTCCAGGCGCAGATCAATCAGGAGCGCGAGACTGCTCAGCAGCGTTATGCTGCGAGCCGCCAGCTGTTGGAGAAGATCCGCCGGCGCGGCGAACGGCTGAGCCGCCGCGCTGTGAGCGCCAGGAGCCGTCAGCATTGGCGGCTGCTGGGCGCTTTCTGGCGCTGGCGCTTGCCACGCTTGCAGCGGCGCCTCGCAGAGCTGCAACAGGCATTTCAGGCAACTAGTGAGCAGTTGCAGCAGCTGGCCTCTGACCTTGCTTCTCTGGACAGGCGTGCCTCCCAGCTTGAGCAAGAGCAGCCGCTTAACTCTCTGCGCCGCCGCTACGAGCAGGCGGCGACCGTTTTCCAGCACGAGCAAGGGGCTGTCTCTCGCCAGCTCCAGCGCTTTCTGATGGAGCTGAGGGCCCTGCTTCCAGCTCAGGAACTGCCCGCTCCGGCCAGCGACTACGCGTCGTTGTTGCAGTCGCTGCAGGATTTTGCACAGCGCTGGTCTACTCGCCTGCGCTCTCTCCTCGCCCGCCGATTGCAATTGCTGCGAGATTGGCAGCATACGCTGGAGGTCCGCCACCAGGACCTTTATCCGTTCCTGCTGCGTATGGCCAACGTGATCGGGGCTACCTGCATCGGCTCGGCGACCGCGCGCGTGCTTTCCGACGTGACTTTCGATCTGGTGCTTGTCGATGAGGCAGGACAGATCAGCCTGGCCGATCTGCTGGTGCCGCTGGTGCGGGGCAAACGCGCTGTTCTGGTTGGCGATCATCAGCAGCTGCCGCCGATTATCGATCAAACGGTGCGCCAGCGCCTGGCTGCTCTGAGTCAACAGGGGACGATAAACTCAGCAGAAGATGCCGTTGAAGAAGATTTGGCTGCCATTGAAACAATGCTCTCCAAGAGCATGTTTGAGATGCTGGTTGAGGGGGTGGATGAGCAGCATTTTGTCATGCTCACTGAGCAGTATCGTATGTCTGAGCGCATCGCTCGCTTTGTCTCAACGCAGTTTTATGGCGGTAGGCTCCAGACCGCCAATCTTCCCCGTTTGCAGCGCGCTCGCTGCGAGAGCGATCCTCTGTTCGCCGCCCCTTTTACCTTCATCGATACAGCCGAGATGAAAGCCCCCTATCGCCTGGAGCGTGGTCACTACTACAACGAGGCCGAGGCCCAAATCATCGCTGAGCTGGCGCTGCGTGCGCAGCAGCAGGGCCGGGAGTGGCGCATTATTGTCCCTTACCAGGAGCAGGCTGCCTGCATCCGGCACTGGTTGGAGAAAACGGCGGCGGAGCATGGTCTTGAGCTGCAGTCGCTCATTGCAACGGTTGACTCGTTTCAGGGAGGAGAAAGCGATCTGGTGTTCTATAGTTTTACGCGCAGCAACCCTCGCCACGCCGTTGGTTTTCTGCAGGAGCAGCGGCGTCTGAATGTCGCCCTGACGCGCGCCCGTGAGCAGCTGATTCTTGTCGGGGATAGCCGTACGCTCCTCAATGCGGTCAGTGGTGGCCAGCCCGCTGAGGATTTCCGCCGCTTGATGCACGCTGTCCTTGACTACGCCCGCAGCCAGGGGGAATACCTGAGCTTTCGCGACTGCCGTGGACGTCTGGCGCGCGCGGGCCTGGCCTGAAGTCAACCTGTCAGAACCAGGAAAGGAGAGGAGAGGAGAGAGGTGCGCGTTATGGAGACGAAAGGGCAGCGGCTCAGACATCTCTTTGTTTCTGCGAATCGGGTCGTCGAGACGGTGCAGGCTGTGGGGGGGCTGGTGCCAGTGCGTCAGTTTCGTCTTCTGTTTCCTCTCTGGCGGATCGGTATCAGTGGCCATCAGTATGAGAAGCGCCCCTATGAGTTGCTGGAGCGCTTTCTTGAGCGGGCTATCGGCGAGGCAGAGCTACAGACGGTGGAGGAGCTGGAGCGCTTTCTTGGGCTGCCGCTTTCAGCTGTCACGAGCACGCTGGCCTTTCTGCGGACGGTTGGCCACGTCAGCGGCGACGATGAGCATCTGCGTCTGACCGATCTGGGAAAGGCTTCGCTCCAGAGCGGGCTGTTTCTGCGTCCATTGGAGAGTCAGCGCTTGCTCTATTTTGAGGCGTTTGATTCGCAGCCGCTGCCACGGAGCTACTATGAGCATGAGTCGCTGATTCTCTCGGAGGGGAAGGCGGCACGGTTGGGCGATCGCACGATTACGCGCCTGTATAGTGGTCCGCAAGGGCTGTACTTCGATCCTGGACGGCTGTGGCAGTTGGCCAGGCAACCCGATCGGGAGCAGTTTAATCTGCCTTCTGAGCTGGAACTAGGGCCTGACGCGATCAGGCAGGTGGCTCGGGTCTATTTCCCTTTGACGGTGGTTGAGGCTCACGCTTATGACGAGCACTTTCAACACGTGCAGGGGAAGCGCTATCTGGCGCTCTCACCTATTGCTGGTTACCGTGATCACTTCTTCGAGCGCTTGATTCAGAGCAAGCCCGCTATCGCTTATTCATTTCCCGAGCTGGATGAGAGGAGGATTCCCGAGGTGATCGAACGTCACGCCTCGCGTCTGGGGTTACAGCTTCCGGGCGAGGCGCGGATCATCCGCAGCTCCGCTGGTCTGTGGCAGCTTGTGCTCTCGCCACGCCTTTTTCAAGCGGCCAGTGCGGGCGAGCGGCAGCCTTTGCGCCTGAGCGATTTGGGCAATGTGCGTCAGGAAGATGGATTTTTTTTCCAGCTCTGGTGCGCGGATCAGCGGCTACGGCGACGCAGTGCCTTGGAGCAGACGCTGCTCTTTATCGAGCGAGAGCAGCGTAAGAAACAGACGCTCTTCCGTGGCTCTATTCTCCACATGCTGAGCCATGTCTGTCAGCGTTTGCAGGTGCCCGTAGCCGATTGGTCCGAGCTAGAGGCTTTTGCCCGAGAGCAGGAGCGCGAGGATCTTCTGGAGGAGCTGGAGTCGTGAGCATGCCCTGACGGATCGTCCCCTCTGCAACTTGACCAGCCAGTCGATGTTGATCCACTCCGGCAGCTTTCAGTATCCTCGTGCGGATCGTCCCCTCTGCAACGTCGCCAATCCAAGACCCTCTTCCGCCATCAGATCACTTTCAGTATCCTCGTGCGGATCGTCCCCTCTGCAACCGGAAGAACAAAGCCATCTGACGCCCCTGCTGCCATCACTTTCAGTATCCT
>NZ_JADGIA010000079.1 GCF_019683635.1 Thermogemmatispora sp. | reverse complement strand
TGCCCACCCTGCCCACTCACCTCACCTCGTGACTGCGAGCGAGATCAGCCACCTTGGCCGCCAGATGGCTCCTCTCAGTCTCCTCGTCCCCTAATCTGTGGAAAGCTGCTGGCGGGACTGGACGGCGAAGGCTACTGCGCCGCCGTGGCCATCAGAGATCTGCAAGCGGCCTGGCCCCGTTCTTCAGCCAGGGGCTGCACTGTGGTGCAGTAGTGCAGGCTCTCTCCTCTAGCTTGCTGGCTGGCATGCTGATCAGGGTATTCGATCAGCGTCCCGCTTTCAGGCGTGCCCGGAAGCCTGGTCTTCTTGGCTGTAGACCGTCGCTGCGGCGCTCAGGGCTGCCCCGGCCTGAACTGGCCAACCGTATGAGGGCAGGAGCTGCTCAAGGGCCGCGAGAACTGTCTCGACGTTCTTACGGCAGGCATTGTAGCCCATCAGTCCGATGCGGAGCAAATGGCCTTTCAGAGATCCGAGGCCGCCGCCGACCTCGATGCCGTAAGCCGTCAGCAGTTGCTGGCGCAGCTGGTTCTCAGAGACTGAAGGAGGGAGATTGACGGCGGTCAGCACGGGCAACTCGTAGCCAGGGCGCGGCAGCAGGGTCAGACCCAGAGTCTGCAGACCGGCGCGCAGCGCCTGCCCATGAAGGCGGTGACGCTGCCAGCGGGTCTCCAGTCCCTCTTCCAGCACAATGCGCAGGGCCTCGTGCATGGCGAAGAGCAGATTGCTGCAAGCCGTGTGATGGTAGGCGTGATCGCCGTTCCAGTAGCGTTGGAGAGCCAGTAGATCAAGATAATAGCTCTGCACTGGCCTGCGGCGTCGCTTGATCACCTCAACGGCGTGCGCATTGAGGGTCACCGGAGCCAGGCCAGGCAAGGCTCCCAGGCACTTCTGGCTGCCCGCGTAGCAGGCATCGATCTTCATCTGCTCGATATTGATGGGAATGCCACCCAGACCAGAAACCGCGTCAACAACGAAAAGCGCCTCGTGTGCATGGGTGATCTGCTCCAGTTCTTCCAGTGGCTGTAGCAGACCCGTCGAGGTCTCCGCAATGGCCGTGGCGAAAAGCTTGGCTTCGGGATGCCTGGCAAAAGCTGCAGCCACCTGCTGCGGATCGAGTGGCTGCCCCGGCTCGCTCTCCACCAGAATGACATGAGCCCCGATTCGCTGGGCAATTTCAGCAATCTTCCCGCTGAAGAAGCCCAGGCTCCCGGCTATGAGCGTATCGCCCTCCTCCAGAAGATTGCAGAGCACGGCCTCAGCTCCCGCGAAGCCTGAACCGGAGACGCAGAGCGTCAGCTCATTCTGCGTCTGAAAAACCTGGCGCAGCTGGTCGGCGATCGTACCGAGCATGTCAAGTAGGAAAGGATCGAGGTGTCCGAGCTGCGGAGCGGAGGCTGCGCGCAAGACTCGCGGATCAACGTTACAGGGTCCCGGACCGAGCAACAAGCGATAGGGAGGATTAAGTTCAGGAAAAGTTCCCTGTACTAGAGAAGTTTGACCCGGCAGTGGTGGAGTCATCGAAGAAAAAGCCTACCTTTCACTCAGAGAAATGGCATAATCATACCCTCTCCATCTTCGTTACCCTTCTCTCCTCACGGAAGTAGGATAGCACATCGAGGCCATCCTTGCTGGAGGGTTGGAGTGGTGACCAAGCCCGGAGAGAGAGCTGAAGGAGGCGGAGTAGCAGGGGTAGAGAGGCGTGCGTGCGTGCCCGAGACAATCAGCCCCCTGCTTCCGCGGTTTACTGGACGGTGGCAGGCTCTTCAGCAAAGAGGCGCTGCAAGCGATCGGCCTGGTCGGCGGCGATCAAGTTATCGATGAACTCGTCCAGCTCGCCGTCGAGCACGCCCTGCAGATTATAGCGAGTCAGACCGATGCGGTGGTCGGTCACGCGATCCTGGGGGAAGTTATAGGTACGGATCTTCTCGCTGCGATCGCCCATCTGTACCTGTGAGCGGCGCGCTTTCCCCAGTTCCTCCTGGCGACGAGCCTCCTCCAGGTCCCAAAGGCGCGCTTTCAAAACCGAGAGCGCTCGCTCCTTATTCTTCAACTGCGACTTCTCATCCTGGCAGGTTACCACCAGGCCAGTGGGCAGATGGGTAATGCGCACCGCCGAGTCGGTCGTATTCACGCTCTGGCCGCCGTGGCCCGTCGAGCGGAAGACATCGATACGGATATCGCTCTCCTTGATCTCGATATTAATTTCCTCGTCGGCCTCGGGGAGCACGATCACCTTAGCGGTAGAGGTGTGGATGCGCCCGTTGGCCTCGGTCACAGGGACGCGCTGGACGCGATGGGTGCCTCCCTCATATTTCAAGCGGCGATAGGCCCCTTTGCCACGGACCAGGAAAGTGATATCTTTGATCCCTCCCTGATCGGTCTCGTTCAAATCGAGCACCTCGATCTTCCAGCGGCGCTGCTCGGCATAGCGGCTATACATGCGGAAGAGGTCGGCGGCGAAGAGAGCGGCCTCCTCACCACCGGCGCCACCCTGGATCGTCACGATGGCGTTCTTTTCATCCATCGCATCCTTGGGCAACAAGGCCAGCTTAACATCCTCGGTCAGCTGCTCGCGGCGCTCTTTCAGGCGCGCAATCTCCTCGCGCGCCAGCTCGCGCAGGGCCGGGTCGTCGCTTTCGCGCTCCAGCTCCTCAGCCTCCTCCAGCTCTTTGAGCGTTGTGCGCAGCTGGTAGTATTTTTCAACGACTTCTTCTAACTCGGCCTGCTCACGCCCGTAGCGTTGGAGCAGAGGGACATTGCTCAGAACCTCGGGCTGGGCCATGAGCGTATTCAGTTCCTCGTAGCGGTTGGCCAAACTTTCAAGCTTCTGCATTAAATCCATAGGTGATCCCTCGCTGACTGGCTGGTACTAATCTCGCGGCAGGGCTGCCCTGGTGGGCCAGGTGTTGGCCTGGCAGCTTTGCCGCTCCGCGTCTCTGGGCCTCTTGCCCCTGCAGAGTGACCAGCCTGACCGGTGATCATGCCTGGCAGGTAGCCGTACTTGCTTGCTATCATGCCGCTATGCATGCGCGCCCGGCATCGCGTTGCAAGGACCAACCTGGCGCGCTGTGCAGAGGATCTCGGCAGGAGAGCAGTTCAAGCAGCTTGTCACGCTGACACATGCAGAGCAGGCATGGCCCTGTTCTGTTCTGAGCAGAGAAGGAAGTTGCTACCCGGCAGCGAGCAGGTAGCTCTCAGCGCCAGTAAGACTGGCGCGATGGGCAACGGATGATAGACGCGGAAGATCGCGCATGATGACAGACAGGAACAAGCCCTTTCCATTGTATTATAACACAGCGGCGCCGATCTTTCTGACAGCTCCCGAGTGGTTGCGGCTATTGGCTAGCATCTCTATACTCAAAAGTGTAAAGCCTGGTTCGGACCAGGGTCAGGCAAGGGGAAACAGGGTTCCTGGTCGAGCCGGGTCAGGCCCAGTGAGCGCGAACCAGAGGAGGTGAGAGCAGCTCTCTGCTTGGCTTAGAGCGATATCGTGGCCACCAGCAGTGTGGCTCAGCTAAGTAAGGGAGGAGAGAGGCTAAAACGCTGGCGAGACGGCTCTCCCCCTAGACAGGCATCTTTTGCCCGAAGGGGATGAAACTTGCCGTCCTATCGGATCGTGCCAGGAGCAGGTTCTCTACCCGTGCCAGTGGGCGTGCCGGACGTAGCGGGCGCGTGAGGTGAGCGCGGGGTCAGCGAGCTGCGTGGTCAGCCCTGCCCGCTCATTTGCGGCGCAGGCAGCGCGGCATTCGGTGAGGAGCCACTTGCTTCCTGCCGGCGACAGAGTAGGCATAAACAGCGTGAAAGAAAGAAAAGAAGGGCCTGTCCACAGCGAAAGGATGTGATGAATAGCGATGGCGAAAGGTAATGGCTTTGCGCCAGTAACAGAAACCCTCAAAGAAGTCCGGGCGCGTACAGCGAACATGGCGCGTACCGGTCTCTCAACTGTCCAGGACAACGTGCAGACCGTGCTAGAACCGCGCCGTCGGCGCCTTCTCCTGAAGCGTCTGCGCGGGGGGCTGCGTAGCACCTCGGGGCGCGTTGAAGATCAGCTTCAGCAAAGGCGTCAGGCCCTGCAGCGTGTCTGGCGCGACAACCGCAAACCGGTTAAACGTTCCCTAGAGGAAGCCCAGCAGGAGGGTGGTCGTCTCAAGAACCTGCTCAGCGAGCAGTTCAGCCTGCTGCTGGGAGCGCTAGCAGCAGGGCTGGGTCTTCTCCAGGTGGCCGTCGAGCGCAGTATGCGCGATGCTCGTGGCAGGCTGGAGCGCGCGCGAGGCAATCTGGCAGAAGCGCGCATCGCCTGGCAGCAAGAGCGCGAACGACGAGCCCGCCGCCGCCGCCGTGCTCGCCTGCTCTTCCGCATCGGCCTGCTGGTCGGCATCGTCCTCGCTCTCCTCTTTGCGCCGCGCCCCGGCCAGGAAACGCGGCGCCGTCTAGGTGGCTATCTCCGCAACGTAATTGCCTTTTTCCAATCGCGGCCATTCGTGCGCTCCGAGTCGGAGACCGCCGAACATGTACCGCTCAACGTCCGTTAAGGTTCTTCAGTGAAAGTTCCTGCGTGAACGGAATGAAACGAAGCTGCCAGCATGGCGAGCAGAAGGAGCCAGTATCTATCGGGCGGACCTTCCTTCTGTCCGCCACGCTGGCCTGCTACCTGTCAGCGCTTCCTCCCAGTGAGTGGCTCAGCGCCGCTGCAGGTGGCAGATATCGTTCAAAGCGAAGAGCACGCGCTGGGAGCCAGCCACACGTACCACTGTAATCGAAGTATTGGCTGCCGGGAAGAAGAAATCGCGCTCCAGGCCCAAGACCTCGGCTACATAGGCATTAATCACCCCACCGTGCGCAAAGGCGATCACCCGTCTTCCAAGATGGGTGTTAGCGATCGTATCCAGCGCCTTAACCACGCGCGCCCGGAAGACCTTGGACGGCTCGCTTCCCTCGATGGCATCCCAGCTGCCGGCGGCTCCAGCCAGACGGATGATATCCATCTGGCGCTCTTGTAGCGTGCGGGCCAACAGCTCTAGATTATCTTCCTCAGCGGGTAGCGGACGCACTGTGCCGAGGCGGATCTCTTGCAGGTCGGAGACCACGATGGGCGTTAAACCCTGGCGCTCGGCCAGAGGAGCGGCGGTCTCGCGGCAGCGACGCAGAGGGCTAGTATAAATAGCCGCGAACTCCAGGCCGGCCAGGCGCTCGGCCAGAGCCAGGGCCTGCTCCTGGCCTTTGCGAGACAGAGGAAGATCATCGTAGAGACCGCTCGGGATCAACTCGTCTGCGGGAGGGAGTGCATCGCCGTGTCGAACCAGGAACAGCTCGGCGGCGTGGGAGCGCCGCAAGAGGAAAGGATCATCTAGTAACAAAGGAATCTCCTCACCAGCATTCACTGTCAGCGTCCTCCGCTGATGCTGCGATGACAGACCTCCAGCGCTCGGTGAGCCAGGGCTGGAATACCCGCCTCCAGCTGCTCAAAGAAGGGATCATCGGTTGTGCCGGCCCGATAGCGGGCGTAGCTGCCCTCCAGCAGGATGGCCAGCTTCCAGATTGCCAGCGCCTCATAGAAGTCCATCTCGCGCACAGAGCGCCCGCTGCGCTCAGCGTAGTACTCCTTCAGCTCGGCACGCGTCATAAAGCCTGGTTGCTCCATAACACGCCAGGTCTCAGTATCGAGGGCCGGCGGTGGATCGCCTGGCTCGCGCCAGAAAGAGAGCAAGTAGCCGAGATCGGCCAGCGGATCGCCGATTGTAGCCATCTCCCAGTCGAAAATTGCTACCACCCGTGGCTCCTGCTCCGCGTACATCACGTTGTCGAGGCGATAGTCGCCGTGGACAATGGTCGACGGCCCAGAGACGGGCAGATGGGCCTTGAGCCACTCCGTCACCATATCCAGCTCGGGCAGTGGGCGCTGGCGTGAGCGCTCTAGTTGGCCAATCCAGCGGCGCAACTGGCGCTCCAGATAGCCAGTAGGCCGGCCAAAGTCCCCCAGACCCACGGCCTGCCAGTCGACCGCGTGCAGTTCGACCAGCGCATCGATCAACGCCCGACTGATCGCCTGGCGGCCCGCCTCATCGGCGCCGTAGGGAGGGAGCGTATCGCGGATAATGTAGCCGTGGACCCGCTCCATAAGGTAGAAGGGGGCCCCGATTACGCTCGTATCCTCACAGGCCAGAAGCACGCGCGGTGTCGGCACCGGGCTGTTGTTGAGCGCCTTCAGGACGCGGTACTCGCGCAGCACATCATGGGCGGTGGGCAAGAGTGGACCGCGCGGGGGCCGGCGCAGCACCCATTGCTGGTTTCCGCGTGTGATGTAGAACGTCTCGTTGGAGTGCCCTCCGCGGATACGCTCGATCTGCAAGGGCAGGTCCTCGCCCGGCAGCTGCTCGGCCAGGTAACGGCGAAGTTTTTCCTCGTCTATGAGCGGGGGGAGTGTGGTCATACTTCCTCCTTTGTCTACGAGCCTGGGATTCCCTGCAGGGAGCTGCATACAGGAACATCGCTATATATGATAGCGCGCACGCTCGCCTTTTGGCCAGGCAGGCGTGTGCAGGGCGTGTGCAGGCATGGAGCAAGCCGGGTGGCAGCGGGAATATTTGAACCTGAAACCTCCGTTCTAGATGGTGACGAGAGCGAGACGAGAAGATTGCCAGGCTGTCTAGTCTCGTTCCGCTTGTGGAGAGTGGTGAAGGGGGGAGGAAGTTGGGAATAAAAGGGCTGTGCCTGGTGTTATTCTGGGTAGTTAGCAGTCAAGAGTGGCGAGTGCTAGACAGCAGTGGAAAATCTGTGCTATAATGCTGGCAATCACCCGCGCAGATTGCTAAAATTCCCGGGGATAAGAGAGAGCGGGGCGTCGGAGGCTGGCGCTGCTGCTCCCCCGGTTGAGTGAGGAGCCTGGAATGAAGTGCGAGCGATGTCATAAAAATAACGCCAGCATCAGCGTCGATCTGCTCGTGGAAGGGCGCCATGAGCGGCATTATCTCTGCCAGCAGTGTGTCGATGAGCTGATGCGCTCATCGATGAACCAGGCGGGTAACTTCTTCGGGCAGGGCTTCCCGGCGGCGGCCTTTGGCTTCTTCAACGGCCATGAGGCGGCTAACGGGCGCGGGACCAGGACCGCCGAGCGTCAGGCCAACAGTAACAGCAAGACGCCGACGCTGGATCAGTATGGTCGTGACATCACGGCGGAGGCGGCGCAAGGGAAGCTTGATCCGGCGGTTGGGCGTGAGCGCGAGCTGCGTCGCTTGATCACCGTCCTGGGTCGCCGGCAGAAGAACAACCCGGTGCTGATTGGCGAGCCAGGCGTGGGTAAGACCGCCATTGTCGAGGATCTGGCGCGGCGTATCCACGCGGGTAATGTTCCTGCCCCATTGCGCAACAAGCGCATTGTGGCGCTCAACATCGGCGGCATGATTGCCGGTGCGATGTTCCGCGGGCAGTTTGAGCAGCGCATGAAGGCGATCCTTGATGAGCTGCGGCAGGCGCCGGATGTGATCCTCTTTATCGATGAGCTACATACCGTTGTCGGAGCGGGTGCGGCGGAGGGCGCGGTCGGTGCGTCGGATATGCTGAAGCCGGCGCTGGCGCGCGGCGAGATCCGTTGTATCGGCGCGACGACACTTGATGAATATCGCAAGTACATCGAGAAGGATGCGGCTCTTGAGCGCCGCTTCCAGCCGATTATGGTCGATGAGCCGACGGTGGAGGAGGCCATCGCGATGCTGCGCGCCGTGCGGCCCAACTACGAGGCCCATCACGGCGTGACGATCCCGGATGAGGCGATCGAGGCGGCTGTCAAGCTCTCTGATCGCTACATCAATGATCGCTTCCTGCCCGATAAGGCCATCGACGTCATGGATGAGGCTGCTTCGGCTCTGCGCCTGGAGGCCCTGGAGAAGGGTATCGTTAGCCCGGCGATGATTACGGAGCTGGAGCAGCAGCTGGCCGATATCCAGGCCAAGAAGGAGGCGGCGGCCAATGCCGAGGACTATGAGCGCGCGGCCCTCTTGCGCCAGCAGGAGCTGCTGACGCTCCAGAAGTTGGAGAAGGCCCGTTCCGAGGCGGATGCCTCCTTCCAGTTGATTGTGACGCCGGAGCTGATCGCTCAGGTGGTCGAGAACTGGACGGGCGTGCCAGTGACGCAGATGATGGAGAGTGAGCGCCAGAATCTGCGCGATCTGGAGGAGCGCCTGCGCAGGCATGTCATTGGCCAGGACGAGGCCATCAACGCGGTGGCGCGTGCCATCCGCCGCTCACGGGCAGGATTGAAAGATCCGAAGAGGCCAATCGGCTCCTTCCTCTTCCTTGGCCCGACGGGCGTTGGTAAGACCGAGCTGGCCCGCGCTCTGGCGCGCGAGCTGTTCGGTGGCGAGGAGAACATGATCCGCCTCGACATGTCGGAGTACATGGAGCCGCATACGGTCTCGCGCCTCTTCGGTAGCCCTCCTGGCTATGTGGGCTATGAGGAGGGTGGCCAGTTGACCGAGCAGGTGCGGCGCCGTCCGTACAGCGTGATCCTGCTGGACGAGGTGGAGAAGGCTCATCCCGAGGTCTTCAATGCCTTGCTGCAGATCCTGGACGATGGCCGCCTGACCGATGGTCAGGGTCGCACCGTGGACTTCAAGAATACGGTGCTGATCATGACCAGCAACGCTGGCACCAATGAGCTGAGGAAGGCGGCGCGTATCGGCTTCATGCCGATCACTGGCGGCAACGAGCGCGCGGAGCAGTACGAGGCGATGCGCGAGAAGGCTCTTGAGGGCCTGAAGCAGATGTTCCGGCCCGAGTTCCTCAACCGCATCGACCAGATCGTCGTCTTCCATTCGCTGGGCAAAGACGAGCTGTATCGCATCGTCGATCTGCTGCTGGATCAGGTGCGTGAGCGCCTGCGCGAGCAGAAGATCGAGCTGGTGATCAGCGACGAGGTGCGTGACTTCTTGCTGCGCGAGGGCTACGACGAGGAATACGGTGCGCGTCCTCTGCGCCGTGCCATCCAGACGCACATCGATGATACGCTGGCCGATGCCCTGCTGAATGGCGAGATTGCGCCGGGCCAGACGGTGCGCCTGGTACTGCGTGATGGCCGCGTGGTGGCCGAGGCGGTGGTTGCTGAGCCTGAGCCAGCCGCCTGAGAAAAGCCTGGCATCTCTGTTCAAGGCGTCCATCGATCCCCCGCGGGGATCGATGGACGTTTTTTTTATGCTTGTGCCTGAGCCGTTGGCTGGTCGTTTGGGGGACGTTGCAGCAAGAAATGCTGACTCGTTCAGCTCCTGGAGTCCTTGCTGTCGGGTTGGTACGGCTGGGAATTTCTCATAGGCGCGCCGCAGCATGCCCGCCGACTGGTCGATGCCGACGAGAGCGTAGCCGCGCTCCAGCATTAGCCCCAGTATTTGCCTGTGCCGCAGGCCGCGTCGAGCAGGCAACTCCCCTGGGGGAGTCGTGCCAGCAGTAGGAGCAGCATCGTAGTGTGTGTCTCGTCGAGGGTGCCCAATCGCGATCGTAATCGGGCGCCAGTTGATCGTAGCGCTCGGCGGTCAGGCGTCGCCGTTCCTGCAGCCAGACAGTGCGCTCTAGGGTCATTGCTATGCCGCCCTCTCTGTTCTCTGATACGATGCTAAAGCAGGTTGGACCATGAGAAGTATTCTAGCCGGTCGAGTTGGCGAATGTGCCTGATGAGGGCCTCACGCCTGGCAGGCTCCTCGATGGTGGTGGCGGCCAGCTCATGAAAGCGAGTAGCCAGTTGGGCCTCGCTCAAGGGATTTTCGGGATCGCCAAGCGGATAGCGCACGCTGGCGCTGAAAACCTGCCCGTTGTCCATCTCCACACTGGCCGTGGCGCGCCACTCAGCGGGATAGTAGCGGTCCAGCTCGGGATCACTCTCGCAGTCGACGCGCTGCATCAGGTCGCGGATCTCGGGGTGCTGCAACCAGGTTTCGCTGAAGACGCTCAGGCCGGCCTGGCCCGTGATCAGAGCCACAGCGGCCCCAAAGGGCATGCTGAACTGGGCGTCGACAACGTTGCCAGGCTGCCGCTTGGACTCGATGGGGTCGACAATCAGGCCGCGCCCGGCGCTCAGCACGCCGCAGCGAACACGGCGGATATGCTGCGGGTCGGGTGCCTGTTGGCGCCGAATGGCAAGGAGGCAGTCGATGGGACCGTGCATGTAGCGGCAGCAGGCGTAAGGCTTGAGGGAAACGCGCAGGATGGCGAAATCCTCTGCGCTTGTGGGTGGCTGCAGCTCCTCTGGAAAGCTGGCGTCGGAGTAGGCATGCAGGAAGCCGTAGCGGCCACTGAGGATCTCCTGCGGACCGCGAAAGCCAGCAGCGGCCAGGCGGGCGGCAGTAATGCCGGCGTGGGCGCTCCAGCCGGGGTGCAGGCGTTTGGTCCAGGCGCCGTCAGCGAGGTAGGCCAGCGAGCCAGCTGCCATGCTGCCAGCGATGCCCAGCGCCTGCGCCGTCTGCTCTGCTGAGAGACCCAGCAGGCGGGCGCTGGCGGCGGCGGCGCCGAAGGTGCCGCAAAGAGCAGTTGGGTGGAAGCCGCGGGCGTAGGCTGAGGCAGGATTGAGAGCGGCGCCAATACGCAGGGTCAGCTCATAGCCGGCCACGACGGCGGCATAGAAATCGTCGATGGGTGCGGCCAGTTGTTCAGCCAGAGCCAGAGCCGCCGGAAAGACCGCCACGCCCGGATGCAGCGACGAGCGATTTTCAACGTCGTCCATCTCCAGGCCGTGAGCTGCGACGCCGTTGAACAGCGCAGCCCAGGCGGCTTCGGCGCGTTCGCCTCGTCCCAGCAGCGTGGCCCCGTTGTCATTGGGCTGAGGGTTTGCTCCTGAGGACTGTCGTGCTCCCATTGCCACCAGCAATTGATAGGCCGCCTCACTGGAAGGGAGTCGTACGCCGCCCAGGGCGACAGCCATGTGGTCAAGCAAAAGCTCGCGAACTTTGGCGCGCACTCGTTCTGGTAGGGCCGTTCCTTCCAGCGAGGCGCAGAAGCGTGCCAGCGCTTGCGTTGCGCTCATAGAGCACCTCGTCTCTTTCTGTGGGAGGTTCCTCGTGTAATAGAAGAGGTGACTTCCACTCCCTCACCTGTTTTACAGATCAACACTCGATTCTGATAATATCCCACCTGAAGTAGAGGTGTATAGATGTGTGCTCGTAGATCGGAGGGATCGTCGTCTGAGGAACCACTGGAGGAACTGCCAGAAGACGTCGAAGCCTTCATTGACTACTTTCTTGGCACGATGTGCGACCCCAGCCGTCGACAGATTCTGGCCTTGCTGGCCGCGCCGGCTGTGGAGCGTGAGAGGCCGGTCGAGATGCGCTCGGGAGAAATTGCCAAAGCGCTGGGGCTGGCCCACGCCACGGTCTCAGGCCATCTTCGTCAGCTTGCGCGCACGGGACTGCTCGGTTCGCGGCGCAGTGGTAACGAGGTCTATTACAGCGTGCGCAATCACTTGCTGGTGCGTGCCTTTCACGATCTTGTCGAGGCTCTCTCTAAAGAGCATCAAGAGCGCTTCAAAGGGAAACTGGGGACGTCTGAAGACGATAGAAGTGCTTGAGAAAGACCTGCTGAAAGACTTCCAGGCTGGCATGTAGAACGAACGGACGAATGGAAGGATCAGGCGCTCGCCTTCTCATTGAGGAGGCGAGCGTATCTGCTTTGCCCAGACTGTTGGGGAATGCTATACTGCACAATGAATGACAATGAACCTGGGCAGGAGAGACCGACGGTCATGCAAGCCACACGTGTCAAAGAAAGTCGCAGGCCAATGATTCTCATGCGCCTTCGCCAGAGCGCGGAAGTACGCAAACTATACGCCGCGCGGGTGCCCTGGTGGCGACGCGCCCCGATTGGTTACCTCCTTTGTATTCCTATTGTGGCCTGCGGGCTAGGGATCGTCTATCTGGAGCACCTCTTGGCGCTCCATATCTATGTGCCAGACCTGCCGCTGGTCCTGCCGGTGCTTCTTGTAGCCTTGCTATGGGGAGTGGGGCCGGCCCTGTGTGCCGCTCTGCTCTGCACCCTGGCGCTCATCTATATTTATGTCCCGCCGCAAGGTGCCTTTATGCTGTTGCCGCGCGTCCAGTGGGCGGCGGATAACATCGACAAGCTTGCCGAGATCATGCCTTTCTTTCTGATCGAGGTGGGAATTGCCATTATCGCCGGCCAGCGCGAATCAGCGCGGCGCCGTGCCCTGCTGGCCGAGCTGGAGGCCCAGACCCGGGCCCAGGATCTAGAGCAGCTCAATGAGGAATTGAAACGTGCCGATTTGCTCAAGGACCATTTTATCTCGGTGGCCTCGCATGAGCTGAAAACCCCCATCACCACCATTCGTGGTCAGGCGCAGATCGCCCTGCGGCGTCTCACACGTGTGGCCGAGCTACCACCCGAGCTGGAGAATGTGCGCCTGGCCTTGCAGAAGATCGACGAGCAGACCTATCGTCTCAGCGCGCTCATCGATGACATGCTGGCCCTGAGCAGCATTCAAGCCGGCAAGCTCAAGCTGCGCCCTCGTCTCTGTGATCTGGTAGAGATCTGCCGCGAAGCCGTCGAGGATCAACGTCTCGTCTCGGGTCGTACGATTACCCTCTCAACTCCTGTAGAGAGCCTCACAATCGAGGTTGACTCCGACCGCCTCCATCAAGTGCTGACCAACCTCCTCAGTAATGCCATCAAATACTCGCCCGAACATACCCCTGTGGAGGTCAGTCTGGCCTGTCGAGATGGTCAGGTGGAGATCCGTGTTCGTGATCATGGTCGAGGCATTCCTGAAGATCAGCGGGAGCAAATCTTTCAAGCTTTCTACCGGACGCCCGAGGCTCAGGCCTCGCCCAAGGATGGCTGGGGTTTGGGCCTGGCCATCTGTAAGGATATTGTGGAGAGGCATGGCGGGAGCATCTGGTGCGAGCCGGCTCCTGACGAAGGCACGGTCTTCGTCGTGGTTTTGCCCCTGAATCGAGGCTGACCTTGCTCGTCTGGTGCCTGGCTGAAACAGCTCACATGGAGAGAATGAGCACTGTCTGTCTGTCTGTCTGTCTGCCTGCCTGCCTGCCGTCACTTGTGGTCAGTCCAATGGACCCAGGGAGTCGCTGAGGGACGTCAGGGCCGGCCTCCGCTGAACAGGAGCGAGGCATATATCGCTGCGCTCGCCAGAGAGAGGCGCTGCAGGTGCCTGCTCCTGTCCGCTGGATCGCAGGGCTGCGGTGCAACGAATGGCTAGCTGGCGGAGACGCCAGCGCTGGCTCGGCGGTAGCGCGCGACGCCCATCTCGCCGGTGCCGATGGCCAGCAGGGCGACCAGTAGGTGCACGACCTGGATAACCCAGTGCGAAGAGTTCAGCAGCCAGGAATTCTGCATCAGCCCAATGATCGGCAAGAGAAGGCCGACAATAACAGCCAGCACTGCGATCGCCAGACTACCGCCACGTACCAGGGCTTGCCCGATACCGACCACCCACAGCGCAAGCACTACCAGAAAGCCAAGCAACATGTGCAGCGGAACCAGCTGGGCGGCGTTGCCTGTCCAGAAGAGCACCCCAAGAATGAGAGCTAGCAGTCCGGCAATGCGCAGAACGAAGGAAGCGATCTTAATAGCCATGCAATTCTCCTGCAAACGGCGAAAGTAGTAGAAGTGGCCTCCCTGTTAAGCTAGGTGGGCGCAGCTGAGCGGGCACCAGTCGCCCACGCAGCGGACCCTGGGGAAGGCACTTTCACTGTGTGGCGGGAACAGCCAGGCCGGTGTGTCCGTTGAGGAGGGGTAACGGCGGCTTGCTCCTCGCCACAACTAGAATCATAGCATTTACCGGAACGGAAAGAGCAATCCACCCGGGGCGGACAGCCGCCGTTGAGGAGGCTCAGGCTGGCAGCAGCCGGCCCGGCGCCGTCCAGGGAGGGCGGGCAGAGGTGGGCACTCACTAATGCGGAATGAAGGCTTGCCAGAAGCGGCTCAAGTGTTCCCGCAGCGGCGCGTGCTCTGGACGCCGCAGGTAGGGATCGCTTGCCCATAGACGTGCCGCCAGGGTGCGTGTCTCCTCGATCAGGCGTGTATCGTTGAAATCGGCAATACGCAGTTCGGGCATCCCGCTCTGGCGTACCCCAATGAAATCGCCCGGACCGCGCAGACGCAAATCGTGCTCGGCCAGCTTAAAGCCATCGTCGGTCTCCTGGAAGATTGCCAGGCGCTCGCGGGCCTGTGGTCCTGCATCGGCGCTCAACACATAGCAATAGGATTGGTGGGCGCCACGCCCGACACGACCACGGAACTGGTGGAGCTGCGAGAGGCCGAAGCGATCGGCATCTTCGATCACCATGACGGTTGCATTAGGCACATCGATGCCCACTTCCACCACCGAAGTGGCCACCAGAATATCCAGCTCGTGATCGCGGAAGCGCCGCATGACTGCGTCCTTCTCCGCGGGCTTCATCCCGCCGTGCAGCAGGCCCAGCCGGCGGTGGGGGAAGACCTCGCGGCTCAGCCGTTCATATTCGGCAGTGACCGCTCTAGCGCTCAGGCTCTCGGACTCATCGACCAGCGGGCAGATAATGAAGGCTTGTCGGCCCTCAGCGAGCTGTTGCTCGATCAGGCGATAGGCCTCCTCGCGGCGGGCGCCGGTGCGCCAGCGCGTAATCACCTTCTGGCGGCCTGGCGGAAGCTGATCGATGACCGAGAGATCCAGGTCTCCATAGAGTGTCAGCGCCAACGTTCGGGGGATCGGGGTGGCCGTCATCACCAGCATATGGGGATGGTAGCCTTTCTGGCGCAGGGCCTCGCGCTGCTCCACGCCAAAGCGATGCTGCTCATCGATAATCACCAGGCCCAGACGCTGGAAGGTCACATCTTCCTGGATCAGGGCATGGGTGCCAATAGCCACAGTCGCCTCGCCGCTCTCGATCGCCGCTCGTCCGAGGGCGCGCTCGCGGGGACGCAGTCCGCCGGTCAGCAGCACAGTGCGGATGCCGAAGGGGGCGAGCATCGCGCCAATACTGCGCGCATGTTGCTCGGCCAGAATCTCGGTCGGGGCCATAATCGCGCCTTGATAGCCGTTGAGAGCGGCCACAAAGAGGGCTGCCGCAGCCACCGCAGTTTTGCCAGAGCCGACGTCGCCTTGAAGCAGACGACACATCGGCTGGCTGCGACTGAGATCTCCCAAGATCTCGCAGAGTACGCGGCGTTGGGCTGCCGTGAAGCGGAAGGGAAGTGTGGCCTCGAAAGGGCGCTGGTCCGCCAGCGGGGCCCACAGGGTTGTGCCTGACTGAGGGTTCTGAGAATCCTGAAGTGCCTGGGGATCAGCCTTCTGGACGGCAGCAGCGGCCTGGGCCTGGACCGCCTCGCGCTCAGCGGCTGTTGGCTCGACAAAGACGCGCTCCAGGTCGACCTTGAACGCCTGTCCGCTGGGTAGCTCGCGCTGCCAGCGCGTTCGACGCTCCTGCATGCCGAGCTGGATCAGGAACAGCTCATCAAAAGCCAGACGGCGCCGGGCGGAGGCGAGCAGCTCCTCATTGGCTGGATAATGCATCTGGGCGACGGCCTCCGACAAAGGCAGCAGGCCCGCAGCCTGACGAATCGTGGCGGGCAGGTGGTCGGGAAGCAGGGCCGCATAGCGATCGACAACCCAGCGCGTCAGGCGACGCATGGTACGGGCTGTCAGACCCTCAGTGAGCGAGTAGATGGGGACAAGAATGCCCGTATTGAGCAGCTCACCTTTCTCGGGCAGCTCATGGCTGCGCACCGTGAAGGTAACCTTGTTGCCGAAGCGCTGCTTGACTCCCGTGACAACCAGCCACTCACCACGCGCCTCGGAAAGCTGCTTTTGCAAGTAGGGCTGGTTAAACCAGACTGCGCTGAGACGACCGGTGCCATCGCTGAGCGTGGCCACCGTGCGTGTGCGCCCACTGCCTGTGCGGCTCGTCTTGACCTCCCAGATCAGGCCACGAGTGGTGACCAGCTCGTCGAAGGGTAGCTCGGCAATACTGAGCAGCTTGCTGTAGTCACGGTGCTCACGTGGAAAATAGAAGAGCAGGTCGCCAACCGTGCGGATGCCCAGGCTACGCAGGCGAGCTGCGACCGTGGGGCCTACACCGTGAATGGCAGAAACGTCTGTCGTCAGCAGCGTCAAGGCGGCGTGACCAGGAGAGCTGCTGTCCAGGGCGATGCGGTCCAGTTCGGCTTCCTGGCGCTCACGTTCTCTGCGACTCGCTTCCGATGGCTTGCTAGAGCGCACTGCCGCTGTGGAGGTTGTTGCTGTCGCTAGACGTGCCGACTCGCCGAGCGGTTCGCCGGAGCGCGCTGGCGCTACAGGCTCTGAAGAAGGTGGCCGGCTGGGGACAACGATCTGCTCTCTCTCCAGCTCGTTCAGGAGGGCTAAAGCGGCCCGCAAATTGGCTGCACGCTGCATCGGGTCCTGCTGGCGATAGCCCTCCAAACAGGAGGCCAGGCGGTAGAAAGGGCGCAAGTCGCGTCCTGACGCATGGCAGACAGGCCCGATCTCATCTAGCCAGCGTTTCACAAAGGCTTCCAGCCCACCGGGCTTGACGGCCTGGTCTTGATGATTGGTATGCTGTTCGTGCTGAAGCACTTTGCGGGCGCGCTCGATATATGACTTGAGTGCGGTGCTGGCTCCTGTTGTCATACGTTGACGCTACTGCTTGTTTCTTAAGAATACTGCTGCTCACCTACTATAGTCGCCGCTACCCTGGAGTGTCAAGGTCTCTGGTCTGAGGCGACCTCGTATTGCTCAGTCGATGCTGGTCTGATGAGGAAGCAGGCGTGGGTGTGCATGGTGTGTCGAGTAAAGTGAAGCTGACCCTCTGGCTCTGGTGGGCCTATCTACTAAAGGTGTTGCATAAATCGTCCCTATTGATCCTCGGGGCCGAATGGGCATAATATAGGGGCTATGAGCCTGCAAGATGCTTCTGGAGGGAAAGAAAGAGAGATGGCACTGATTGGACCTGCTGCTGTGGTGGGTATTTTCGAAGAGCGGAATCAGGCGGAGCAGGCACTCGGAGAGCTGAAAGCCGCTGGTTTCCGAGACGACCAGATTACCAGGCTATCGCGTGAGCCACTCAAGCTGCAGGAAGCTGGTCCGGCGGAGCGGCTACTGGAGCGGGTGAGGACCAGATATAATTTGCCGGTGCTTGGGGCTATGGTAGGAGCCATTGGAGGAGGGCTATTCAGCTTCATCGCCTCCTTTGCTCTTCCCCTGGCTGGCGTGCAGATCAGCGGGGGGCCGGTGATCGCCTTGCTCGAAGGTCTTGCGCTTGGAGCCTTGGGAGGGGGCTTTCTCGGGACAATTATTGGCCCCTCTTTAGTAGGAGCGGGGCCGGGGCCGCGTTACGCGGAGGCCGAGGCGCTGCCGGGGCGCACCATCATCATGGTCAGAACGCTGGAACGTCAGGCCGAAGCGGCCTCCATTCTGCGCAAGTATGGAGCGCGCAACGCTCTGGTGCCACGGGCCACAGAGACCGCCGCTATGGCCGCCCTGCGCCTTGCCGGCCCTGGCGGCGGTGCCGAAGGCACAGCCAATCCTGGCAGCGAGGGGGCGCGCTCTCTCCCGGCGGAGGCGAGGGCCGGACTGGAAGGAGAGGGTATGGCGGGCCGCGGGACGGAAATGGAAGCGCAACGAGGCGAGTAAGGACCTGCCATTGGAGCCAGAGCCAGGCGAGAGCGGACGAGGGCTGTTCTCGCGGCGCGGTCCATTAGATCGGAGAGAGTGATTCTGGCAGAGTCCAGGGCAGGACAGTGGCCGCTGCGAGGCGGCGAACTGCAGGCGGCCAACACCAGAGTCGCTGCCTCGATCATCTATCTCTCTTCTGTCCTGCCCGGGCGGCTCTGCTCAAGCGTACAAAGCGGGAAGGTCAGACTGTGGTCTGTGGAGGCCCTCGCTTGCCTTGCAGCCTGGCGGGTGTCTCTCACTGCTGAGCGAGAACCACATCCTCGTAGATATCGTGTACTGGTTGCCAGCCCAGCACCCTGCGGGCTGCCTCATTGCTACAGCGAAACGACGGGGGACAGGGCATTGAAAGATCACGTGGGGGAGGGGGCACCTGCAGCAGAGCGGCGATGTGGTCTACATACTCCCCATAGCGGACCGGCGTCGACACGATATTAAAGATGCGTCCCACTGCCGCCGGCTGTAAGGCAGCGATGATAGCCGTAGCCATATCGGCCACGTGAATCGGCGAAATAAAATTGCTCCCGTCGCAGATCACCACGAGCTGCCCCTCGCGCAAGCGAGCGACCAGCGTATCCTGGGCGGTTCCACGACCGACGAAGCTGCCGCCGCGCAAGATACACCATCCCAGCTCGGCGGGATCGACAGCCTGCACCATCTCCTCCATTGCGATCACCGGTCCACAGACCGTAGCGCGCTGCGGCGAGCGATCGAGCGGCGTTGTCTCGTCAAGCCAGCGCTCGCCTCCATCGGGGTAGGCGATTGCGATGCTCTGCTGGATATAGTAGCGGACCCCCGCCGCACGTGCTGCTTCCAGCAGCAGCCGGGTGCCCTCGGTGCGCAGCCGGGTGGTAGGCTCCCAGGCTGAGGCTTCGGTGGGATTGCGCGGGATCGCCGTAGCAATATGTACTACGGCGTTACAGCCGCGGACCAGGGCCGGGAGCTGCTGCGCTGTGGCCTCGGTCAGGAGGTCGCCGCTGACTAGCTCAACTCCGGGGGCCCGGATCAGCTGCCCCCGTTCGGGCGAACGCACGAGCGCGCGCACCGTATGACCCTGCTGGAGCAAGCGAGGGACAAGCGCGCGCCCCAGAACTCCTGTTGCACCGGCAACAAAGACCTGCATTGTCCTTTCACCTTTCTCTGGTGGCTTTGCTTCAAGCCGTGCTACTTTAGCCCAGCCGCTAGCGCCAGGTAGGCAGTGAGTAGACTGTTCGCCATGAGCAACGGTTGTGTCGCTGGTAGGTTGGAATGGAAGACAGCCCGCTGCCAAAGGGCGAGCGGGCGCGCACGAGTGACCAGAGCAGGGGCTAGCCGGCCCCATTTAACCTTGGCCTGGCAGGCCGGGCTTTGCCTGAGCGAGTGAGAGAACCGACAAAGATGATAACTCTACTCAGGCCGACTTCTCGTGCTCCGACTCCGGCTGGCTGGCTGGCGGCGCAAAGTGGATCTCCAGGGCCTTATCGACAAAGCGCGCCACCGTTGCCTCCTGGCTAGCCAGAACAGCGGGCAGAGGGATATCGCGCTTGAAATTGCCGATCTCGATGATCATCTCATCTCCTTTTTTCGTCATCAGCACCTTCTCCAGCTCGACGTGAGGCAGAGGAAGGCGCAGGACATAATGGCCATCCTGCTCTATAACCTCCTGAACAGGCCCGCGATAAAAGACCTGCGTCGGGTCCTGCTCACCGAAGATGGCCTGGGCCAGCTCGGCCAGACGCTCGATGCCGAGGGGTTCCTGAGCGTAGTAAGGGGCCTCCCAGACAGGTAAGGGGGCGAAGGTCTGCTGGATGTGGCGGCGAAGCTTCTCCTGACTCTCATACATCTGCTGCATAAACTGATCCTGGTAGGGACCGGGCGATAAGACGCGATTGCAGACCACGCCGTCGATGGGATAGCCGAAGAGAGCGAGATAGGTTTCTGCGCGCAGCGCCTCCTTGATCACCATACGTTCTGGGTTCACGACTGGGCGATAGGAGCTAACAGAGGGATCACTCAGCACGTTGCGGAGGGCGTTGACGCGCTCGCTGAGCAACTGGATGGCATCCAAGACCTCTGCCGATGGGAGGAAAGCCTTAATTAAGGGGCGGGCCAGATTGAGCGTACTGCTTTGCAGGCCAGCGATGCGCCCGACATACCACTGAAAGGTATCGGGCATACTCAGCAGCCGTACCGTCTCGCCAGTAGGGGCGGCATCGATCACCACCACCTCAAAAGCACCGTCGCGGGCATTGCGGTAGATATTCAGCAAGCTAACAATTTCATCCATGCCGGGGATCAGAGCCAGCTCCTCGGCCATGATACTGTTCAGGCCCTGAGCGCGCAGGAGAGTGCTCAGCGTGCTCTGCAGTTTTCCCCAACTGCGTCGCATCTCATCGAGCACATTCACCTCCTGGGCCCACAATTGAGGGGCCAGCTCGCTCGGTTCCGAGGTCAGAGGCTGTTTCAGGCAATCGGCAAGACTATGGGCCAGGTCGGTACTCACCACTAGCGTCCGCTTGCCGAGCTGGGCTGAGCGTACAGCGGTAGCGGCGGCCACCGTCGTTTTCCCCACGCCACCTTTGCCGAGATAGAGAATCATTCGCATAGGAGAAAACCTTATCTTCCCTCGTCGGATGTGCTGTCCTTATTATATGCTCTCAAAGGCACAGTCTGGCGGCGCGAGGTATCTATTCTAGAGGGCGGCGCCTGGTCAGACGGCCTTTTTTCTGTTTCTGCAATTACTACGTTAGGCAGAGGGGCCAAGTTAGAAGGAGATAAGAGAGAAGAAAGCAAGACGGCGAGCAGGCAGCCACAAAAACAAACAGGCAGCCAACTCGCCGGAAAGGAGACCTCTATCGTCACACGCCTGCCCTCTCCTCTGACGCGGTCACCGCATAGCTACCCTCGTACCCTTGGGCCTGCCTGCCAGGGGGGAAGGTGGCAGCGAGGCGGACCTGAGCGCGTCTCAGGCGGACGGGCGGACGAAATAAGCTACAACTCGATTTTGCCTTGGAGGAACAGCATTCTGATAAACTCCAGGCGACGGACGATCTCCATACGATCGCTTCCTCCGCTCTGATACCACTGGCGCAGCCAGAGCAGGGACGTGACCTCATCCTCAGTAAAGCCCTGGCGCATCAGCACCTCGCCCTCGTCGGTCAGCTGGCTGAGCGTCGTGTCGCACGGTGTTTTAGGTTGCCGTTCCTCATCGATCCGTGGATTCATCATGCTCTCTCTGTCCTCACGTTCAATCGCTCGCTCACTCACTCATTCACTCACTTGCCGGGCCTCTATCCCACTTTGCCCATGTTGTGCAGGTGCGGTGACTGCTGTTGCTCATCAATTACAGCGAGAGAAGAGCAGCAGACGGTCAACGGTTCAAATAAAGCGAGACCTGGGCATCTGCACAAGTCCTCTCATTTTATAGTAACGCTTTCCATCCCTCACTTTGGCATTTCCTCCGCAGCAAAGGAAAGCGGAAATAGCAGGCGCGGCTCTCTGCCCCTTGGCCCGGGAGCGCCCACGCGGCGCGCCAGGTGACCTCTGGCGGTTCTCGCTCTTATTACGATTGAGGCCCCGCGCAGGTTCCATCTCTGGCGGCGGCCTGTGCAGCGAGCGGGTCCAGCGGGGGGCGCTTCTCTCGCTTGGCTGCTGGGTACTGAGCGAGCGATGAGACAAGCAGGACCGTAGCAGGAAGTGCAGAATAGCAGAGGCAGAGGGGCGTGAATATGCTATAATAGTTGCCGGGACTGGAACAGCTTGGGAG
>NZ_JADGIA010000300.1 GCF_019683635.1 Thermogemmatispora sp. | reverse complement strand
TCAGGACCAGTTGCGCCGGGCCAGCCGCCGGCTCGGATTGGGAGCACCGGTCCTGTTGGGGATCGACCTCCAGGAGCCGGCGCGGACCTTTTTCTCCCAGCCCTACGCAGGCTTGCCCACCCTCTGCCGGCTCATCGGTGCTCCCCTCCCGCAGCCGGCCACGGCTCCGGATCGCGCGCGCGGGCAGCTGGCTGTCCTGAGCGCGATGGCCGAAGGGCGGCTTGGGCTGGAGTCGGAGCCGACCCTGGAAGATATGGATGAGACCCAGCCCTTTTAGAGAGGGGTGCAGGACAGGCAGCAGCCTGCCCTGCACCTCTGCACGTCTGTCTGACTGTGTCGGAAGAAACCACGAAGGAGCAGTCCATGCACACGGAGGAGAGAGAGGCTCTGGCCCGTTGGGCCAGAGCGGTCTATGAGGAAGAAGAAGAGCGCCAGCGTCAGGCCCGGCAAGCGGCCCAGGCTGCCGAGGAAGCAGAGCGGCGCCAGGCGGAGCGCCAGGCTCAGGAGCGCTTCGGGCAGGCGCTCACCGTCTTAGAGGAGCGTCTCGGCCTGCCAGCGGAGCTCTGCGCCTGGATGCACCGCCATCCTGGCCAGCCGGGTGGCCTCTGTCTGCAGCTGTACCCGCCGGAGCCCTTTGGGTGCGCACACTGCACCTGGACCTTGCATCCGGCAGCAGCAGCCGGGGACCTGGCCGCCCAGAACTGGTATGTCTCCTGCGCCTGCGAGCGGGTGCCCTTCAGCTGCAACCGCGCAGGCTGGATTGAGCCGGAGCGCCTTCGGGACCTCCTGCTCTTCCGGTTAGAGGTGTCACGGAGGATGCACGCCCGGTGGCAAGAGCTGGAAACGGAAGATCAGGCGGCGCGAGCCGAGCTGGCAGAGCGGCAGGCGGAGGTGCTGGCGCGTGTCTGTCCCTGGCCCAAGGAGACCCCGCTCACGCTCTACCGGGTCCACTATGTCCGGGGTGCGGTTTTGACCGAGGGAGGTGACTGCTGCTGGCTGACAGAGACGGGCTGGAGCCGGAGTGATCAGCCGGATGCGGAAGGGTACCTGAGGCTGGAGCCGACGGCTGGCTGTCCAGAGCGGCGCCTGCTCAAGCTGGATCCACAACTGCATCGACCCATGTTCGAAAAGCTGGTGCTCTCATCCCGCGAACAGCTGCCTCTGGAGTTGACCGAGACCCAAGAGGAACAGATCAGCGGGTTCCAGTGGCAGCACTACGGGGATCGGGACCTGCTGGTCCGTGACCCGGCGGGGTCGGTGCTCTCCTTCTTTCAAGTGCCGTTGCCGTGGGTGCGAGCCCTGCTCACCCAATCAGAGATCGGAAGCGAGAACCATCATGGCCCGCAGTCGTAGTATTCCAGTGGCCCTCTTGAAGGAGCCAGATTTCTTTGAATTGTCTGCTGAGGCCCGCGTGGTATTTATCGGCCTCATCCTGGAGGCCGATGACGAGGGGCGCGGGCGAGCTCATCAGGGCCTGCTGGCGCGCCTGTTCAACGTCAGCGAGGCCGCCGTGGAGGAAGCCCTCAGGCAGTTGGTCGAGCGGGGGCTCCTGCTGCGCTACCAGGTGGGTCGTCAGCAGTACTATCAGTGGCTGACCTGGAGGCAGTGGCAGTCGCTGAGCAAGCCGACGCCCTCCCAGTTGCCACCACCGCCAGCATGGGGTGCGGATGAGGCTGAGGGAGCGCAGGCCTCGACGTCAGCAGCGCCTGGGTTTTCCGGGGCTTCCTCGGGAAATCCAGGAAAACCCGGAAAAGCCCGGTCAGAAGAAGAAGAGGAAGGGGAAGGGGAAGAGGAAGAGAAAGAGAAAGAGAAAGAGAAAGAATCCCTGGTGACGAAGCAGCCAGCTGCCGTGGTCTCGACCACCGCCTTGCCGAAGATTGTGCCGTTCCCCGGCCCGACATCCCCTCCTGCCGACAGCGCCGCCGCCGACAAGATCTCTCTCCAGGAGATTGCAGACATCTTAGGGCTGCCATGCTCACGCCAGCTCTGCCAGGTGCTGGAAGAATTTGCCTCGATGGGCTGGTCAGCGCTGCGAGGCGAGGCGATTGAATGCGCCGAATATGCCAGGGACCCGAGGCGCAATCAGAGGCAGCAACGCCTGACCCCCGGCTTTTTCCGCCGCTGGCTCAAACGCGCGGCTGCCCCTCCACGAGCAGCCCTGGAGGCAGCGGCACCCGAGCGGCAGAGCAGCGCCGGCGATCGGAGCAGCGGCACGGCCAGCCCCAGGCGGCGGGACCGTGTTCCTGAGCCGGTCTGGAGCGCTGATCCAATGGCGCAATATCGCGCCTACGTGGGCGCCTATTTGGAAGCGCAGCGACGACAGTGGGAAGCGACGTGGGCAGAGGAGCAAGCAGCAGGCAGCCGCTGCGCCCAAGGAGGGAGTTAGATGGGCCTCAGCCGGCTCGGAACAGCGCTCCGCGTCCCGGCAAGGCTGGCGGTGAGCCGCTTCCCGGAGCGCATCGTCGAGACACAGGCAGCGGCGTGCTGGACCTGTCCCGCCTGTGGCACCCAGGTGCAGCCGCTGCGGCTGGATGATGGGCGCTGGCTGCGGCTGCGCTGCCAGTGTGAAATGCAAGCGAGCGCCCAGCAGCAGCAGGAGCGCCAGCGCGCCCTCCTGGCGCAGCAGCGACGGGAGCTGCTGGCGAGCCAGCTTTTTGGCTGGCTGGCACCGGCACAATTGGCCCAGGGGCCACCCGGGCGCTTCGAGTCATTTCGGCTGGAGGCGCGCCTGGGAGATACGCCCCAGACCGCGCGGCAGCGCCAGCTCGCCTTGCAGGAAGCGCAGCGGTTTGCCCAAGATCCCCAGGGCACGTTGCTCCTGGTCGGTCCCCCCGGGGTGGGCAAGACCCATCTGGCTGCGGCCATTGCCCGAGCCTCAGTAGAGACTGGAACCCCCTGTCTGTTCGCATGCACCGTGGCCCTCTTTGAACAGATCCAGGTGCTGCTGCGCCAGGACGAGGACTATCTGCGCCTCTTGCAGAAAGCGGCGCAGGTTCCCCTCCTGGTATTGGACGATCTGGACAAGCCCAAGCCCAGTGACTTTCGAGAAGAAGTGTACTATCGGCTGCTGGACCAGCGGTTCCAAAGCGGGCGAGCCACGGTCGTGACGGCCAACCATCCTCCCGATCAGCTCCTGGCCTGGCTGGGGGCCGCGGGTGTCTCTCGGCTGCTGGGCGCGGCTCGCATCCTGGAATTGGGAGGGCCGGACTACCGGTTGCTTCCCAGGCGGGCCGGAGCCGTGTCCTGACCCCGGAGCTGGCAGGAGGAGGGGGTGATCCCTCTCGACCGCTGCTGATCCTCCCAGCCACTTCCTGCCTGCTTTCCACCTCCTTCCCCCGTTCGGTCTTGCTTGCTTGCTGCGAAGCACGTGAAAGGAGCTAATGCATGCACGACGCTTTTTTCTTCCCCATCCTGGGGGGCCTGCTTGCGCTGTCCCTGGGCGTTTTCACCTGGTATGTTGTGGCTTCATGGCGCCACTGGCGCCAGTACCAGAAGGCTGTTCAGGACAGAGAGGAGCGGTATCGGCAGTGGGGTCCGCTCGATGATGCAGACCTGGACCACTCAGACACCGCGGATGGGATCGGGAAGGCCGATGCTCTTGCCTCTCTCCGGGTCGCCCGCCGGCGGCGCTCGAAGGAGCAGGAGCCATGATGCTCCAGCACCTGGCAGAGATAGATCTGGTAGCGCTGGATGCTGCGGTCGCAACGGGCGTGGCGGGCGAGCGGGCCAGGCGTCTGCTCGCCAACCGGCAGCGGCTCGCGGCAGCGCGGCCCGCGCATCTGCTCCTCCATGCTCACAGTCCGCACGAAGCGGAGCAAGCCCAGCAGGCAGCGGCCCAGCTGGCTCCGCTGGTCGCAGCCGTCCACCTGCGACGGCTGCCCAGTCGGACCGCGGTGGCCCACGAGGCGCTGACCCTGCATCGACAGCTCTGGCCGGAGCAAGACGAGGCCCAGCGCAAAGCCCGCCTCCTGCTGCTGATCCGCCGCGGCGGCGCGGGTCGCCCGCAGTTCATCGCGCCCTTTGTCGGCGGCGCAGGCACCACCTGCGGGGCCTGGACCCCGATTGTCGCCTACCGCCGGGGCCGTCAGACCTGGATCGCCGGCACCCGGCCCCGCGAGGAGGAGCGCGGCGCCGAACCGATCCGCGGCTTCCTGCGCGGCAACTATGCCCAGGGAGTCTGCCCGGTCGAGTGCAGTTTCTGTTATCTGCGCGGCCTGCAGGGGATGGGCCTCAAGAGCGTGGCCCTCAACCTGGAGGACGTGGTGCCTGAACTGGAGCAGTTGCCCCGCGGCAGCGTGGTCAACT